>JANXYH010000120.1 GCA_025350145.1 Burkholderiales bacterium | reverse complement strand
TCGTGGTGATGATCGATGCGCGGCAGGCCCGCGGGCAGCGCCTGACGCACGGCCTGGGCCTTGGCGCGCGGCGCGGCTGCGGGCTTGGACTGCTCCTGGGCGGCTTGGTCTTCGAGTGCGGTGTCGGCCAGGATGGCCTCGGCCTCGGCCCGGGCCTTCAGCCCAGAGGCGCCATAGGCCTACACCTGCTCCATGCAGCCTCGTCTGGCTCGTCGTTTGCCCAGACAGACGTTTCGCAGCTTCATCGCTGCGGGGAAAGATGGGTTGGCGGAATGGATTCGGGCCGAGAAGATCTGTCGGCCATCGATGCGCCAACGGTGGGCCACAGCAGAACCACGAGACCCAGAAACGCCGAAGCCCGCACTGGGCGGGCTTCGTAAGCGCTTGTCAGCGCTTCTATTTCTTGGTTGCGGGGGCAAGATTTGAACTTGCGACCTTTGGGTTATGAGCCCAACGAGCTACCAGGCTGCTCCACCCCGCGACTGAGCCTGTCAGTGTAGCACGGCCTACAGGCCTGCGGCGGAAAGTGTGTGGGCAAAGCGGCTGGTGTTCTGGAATCCGACGACGCGCGCGACGACGAGTTCCCGTCCGTAGCGGTCGAAGAACAGCGTACCGGGCGGGCCGAAGAGTTTGAAGCGGCGCAGCAGGGCGCGGTCGTCGGCGTTGTTGGCGCTGACGTCGGCCTTGAGCAAGATCGCATTGCCCAGCCGCTCGCTCACGCTGCGGTCGCTGAAGGTGAATCGCTCCATCTCTTTGCACGAAACGCACCAATCGGCATAGAAGTCGAGCACCACCGGCCGGGTGGCCGTTCGCAGTTGAGCGTCGAGTTCAGCGAGGTTGTGGACGGCCTGGAAATGCGGCCCTTGCGCCTGACGCAAGCCCGGTGTGTGGACCAGATGCGCCAGTGGCTGCAGCGGGTCTCGCCCGCCCGACGCTGCCCCGACCAGTTGCATCACGCCGACGGCCAGCGCACCCAGGCCCAGGGTACGCTGCGCGCCGGTTCGCAGCAGGTGCCGGTGCGGCATGCGGGTGGCGAAGGGGCGAAGCATGAAACCCAGCAGCAGCAGCAGCAGGCCCCACAGCGCCATCTGCACCGTGGTGGCCAGGACCGGGTGCGCCACCCAAACGGCCACGCCCAGCATCAGCACGCCGAAGGCGCGCTTGACCAGGTGCATCCACGGCCCCGAGCGCGGCAGCCAGCGGCCTGCTGAGGCGCCCAGCAGCAACAGCGGCACGCTCATGCCGGCGGCCATGACAAACAGCGCTGCGCCGCCCAGCACCACGTCACCGGTCTGGCCGATGAACAGCAGGGCACTGGCCAATGGTGCGGTGACGCAGGGACTCAGGATCAGCGCCGAGGCGCCGCCCATCGCGAATACGCCCACCAGTTGGCCGGCGGGCAGCTTGTTGCAGCGGCCAGCCAGCGAGGTGGTCCAGCGCGCCGGCAGGCGCAGGTCGTAGACATCGAACATGGACAGCGAGAACAGCGCCAGCAGCAGCGCGAATCCGACCAGCGCCCAGGGTGTTTGCAGCGCTGCGCCGAAGCCCTCGCCGGCCAAGCCGGCCAACACCCCCAGCGCGGTATAGACCAGTGCCATGCCCAAGGAATAGCAGCCTGCCAACGCCAGGCCGCGCAGGCGCGACGGCACGGCCTGGGTGCCGACGATGATGGACGACAGGATCGGCAGCATGGGCAACACGCAGGGTGTCAACGACAGCAGCAGGCCGACGGCGAAGAAGGCGCCCACGACGGGCCAAAAGTGGCCGCCGGCCAGCGCCGCGCCGACCGCCGCGCCGTCGACCAGGTCGCCGGCCAGACCGGACGCCGTGGCCGTGGCTGTGGCCGGCGCTGTCGCCGAGACGGCTGTCATCGACACCGCCGCCGCAGCGTCCAGGCGCAACTGCGTCGTCATCGGCGGATAGCACAGGCCGGCGTCGGCGCAGCCTTGGCTGACCACGGTCAACGGGAAGGGCGTGACCTGCACGTTCAGCAGCGGTAGGCCGATGCGCAATTCACCACGGTAGGTTTCGACCTCCTTGGCGAAGGTCTGGTCAAACTTGACCTGGCCCGGCGGGATGTCTGGCTGACCCAGGGTCGCGCCCTGGGCGCTGAAGGCGAAGCGCTCGCGGTAGAGGTAGTAGCCAGGGGCAATCCGGATCAGCACTTCGGCTTTGCCGGCTTCGACCACGCGGGCGGTGACGACAAACGCCTTCTCGGGCTCCAGAAAGTCGTCTGCCGCGCCAGCGGTGCTTGCCCAGAGCAGGCCGGCAAGGAGAATGACGGCCACGCCAGACCACCATGCCCGCATTGCTTGCCTGGGCGGGGCATCGGTATGGGGCGGCTGGCAACTCAGTGGCATGGCTGTCAGCAGATTCTGGCGCATGTCCAAGGTTCCCGAGGACAGCTCAGATCGTCGCGATCCCGGCCAAAAGCACAAAAGCCAGCGGCAAGGCTGGCTTCTGTGTGGCACTGGGGCACCGCTGGGGTTGGTGTCAGTCGACCGTCGCCTCGTCACCCGCTGCCACCGCAGCTGCTGGCCGGTCCACCAGTTCAACAAACGCCATGGGCGCGTTGTCGCCGACGCGGAATCCCATTTTCAAGATCCGGGTGTAACCGCCGGGGCGGGTCTGGTAGCGCGGGCCGAGTTCATTGAACAGCTTGGTCACGATGTCGCGGTCGCGCAAGCGAGAAAATGCCAGGCGGCGATTGGCGACGCTGGCAACCTTGGCCAGGGTGATCAGCGGCTCGACCACGCGGCGCAGTTCCTTGGCCTTGGGCACGGTGGTCTTGATGGCCTCGTGACGCAACAGCGAGACGCACATGTTCTGCAGCATCGCCAGGCGGTGCTCACTGGTGCGGTTGAGTTTGCGAAGTCCTTGACGGTGGCGCATGGTGCGTTCCTTTCGTTATTTGCCTGCGGCCGGATCAGGTACCGCAGGTTGCACCTGTCACGCCGCCAAGATCGGCGACGTGCGGGGAGGGGTTGCGCTGGGGCTCAGCGTTTGTCGAGGTTGTGCGGCGGCCAGTTTTCCAGACGCGCGCCCAAGGTCAGGCCGCGCGATGCCAGCACTTCCTTGATTTCGTTGAGCGACTTGCGACCCAGGTTGGGGGTCTTCAGCAACTCGGTCTCGGTACGCTGGATCAGGTCACCGATGTAGTAAATGTTCTCGGCCTTGAGGCAGTTGGCGGAGCGGACGGTCAGCTCCAGCTCATCCACCGGACGCAGCAGGATCGGATCGGGGGTGTTGTCTGGCGTGCTCTGGCGCGGCGCGTTCGGGTAGTTGATCGGGTCGATGTTGAAGAACACGCCGAGCTGCTCGATCAGGATCTGCGACGAGGCACGGATCGCCTCTTCGGGCGACGTGGCGCCATTGGTCTCGATCTCCATCACCAGCTTGTCGAGGTCGGTACGTTGCTCGACACGGGCATTCTCGACCGCATAGCTGACGCGGCGAACCGGCGAGAAAGACGCATCCAGCACGATCCGGCCGATCGACTTGGTCGGCTCGTCGCCATAGCGGCGCAGGTTGCCCGGCACATAGCCACGGCCCTTCTCCACCTTGATCTGCATGTCCAGCTTGCCGCCCTGGGCCAGGTTGGCGATGACGTGGTCGGGGTTGACGATCTCGACATCGTGCGGCACCTGAATGTCGCGGGCAGTGACGGCGCCTTCGCCATCCTTGCGCACCACCAAAGTCACTTCGTCGCGGTTGTGCAGCCGAAACACCACGCCTTTCAAATTCAACATGATGTGGACCACGTCCTCGGCCACGCCGTCGACGGTGGAGTACTCGTGCAGCACACCCGCGATCGTCACTTCAGTCGGTGCATAACCCACCATCGACGACAGCAGCACACGACGCAGCGCGTTGCCCAGCGTGTGGCCGTAGCCGCGCTCGAACGGCTCCAGCGTGACCTTGGCGCGGTTGGCGCCCAGCGGTTCCACTTGAATGGCTTTGGGTTTCAGCAGATTGGTTTGCATCGAATCCTGTTCCTCTCAATACCCTCGGCTCGTTACACCGATAAGGCTGACGGACCATGCCGGGCAGATGGGTTCGTTTGCTCCTGGCCCGGCAACACAGAGCAAAAAAGGCAGTGGATCGGTGGCCCGCGGCCAGCGACCCGCTTTGGCAGACTCAGCGCGAGTACAACTCGACGATCAGCGATTCATTGATCTCGGCGCCGAACTCATCCCGGTCGGGCGACTTCTTGAACACGCCTTCGAACTTGGCAGCATCCACCGTGACCCAGGCCGGCATGCCGATGGACTCGGCCAGCTTCAACGCATCGACGATGCGCAGTTGCTTCTTGGCTTTCTCGCGCAGCGAGATCACGTCGCCGGCCTTGACCAGGTAGGACGCGATATCGACCGATTTGCTGTTGACCAGCACCGCCTGGTGCGACACCAACTGGCGGGCCTCGGCCCGGGTCGAGCCAAAACCCATGCGGTAGACGACGTTGTCAAGCCGCGACTCCAGAATGAACAGCAGGTTGGCACCGGTGTTGCCCTTGCGGCGCTCGGCCTCGGCAAAATAGCGGCGGAACTGGCGCTCAAGCACACCGTACATGCGCTTGACCTTTTGCTTCTCGCGCAGTTGCAAGCCGAAGTCGGAAGTGCGCGATCCCGAGGTGCGGCCATGCTGGCCCGGCTTGGTTTCAAACTTGGCCTTGTCGCTGATGGCGCGACGGGCGCTCTTGAGGTAAAGGTCAGTGCCTTCACGACGCGCCAATTTGGCCTTGGGTCCAAGATAACGTGCCACTTTGCTTCCTTTGACAGTGTCTGACGCGAGGCTAGAGTCGCGCGAGTCTGGCGGGTGTTGTCAAATACGCTCAGACGGTGGGCTTAAGGTGTCGCGATGGCCGCAGGCTCTGAGCCAATGGCCACCCAACACCGCGTTAGCCCGCTGGCCCTTGGGGCAGCGGGCATCGGGTCAAACCCGACATTATAGCGGCCAATTCGACGCGTTCGGCGTCGGGCCTCGGTGGGTGTAGGCGCCGCAACCCAGATCGTGAATCCGAAAAAGGCGCGTCGGGAGCCGCGCCCAGGGCTCAGGGCTCAAATTCGGCGGCGCTTTTGCGGCCGGCAACCGTTGTGCGGCACGGGCGTCACATCGCTGATCAGGTTGATGCGGATGCCCAGCGCCGCCAGGGCGCGAACCGAAGACTCACGGCCCGGGCCGGGGCCCTTGATTCGCACATCCAGATTCTTGATGCCCTGTTCCTGCGCTGCCCGGCCGGCAACCTCAGCGGCCACCTGGGCAGCAAAAGGCGTCGATTTGCGCGAGCCTTTGAAACCCTGGCCGCCGGACGATGCCCAGGCCAGAGATCCACCTTGGCGGTCGGTGATGGTGATGATGGTGTTGTTGAACGACGCGTGCACATGGGCAATGCCATCCGCAATGTTCTTGCGAATCTTTTTGCTGACGCGGCGCGCTGCGGTATTGACGGGTGCTTTGGCCATGAAATGTTCTCAGTGCGAGCGTGGTGCTGTGGGCAAGGGCAAGGGCAAAAGACAGGGCTGAATTGACGCTGTCATTTCTTCAGCGCCGCCGCGCCCTTGCGCGGGCCCTTGCGGGTGCGGGCATTGGTCCGCGTGCGCTGACCGCGCAGCGGCAGACCGCGGCGGTGACGCAGGCCGCGGTAGCAGCCCAGGTCCATCAGCCGCTTGATGTTCATTGAAATCTCGCGCCGCAGATCGCCCTCAATCGTCAGTTTGTTGACCTCGTCGCGAATCTTCTCGAGATCGCCGTCGGTCAAATCCTTGATCTTCTTGGCATAGGTGATGCCCACCGCCGTGCAGATCTTCTGAGCCGTTCTGCGACCCACCCCAAAAATCGAGGTCAGGCCAATTTCGGCGTGCTTGTGCGGCGGAATGTTGATACCGGCGATACGTGCCATGGTGCTTCCTTCAAATCTTGTCGTGTGGCAGCGGGTTCAGCCCCTAAGGCCAACCCACAGGCCAAGCTCAGCCCTGCCGCTGCTTGTGTCGCGGATCGGTGCAGATGACCCGCACCACGCCCTTGCGGCGAATCACCTTGCAATTGCGGCACATCTTCTTGACCGATGCAGCGACTTTCATCGTCTTCTCCTTCAAGCGCCGGCTTCGCGTCTGTCGCAAGCCCGGCGCAGATTCACAATCAACTCGCCTTGAAATTAGCCTTCTTCAACAGCGACTCGTACTGCTGGCTCATCACGTAACTCTGGACCTGAGCCCAGAAGTCCATCGTGACCACCACAATAATCAACAGCGAAGTACCACCGAAATAAAACGGCACGTTGTACTTCAAGACCAAAAATTCAGGCAGCAAACACACCATGGTGATATAGACGGCGCCGGCCAAAGTCAGGCGACCGAGAATCTTGTCGATGTGCTTGGCAGTCTGCTCACCGGGCCGAATGCCGGGAATGAAGGCGCCGCTCTTCTTCAAATTGTCCGCGGTCTCACGACTGTTGAACACCAACGCCGTGTAAAAGAAACAGAAGAACACAATCATCGCGGCGTACAGCATCACGTAGATGGGCTGGCCGGGCGACAGCGCGGCCGAGGCATCCTTGAGTGCGCGCATCACCACGCTCTCACCCTGGCCGGTCGCGATCCAACCCACCACGGTCGCCGGCAGCAAAATGATAGACGAGGCAAAAATTGGCGGGATCACGCCCGACATGTTCAGTTTGAGCGGCAGGTGCGATGACTGGCCACCATACACCTTGTTGCCTACCTGGCGCTTGGCGTAGTTGACGAGAATCTTTCGCTGGCCGCGCTCGACAAACACCACCGCAAATGTCACGCCCACCACCACCGCAATCACGAAGATTGCCGCGAAGATACTCATGGCGCCTGTCCGGACCAACTCGAACAGGCCCCCAATCGCATTCGGCAGGCCGGCCGCAATGCCGCCAAAAATCAAAATCGAAATGCCATTGCCGAGGCCGCGCTCGGTGATCTGCTCGCCCAACCACATCAGGAACATGGTGCCGGCGGTCAGGCTGACAACCGTGGTGACGCGAAAACTCAAACCCGGGCTCAAGACCAGGCCCGCCGAGCCTTCCAGCGCCAACGCAATCCCCATGCTCTGGAACAGCGCCAAACCGAGGGTGCCGTAGCGCGTGTATTGGGTGATCTTGCGTCGCCCGGATTCGCCTTCCTTCTTCAGCGCCTCCAGGGTCGGCACGACATAACCCATCAACTGCATGATGATCGATGCCGAGATGTACGGCATGATACCCAGCGCAAACACTGTAAAGCGTTGTAGCGCGCCGCCCGAAAAGACATTGAACAGGCTCAGGATGCCGCCCTGCTGGCCCTTGAACAACTGCTGCAACTGGTTCGGATCAATTCCCGGCACCGGAATATGGGCACCGAGCCGGTAGACAACCAGGGCAAGCAGCAAAAAGACCAGCCGGCGACGCAGGTCGCCGAACTTGCCACTCTTGGCCAGTTGATTTGCCGAAGTTGCCAAAATCGCTACTCTTCAGGTCCGCAGGCGCACCGCGCTCAGGCCAAGGAGCCGCCAGCCGCTTCGAGCGCAGCCTTGGCACCGGCCGTGGCGCCGATGCCTTTGAGCGCGACCTTGCGGCTCAGGGTGCCGCGCTTGATCAGCTTGACATGCTTGATCAACTGCCCCACCAGGCCCGCCGCCTTGAGCGCGACCAGATCGACCTCGTCCAGGGCCAAGCTCTCCAGCGCCGAGAGGGTGATCTCGCCATTGAACTTGAGCGTTTGCGACTTGAAACCACGCTTGGGCAAACGCCTGTGCATGGGCATCTGGCCGCCTTCGAAGCCGACCTTGTGGTAGCCACCGGCGCGCGAGTGTTGGCCGTTGTGGCCGCGACCGGCAGTCTTGCCCAAACCAGAGCCAATGCCACGGGCGACCCGGCGACGCGGGCGCTTGGAGCCCGCTGCGGGCTTGAGGGTGTTGAGTTGCATCGTCAAAACTCCTTACAGCACCAGAACCAGGTAGGCGATCTTGTTGATCATGCCGCGCACGGCCGGGGTGTCTTCGAGTTCGCGCTCGCTGTTGACGCGCGACAGCCCCAGCCCACGCACGGTTGCGCGGTGTGCGGCTTTGCAGCCGATCGGGCTTCTGACCAGCTTGACTTTGAGGGTTTTCTTGTCCGACATGATGGATATCCTTGGTCGCGGCGGGCGGATCAGCCGAAGATCTCTTCGACCGTCTTGCCGCGCTTGGCCGCCACTTCGCCTGCCGTGGTCGAACGCCTGAGGGCGTCCAGCGTGGCGCGCACCATGTTGTACGGGTTGCTCGAACCCAGGCTCTTGGCGACGATGTCGGTGACGCCCATCACCTCGAACACGGCGCGCATCGGGCCGCCCGCGATGATGCCGGTGCCCGCCGGTGCCGGTGCCAACAAGACTTTGGCTGCGCCATGCTCGCCGCGCACGTTGTGCTGGACGGTGCCCTTGCGCAGCGCCACCTTGAACATGTTGCGACGCGCCGAGTCCATGGCCTTTTGCACCGAAACCGGCACTTCCTTGGCCTTGCCCTTGCCCATGCCAATGCGGCCATCGCCGTCACCGACCACGGTCAGCGCCGCGAAACTCAGCGTGCGGCCGCCCTTGACGACCTTGGTGACGCGGTTGACCGCGATCATCTTTTCCTTCAGGCCGTCGTCGTTTGCTTCGGTCTGGGCGCGGGGTTGAAACTTTGCCATTTGAATATGTCCTAGTGAGCTCTGAGGTACTCAGAACTGCAGGCCGGCCTCGCGGGCCGCTTCTGCTAGCGCCTTGACGCGGCCGTGGTAGGCAAAGCCTGAGCGGTCGAATGCCACACGCTCCACGCCGACCGCTTTGGCCTTCTCGGCGATGCGCTTGCCGACAGCGGCGGCCGCTGCGGCGTTGCCGCCCTTGTCCTTGCCCAAAGCCTCGCGCACTTCCTTCTCTGCAGTCGAGGCCGAGGCCAGCACCTGCGTGCCGTCACCGGAGACAACGCTGGCGTAGATGTGCAGGTTCGAGCGGAACACCGTCAGTCGTACCGCACCTTGGGTCGCGATGCGTGCACGGGTCTGGCGGGAGCGACGCAGCCGCTGTTCTTTCTTGGTCAGCATTTCGTTGCTCCTTACTTCTTCTTCGTTTCCTTCAGCACCACGCGCTCATTGGCGTAGCGGATGCCCTTGCCCTTGTAGGGCTCAGGTGGGCGGAAGGCGCGCACCTCGGCAGCGATCTGGCCAACGGCCTGGCGGTCAGCGCCCTTGATGATGATTTCGGTCTGGGTCGGGCAGGCGACGCTGATGCCAGCGGGCATCTCCTTGACGACCGGGTGCGAGTAGCCGATCTGCAGGTTGAGCTTGGTACCGGCGGCTTGGGCGCGGTAGCCGACACCCACCAGCGTGAGCTTCTTCTCAAAACCCTTGCTGACACCGTTGACCATGTTGGCCAGCAGTGCGCGCATCGTGCCACTCATGGCATTGGCGTGCACGCTGTCATTGGCCGGCGCCAACTTGATCTGCGCACCATCCTTGGTGACGGTGACCAGTGCGTTGACGGCGCGCACCAGCGTGCCGTTGGCGCCCTTGACGGTGATCTGGTCGGCGGTGATCTCTACGTCCACACCTTGCGGGACGGTGACCGGCATCTTTCCTACGCGGGACATGCTTGTCTCTCCTGTGGGCCGATCAGGCCACGTAGCAGAGCACTTCGCCGCCGACACCGGTGGCACGTGCTTTGCGGTCGGTCATCACACCCTTGGGTGTGGTGACGATCGCCACGCCCAGGCCATTCATGACCTGCGGTATGGCGTCGCGGCCCTTGTAGACCCGCAGCCCGGGCCGGCTGACGCGCTCGATGCGCTCGATCACGGGCTTTCCGGCGTAGTACTTCAGGGCGATGTTCAATTCGCTCTTGGCGCCTTCGGACTTGACCGAATAGCCGTCGATATAGCCTTCGTCCTTGAGGACCTGGGCGATCGCGACTTTGACTTTTGACGAGGGCATCGCCACGATCGCTTTCTCTACCGACTGCGCGTTGCGAATGCGCGTCAGCATGTCGGCAATGGGATCACTCATGCTCATGGGGAAATCTCCTGCTCGTGCCTGTTCACGTGGTTCAAGGTGCTGGCTTACCAGCTCGCCTTGGTCACGCCGGGAATGTCGCCCTTGAAAGCGAGTTCACGAATCTTGCTGCGGCCGAGGCCGAAGGTGCGGAAGGTGCCGCGCGGCCGCCCGGTCAGCTCGCAGCGGTTGCGCAAGCGGGTCGGGTTGGCGTTGCGGGGCAACTTCTGCAGTGCCAGGCGCGCGATGTAGCGCTCTTCGTCTGAGCGCTTGGCGTCGTCGATGATGGCCTTGAGTTCGGCGTACTTCTTGGCGAACTTGGCAACCAGCTTTTCGCGCTTTTGTTCGCGCTGGATCAGAGACAGTTTGGCCACGTCTTGAGTCCTGTCAGTTCTTGAACGGAAAGCGGAAAGCGGCGAACAATGCTTTCGCCTCGTCGTCGGTCTTGGCACTGGTCGTGAAGCTGATGTTCATGCCACGGATCGCGTCGATCTTGTCGTACTCGATTTCCGGGAAGATGATCTGCTCTTTGACGCCGACGTTGTAGTTGCCGCGGCCGTCAAACGAGCGGCCGGAGATGCCGCGGAAATCGCGCACCCGCGGCAGGGCGATGGTGACGAAGCGGTCGAGGAATTCATACATGCGCACGCCACGCAGCGTGACCATGCAACCAATAGCCAGGCCTTCGCGGATCTTGAAGCCGGCGATCGGCTTGCGCGATTTCGTCACCACCGGCTTCTGGCCAGCGATCTTGGTCAGGTCGCCGACCGCGTGGTCCATCACCTTCTTGTCGGCGACGGCCTCGCTCACACCCATGTTGAGCGTGATCTTGGTCAAGCGCGGCACTTGCATCACCGACGCATAGCCGAACTTGGCGACCATGTCCGGGACGACCTTGTCGCGGTAAAACTGTTGCAGACGAGCCATGGGAATACCTCAGCAATGCTGGCCGTCAGGCCTTGATCTCTTGCCCGCTGGACTTGAAGACGCGAACCTTCTTGCCGTCAGCCAGCACCTTGACGCCGACCCGGTCCGCCTTGGCGGTGGTCGCGTTGTAGATGGCGATGTTGGACTGGTGGATCGACATCGTCTTGTCGACCACGCCGCCGGTGGTGCCCTTCATGGGGTTGGGCTTGACGTGCTTCTTGACCATGTTGACGCCGTCAACGATCAAGCGCTCTTCGTCCACGCGCTGCGACACGACGCCGCGCTTGCCCTTGTCGCGACCGGTCAACACGATGACCTGGTCGCCTTTGCGAATTTTGTTCATGGCTGGTGAGTCCTGTGGCCAACGCTCGGTCAGAGCACTTCAGGTGCCAGCGAGACGATCTTCATAAAGCGCTCGGTGCGCAGCTCTCGCGTCACCGGCCCGAAGATGCGGGTGCCGATCGGCTCCAGCTTGGCATTGAGCAGCACGGCGGCGTTGCCGTCGAACTTGATCAGCGAGCCGTCCTGGCGGCGCACGCCCTTGGCAGTGCGAACCACCACGGCGCTGTAGATCTCGCCCTTCTTGACGCGACCACGCGGCGCGGCCTCTTTGATCGACACCTTGATGACGTCGCCAATGCCGGCATAGCGGCGCTTGGAGCCGCCAAGCACCTTGATGCATTGGACGGACTTGGCACCCGTGTTGTCTGCGACGTCAAGCCGCGATTGCATTTGGATCATGTTTGTCCCCAACTTGAGTTCGTTGCGACCCACCGTAGGCGGGCAGCCGTGAACTCAGTCTTGGGCCCGTCACGCGGTTCGCCGTTGAGGGCTGGCCGCTTGGTTGGGCTGGATGTCGAACCGCCGCTTGACGCGAATGCGTAAGCCGTTGTTCGGCGAAGCCTATGATTATCTGCGCTCGCCGCGATCCCTGTCAAGGGGTCTGGCGGGCGCGGTGCGAAAATTTCAGGCTTTGGCTTGCGCCTGAGCCAACATCGTGTCTGCGTCGCTGACTTCGAACTTGCCCGCGCCTTCGACGTTCAAGGTCTTGACCACGCCGTCGACCACCAGCATCGAGTAGCGATTGCTGCGCAGACCCATGCCGCGGCTCGTCAGATCCAGCGTCAGCCCGGTGGCTTGGGCGAAAGCGGCACTGCCATCGGCCATCATCCGCACCTTGCCGCCGGCTTGTTGCTCACGACCCCAGGCGCCCATGACGAAAGCGTCGTTGACCGAAACACACCAGATCTCATCGACGCCGGCGGCGCGCAACTCGGCGGCGCGGGCGACATAGCCAGGCACATGCTTGGCCGAGCAGGTCGGGGTGTAGGCACCCGGCAGGGCGAACAGGGCAATCGTCTTGCCGGCCGTGGCCTTGCCGGTCTCGAAGGCGTTCGGGCCAATCGAGCAGCCATCGCCTTCAACCTCGATGAACTCTTGCAGCGTGGCTGCGGGCAGCTTGTCGCCAACCTGGATCATGGGTGCGCTCCTTGGGGGGGTGAGGGATGTGGCGGCCTAATGCGCCGATCAGGGCCGATCAGATCAAGCCGGCCTTCTGCACCAGCCGGGTCACGACCCAGGACTTGGTCTTGGAAATCGGCCGGCCTTCGGTGATTTCGACCACGTCGCCCATGTGGTACTCGCCCTTCTCGTCGTGGGCGTGGTACTTGCTGGAGCGGGCGACGATCTTGCCGTACAGCTCGTGCTTGGTGCGGCGCTCCACCAACACCGTGATCGACTTCTGGCGCTTGTCGCTGACGACTCGGCCTACCAGGGTGCGCTTGTTCTTTGCCGGCGCAGCGCTGGCGGCCGGTGCGGTTTGGGTGTCGCTCATTTGGCGGCTCTCTTCTCGGCCAGGATGGTCTTGGCGCGGGCAATGTCACGCCGGGTGATGCCCAGCGTGGTGTGGTTGCTCAACTGTTGCGTCGCCTTTTGCATGCGCAGGCCGAAGTGGGCCTTGAGCAGGTCGGTGACCTCTTTTTCGAGGCCGGCGATATCTTTGCTGCGCAGTTCAGATGCTTTGCTCATGGGGATTGCTCCTGGGCGTCAGGCGCCAACGTGGCGGGCCACGAAGGTGCAGCGCAGCGGCAGCTTGGCGGCGGCCAGCGTGAAAGCCTCGCGGGCGAGGGTTTCGGGCACGCCGTTGAGCTCGTACAGCACCTTGCCAGGCACGATCTCGGCGACGTAGTACTCGGGATTGCCCTTGCCGTTGCCCATCCGGACCTCGGCGGGCTTTTGGGAAATTGGCTTGTCCGGAAAGATGCGGATAAAGATCCGGCCACCACGCTTGATGTGGCGTGAAATCGCCCGGCGGGCGGCTTCGATCTGGCGCGCGGTGATGCGGCCACGCTCGGTGGCCTTGAGACCGAACTCGCCAAACGAAACGGCAGCACCGCGGGTGGCGATGCCGGTGTTGCGACCTTTTTGTTCCTTGCGGAACTTGCGGCGTGCGGGTTGCAGCATGTGGGTATCTCCTTATGCCGCGCCGGTGCTGCTCGGCGCGACGGCCTTGCGCACACGTTTGAGCGCGGGCTTGGCGGGGCTGCCATCGGCGGTCTTGGCGTCGCTGGCGGGGGCGTCGGCGCGCGGGCCACGGTCTGCTGAAGCGCCCGGCCGTGGCGGACGGCGGTCCGAACCGGGGGCACCCATCGGGGCGCCACCGGGGCGTGGGCCGCGGCGCGGCCGACGGTCGTCGTCCTGGCCTTCGGGCTTGTGGGCGCCGGGCGCGTCGGAACGGCCGAGGTTGTCACCGCGGTAGACCCAGACCTTGCAGCCAATCACGCCGTACGTGGTCTTGGCTTCGGAGAAGCCGTAGTCGATATCGGCACGCAGGGTGTGCAGCGGCACGCGGCCTTCGCGGTACCACTCGCAGCGGGCGATTTCAATGCCGTTCAGGCGACCGGAGGACATGATCTTGATGCCCAGCGCGCCCAGCCGCATCGCGTTCTGCATCGCCCGCTTCATGGCGCGGCGGAACATGATGCGCTTCTCAAGCTGTTGGGTGATCGAGTCGGCGATCAACTGCGCATCGATCTCCGGCTTGCGGATTTCCTCGATGTTCACTGCCACCGGCACGCTCAGGATCTTGGCCAATTCGGCCTTGAGGTTCTCGATGTCCTCGCCCTTCTTGCCGATCACCACCCCAGGACGGGCCGAATAGATCGTGATGCGGGCATTCTTGGCCGGGCGCTCAATCAGAACCCGCGAGACGGCGGCGTTCTTGAGCTTCTTCTTCAGGTATTCGCGAACCTTCAGGTCTTCGGCCAGCATGCCAGCGAAGTTGCGCCTGGAGGCATACCAACGCGAAGCCCAGGCGCGGGTGACTGACAGGCGAAAGCCGGTCGGATGGATCTTCTGTCCCATGGTCTTCCTTTGAGCCTGTCGTCAGTTGCCGACCGTCACATAGATGTGACAGGTGGGCTTGCTGATGCGGTTGCCACGGCCCTTGGCGCGCGCCGAGAAGCGTTTGAGCGTGGTGCCTTGCTCGACGTAGATGGACTTGACCATCAGCTCGTCGATGTCAGCGCCGTCGTTGTGCTCGGCGTTGGCGATGGCCGAATCCAGCGTCTTTTTGATGATGCCGGCGGCCTTCTTCTGGGTGAAGCTCAGGATGTTCAGGGCCTGGTCGACGCGCTTACCGCGAACCAGGTCGGCCACCAGCCGACCCTTGTCCACCGACAGACGCACACCCCGGGTGATTGCTTTGGTTTCCATGGTGCGGCCCTTACTTCTTGGCTTTCTTGTCCGCCGGGTGACCCTTGAAAATACGGGTCTGGGCGAACTCGCCGAGCTTGTGACCGACCATCTGGTCAGTGACATACACGGGAATGTGCTGTTTGCCGTTGTGCACGGCGATCGTCAGGCCGATGAAATCGGGCAGGATCGTCGAGCGACGCGACCAGGTCTTGATCGGCTTCTTGTCCTTCACCGCCACGGCGCGTTCGGCCTTGGCTTGGAGGTGGTGGTCCACGAACGGACCCTTCTTGAGTGAGCGTGACATCTGTGTCTACCCTTACTTCTTGCGCCGAGAAATGATCATGTTCTGCGTGCGCTTGTTGCTGCGGGTGCGGAAGCCCTTGGTCAACGTGTTCCATGGCGACACCTGGGCGCGACCCTCGCCGGTACGGCCTTCGCCGCCGCCGTGGGGGTGGTCCACCGGGTTCATCGCCACACCGCGCACGGTCGGACGAATGCCCTGCCAGCGGATCGCACCGGCCTTGCCGTACTGGCGCAGGTTGTGCTCTTCATTCGACACCTCACCGATCGTGGCGCGGCAGTCGATGTGGATCTTGCGCACCTCACCCGAGCGCAGCCGCACCTGGGCGTAAATGCTCTCTCGGGCCATCAGCGTTGCCGAGGTTCCGGCCGAGCGGGCGATCTGCGCGCCCTTGCCCGGCATCATCTCGATGCAATGGATGGTCGAGCCGACCGGGATGTTGCGGATCGGCAGCGTGTTGCCTGCCTTGATCGGCGCCTCGGCGCCGGACATCAGCGTGGCGCCGACTTCCAGACCGCGCGGGGCGATGATGTAGCGGCGCTCGCCATCGGCGTAGCAGACCAGGGCAATGTGGGCGGTGCGGTTGGGGTCGTACTCGACCCGCTCGACCTTGGCGCCGATACCGTCCTTGTTGCGCAGGAAATCAACCACGCGGTAATGGTGCTTGTGGCCACCACCCTTGTGCCGGACAGTGATGTGGCCATTGTTGTTGCGGCCGGAGTTCTGCATCTGCGGCTCAAGCAGCGAAGCCTCAGGCTTGCCCTTGTGCAGGTGCTTGTGCACCACCTTGACCACGGCACGGCGGCCGGGCGACGTTGGTTTGACTTTGACGACGGCCATGGTTTACGCGGCCTCCCCGGAGAAGTTGAGCTCCTGCCCCGCCTTGAGCGAGACAAAGGCCTTCTTGGCGTGGTCACGGCGGCCGGTACGGCCACCAAAGCGCTTGACCTTGCCTTTTTGGTTGGCAACCTGCACGCCAGTCACTTCGACCTTGAACAGCAGCTCAACAGCGGCCTTGATCTCGGGCTTGGTGGCGTCGCGCAGCACCTTGAACAGCACCTGGTTGTGCTTCTCGGCCACGCTGGTGGCCTTCTCGGACACGATAGGCGCGACCAGCACCTGGGCCAACCGGCCTTCCGTGAACTTCAGATTGCGGTCACCGTGGCTCATGCGAACATCTCCTTGAGCTGCTCAATCGCGGCCTTGGTCACCAGCACCTTCTTGTAGAAGACCAGCGACAGCGGATCGGCGTAGCGCGGCTCAATCACCAGCACATTGGGCAAGTTGCGCGACGCCAGCGCCACGTTTTCATCGACCGTGTCGGCAATCACCAGCACCGAGTTCAGGCCCATGGCCTTGAACTTGGCCGCCAGCAGCTTGGTCTTGGGCGCTTCGATGGCCAGCGAGTCGACCACCGCCAGGCGGCCGTCGCGCACCAACTGCGACAGGATCGCCGCCATGCCGGCCCGGTACATCTTCTTGTTGACCTTCTGCGAGAAGTTCTCGTCCGGGCTGTTCGGGAATGCCCGACCGCCCCCACGCCAGATTGGCGACGAGGTCATGCCCGAGCGCGCCCGGCCGGTACCCTTCTGGGCCCAAGGCTTTTTGGTGCTGTGCTTGACCGTCTCGCGGTTCTTTTGCGAGCGCGTGCCCTGGCGGGCGTTGGCCTGGTAGGCCACCACCACCTGGTGCACGAGTGCCTCGTTGTAGTCGCGCGCAAAGACAGTGTCCGGCGCGTCGACCTTGGCCGTGGCCTGGCCTTGATCGTTGAGGAGCTCCAATTGCATGCTCAGGCTCCCTTCTTGGCAATTGCTGCCGGCGCGGCCGCCGTCGTCTTGGCAGCCTTGGCCTTGATCGCCGGACGGACCGTCACAAAACCGCTGGCCGCACCCGGCACCGCACCGCGCACCAACAGCAGTTGGCGGGCCTCGTCGATGCGCACGATGTCCAGGTTCTGCGTGGTGACGGTGTCGTCGCCCAGGTGACCGGACATCTTCTTGCCGGGGAACACCCGGCCCGGGTCCTGCGCCATTGAAATCGAGCCCGGCACATTGTGCGAACGGCTGTTGCCGTGCGAGGCACGCTGCGACTTGAAGTGGTGGCGCTTGATCGTGCCGGTAAAGCCCTTGCCGATTGAGGTGCCCTGCACATCGACCAACTGGCCGACTGCAAACAAGGTCACCGGCACCGTCGCACCGGGTGCGTACTGGCTGGCCACATCGGCGGGGACGCGGAATTCTTTGAGGATCTGACCCGCCTCGACACCCGCCTTGGCGAGGTGGCCGGCAGCCGGCTTGGTCACGCGCGAAGCTTTGCGCGAACCAAAGGCCAACTGAAGGGCGTCGTATCCGTCGTTTTGCTCGGTCTTGACCTGGGCGATGCGGTTGTTGGACACGTCCAGCACCGTCACGGGCACGGCATCACCGTCGTCCGTGAAGATGCGCATCATGCCCACCTTGCGGCCCAGCAGACCGAGGCGATAGCCAGTTGCGGCTGTCGTCATGGCATTTCTCCAGCCCCCGATCTTCAAGGGAGGCCTTTGTTTCAGACGCCCGACATCGATTGGCCGGGGGCGGATTCTTCGGCCCCGGTTCGGCCTAGAAAGGCCGACCGGGACTCTGTTGTTGCCTACCCGCAGTTAAGCGAGTGGCGAAAAGCCTATGAGTATAGCAGCCCCGTGCAAATCTGCACAAGGCCGCCGCGACTCATCTACTTCAGCTTGATCTCCACGTCGACCCCTGCCGGCAGGTCAAGCTTCATCAAGGCGTCGACCGTCTTGTCGGTCGGGTCGATGATGTCCATCAACCGCTGGTGGGTCCGGATCTCGAACTGGTCGCGGCTGGTCTTGTTGACGTGCGGCGAGCGCAGGATGTCAAAACGCTGCATCCGTGTCGGCAGCGGCACGGGGCCGCGGACGATGGCGCCGGTGCGTTTGGCGGTCTCGACGATTTCCAGTGCCGATTGGTCGATCAGCTTGTAGTCGAAGGCCTTCAGGCGAATACGGATCTTTTGCTTGGTGGACATGGCGCCGCCTTATTCAATGATCTTGGCCACGACGCCGGCACCGACGGTGCGGCCGCCCTCACGGATGGCAAAGCGCAGGCCTTCTTCCATCGCAATCGGGTTGATCAGCTTGACCGTGATGCTGACGTTGTCGCCGGGCATCACCAT
>JANXYH010000118.1 GCA_025350145.1 Burkholderiales bacterium | reverse complement strand
GGCATCCTAGGCGCCGGAGCCCGCTTATCCCACTTCACCCCATCAACTTCAACCCGCTCCAGCCAATCCCTGAGAAACTGTTTGTCAAAGCTGGGTGGGTTGCTGCCCACTTGGTACGAATCGACGGGCCAATAGCGTGATGAATCGGGGGTCAATACCTCGTCCATGAGGGTCAGGGTGCCATTGGAGTCCAGGCCGAATTCGAATTTGGTGTCGGCGATGATGATGCCGCGGCCCAGGGCGTAGGCGGCGGCCTCGGTGTAGAGCTGCAGGGCGACGCGGCGCACTTGGGCGGCCATGTCGGCGCCGATGGTGTCGGCCATTTTTTCGAAGCTGATGTTCTCGTCATGCTCGCCCATCTCGGCCTTGGTGGCGGGGGTGAAGATGGGCTCGGGCAGGCGGCTGGCGTTGCGCAGGCCGGGCGGCAGGGGCACGCCGCAGACGGCCGCATGGCGCTGGTATTCCTGCCAGCCTGAACCGGCCAGGTAGCCGCGCACCACCGCTTCCACCGGCAAGGGGGTGAGGCGTTTGACCAGCATCGCCCGGTCTTGGATTTGCTCAAACTCGTCGGCCGCGACCACGCTGGTCGGGTCGGCGCCGGTGAGGTGGTTGGGCACGACATGGGCCAGTTTGTCGAACCAGAACAGCGCCATCCGGGTCAGCAGCCGGCCCTTGCCAGGGATCGGGTCGGCCATGACCACGTCGAAGGCCGAGATGCGGTCGCTGGCGACCATCAGGATGCGGTCGCTGCCGACTGCGTAGTTGTCGCGCACCTTGCCACGGGCCAGCAGCGGCAGGGAATGCAGGTGGGTCTCGAAGACGGGGGGCGCAAATGCAGCGTCGGACATGGCGATCTGGGCAGGGCCGGTGGGACAAGGATGCGGCTGATTGTGCCCACCGTGCCCCCGTCGCCCGGACCGCGCCGCTGTCCGTCCGCAACCCGTCCGCACCCTGTCTGCACCTCGTCCGCAGAACCTGGCCGGCAGCCCTGCCGCTGCCTGAGCGTGCCGCTCAACCCGGGCCGCAGCCCTCAGTTCACCAGTTGCGCCAGGTCACCGCTGGCGTAGCGCTGGGCGACGACGCTCAGCGCCACCGGTTTGATCTTGCTGCCCTGGCCGGCGCAGCCGAACTGCTGGTAGCGCAGCTTGCAGATGGCCATCGCCGCAGCGCGGGCCGGCTTGAGGTAGTCGCGTGGGTCGAAGTGGCTGGGGTTCTCGGCCATGAAGCGGCGGATCGCCCCGGTCATCGCCAGGCGCACATCGGTGTCGATGTTGATCTTGCGCACGCCGAATTGGATGGCGTGCTGGATCTCCTCGACCGGCACGCCGTAGGTCTCTTTCATGGCGCCGCCGAACTGGCGGATTTCGGCCAGCAATTCCTGCGGCACGCTGGAGCTGCCGTGCATCACCAGGTGGGTGTTGGGGATGCGCCGGTTGATCTCCTTGATGCGCTCGATCGCCAGGATGTCGCCGGTGGGCTTGCGGGTGAACTTGTAGGCGCCGTGGCTGGTACCGATGGCGATCGCCAGCGCGTCGAGCTGGGTGCGCTTGACGAAATCGGCGGCTTGCTCGGGGTCGGTCAGCAACTGCTCGCGGGTCATCGTCGATTCGGTGCCGTGGCCGTCTTCCTTGTCGCCGCGCATGGTTTCCAGCGAGCCCAGGCAGCCCAGTTCGCCCTCGACCGTGATGCCCTGGGCATGGGCCATATCGACCACCTTGCGGGTGACTTCGACGTTGTAGTCGTAGCTGGCGATGGACTTGCCGTCGGCCTCCAGCGAGCCGTCCATCATCACCGAGCTGAAGCCCAGGGCGATGGCGCCGCGGCAGACCTCGGGGCTCTGGCCGTGGTCCTGGTGCATCACCAGCGGCACGTTCGGGTAGGACTCGATCGCCGCCTGGATCAGGTGCTTGATGAAGGGCTCGCCGGCGTACTTGCGGGCGCCGGCGCTGGCCTGCAGGATCACCGGCGCATCGACCTCGGCGGCGGCCTGCATCACGGCCTGGACCTGCTCCAGGTTGTTGACATTGAAGGCCGGGATGCCATAGCCGTTTTCGGCGGCATGGTCCAGCAGTTGGCGCATGGAGACGAGGGCCATGGGGCTGTCCTGAAGGTGGGGTGGGGGGTGTGTTCCGGCCGCTTGCAGCGGCCGCTGTGATGGCGACTGCCAGGGGCCCTGGGCAGGCCGGACATTCTATCGGCCGGGTGCGGCTCAGGCCAGGTGCGGCGGATGCCGATTGCAGCAGAGTTGGCAGTTGATCGCGGCGCTGATTGCGGCATTGCCAAGGGCGCTGCGCCGGACACTGGGGCGAACTGCAAACCCGCCTTGCGGTGCATGCGGCATGGGACAACAAAGGGGCGACAACGCGATGGCCAAGAGCGTCTTCAGCAAACTCAGCGAGACCACCACCTGGATCACCGAGGCCGCGTTGGCGCACCCGCAGGGCTTGGCGGTGCATCTGGCACAGCGCCTGGGGCTGTGCCGCAGCGGTGCCCGGCGCTTGTTGCGCAGTCTGGTCGACAACCAGTGGCTCAGCCGCAGCGGCCCGCGCAACCGACCGGTCTACCGCCCCGGGCTGCTGCGCCAGGTGGTGCGCCGCTATGCCCTGTCCGGCCTGCAAGAGGACGCCCCGTGGTCGCGCGACTTCGCGCCCAACTTCGCGCTGCCGCCGGCGGTGGCGCGGATGCTCCAGCACGGCTTCACCGAGCTCGTCAACAACGCGGTGGACCACAGCGGCGGCAAGCAGGTGGTGGTGTCGATGCGCCAGACCCCCAGCCAAGTCCAGTTGCTGGTGTCCGACGACGGCCGCGGCCTGTTCGAGGTGATCGGCGAGCACTTCCAGATCAACGATCCGGCCTGCGCCATGCTGGAGCTGGCCAAGGGCAAGCTCACCAGCCTGCCGGCGCGCCACAGCGGGCGCGGCCTGTACTTCACCGCCCGGATTGCCGACGTGCTGGACCTGCACGCCAACGCCGCCGGTTACTCGCAGCGCGGCTGGGATCCCGACCAGTGGCTGGCGGTGCGCCCGGCCTGCCGCGGCGGCACCTCGGTCTACCTGGCGATCAGCCTGGACACCGAGCGCACGCTCGACCAGGTGCTGCGCCGCCACAGCCTGGACGGCCAGGGCTACCGCTTCGAACGCACCTCGGTGCCGCTGCGCTTGCTGGCCGGCCCGGCGGCGGTGCTGGAGTCGCGTGCCCAGGCGCGCCGGGTGGCGCAGCGGCTGGACCAGTTTCGCCGGGTGGACATGGATTTCAGCGGTGTGGCCGAGGTCGGGCATGCCTTCGCCGACGAGCTGTTCCGGGTCTGCGGCCCGGCCTGCGCAGGCACCGAGATCGCGCCGGTGCAGATGGCGCCGCAGGTAGCCGCCATGGTCGCGACCGTGCGCCAGGCGACGCCTGCCTGAGCCTGCCTGAGCCCGAATCCGCCAGGGCCGCTCAGGCGACCCGGCAGACCTTGAGCATGTTGGTGCCGCCGGGGTAGCCCATCGGCTCGCCGCAGGTGATGGCGTAGGTGTCACCCGGCATCAGCACGCCGCGCGCCACCAGGATGCGCTCGGCCTCGCCCAGAGCGTGGTCGCGGTCGGCGTCGGCCGGCATCAGGATAGGCCGAACGTTGCGGTACAGCGCCATCTTGCTTTGCGTGCCGGGCTTGCTGGTCAGGCCGTAGATCGGCACGCGGATGTTGTGCCGGCTCATCCACAGCGCGGTCGAGCCCGATTCGGTCAGCGCGATGATCGCCTTGCAGCCCAGGTGGTCGGCGGTGAACAGCGCGCCCATGGCGATGGCCTGGTCGATCCGGCCGAAGCGCTTGTTGATGAAATCGGCATCCAGCCGCACCTCCTCGGCGCGCTCGGCCTCAAGCGCAATCGAGGCCATCGCCTCGACCGTCTCGACCGGGAACTGGCCGGTGGCGGTCTCGGCGCTGAGCATCACCGCATCGGTGCCGTCGAGCACGGCGTTGGCCACGTCCGAGACCTCGGCCCGCGTCGGCACCGGGTTGACGATCATGCTCTCCATCATCTGGGTCGCGGTGATGGTGATCTTGTCGAGCGCGAGGGCCATCCGGATCATGCGTTTTTGCAGCGCCGGCACGGCTGCGTTGCCGACCTCCACCGCCAGGTCGCCGCGCGCCACCATGATGCCGTCGCTGGCGCGCAGGATCGCGTCCAGCACCGGGATCGCCTCACTGCGCTCGATCTTGGCGATCATCGCCGGCTTGTGGCGGAACGGCTCGCCGGCGACGCTGGCCAACTGCCGCGCCATCTCCATGTCGGTGGCGCTCTTGGGAAAGCTCACCGCCAGGTAATCGGCCTGGAACGACATCGCGGTCTTGATGTCGTCCATGTCCTTGCCGGTCAGGGCCGGCGCGGTCAGGCCGCCGCCGCGCTTGTTGATGCCTTTGTTGTTGCTCAGCTTGCCGCCAATCTTGACGACGGTCGTGACCTGCTCGCCGCGCACCGACTCCACTGTCAGCTCCAGCAGCCCGTCGTTGAGCAGCAAGGTGTCGCCGGGCTTGACGTCGCGCGGCAACTCCTTGTAGTCGAGCCCGACCGCGTCGATGTCGCCGGGCTCGCTGCGCGCCGCATCGAGCACGAAGCGCTTGCCCGGCACCAGCATCACCGATCCGCCCTCAAAGCGGCCGACGCGGATCTTCGGGCCCTGCAGGTCGGCCATCAGAGCCACCGGCCGGCCGACCTTGGCGGCGATCTGCCGCACCAGGGTGGCGCGGTCGATGTGGTCCTGGGCGCTGCCGTGGCTGAAGTTCAGCCGCAGCACATCGACGCCGGCACGCAACAGCCGCTCCAGCACCTCCGGATCGCTGCTGGCCGGGCCTAGGGTGGCGACGATCTTGGTGGCGCGGGTCATGGTCGGGGCACTCGGTCGGCAGGGGTGGCGCCGATTATGGGTGGCCGAACCCGGGGCGGGTTACGGCCGAGGTACCGGGTCTCAAGCCGCTGCGCCGACCTTACTCAAGCCGCTGCGCGGCGGGCCAGGATCTCCAGCGCCGGCAGGGTCTTGCCTTCGAGCATTTCCAGGAACGCGCCGCCGCCGGTCGAGATGTAGCCGATGTCGTCGGCGATGCCGTATTTGGCGATCGCTGCCAGCGTGTCGCCACCACCGGCGATAGAGAACGCCGGGCTGGCGGCAATCGCCCGGGCCAGCGTCGCCGTGCCATTGGCGAAGGCCTCGAACTCGAACACCCCGACCGGGCCGTTCCAGACGATGGTGCCGGCGCCCTTGAGCTTGTCGGCCAGCAGCGCCGCGGTCTGTGGGCCGATGTCCAGGATCAGGTCGTCGTCGGCGACATCGGCGCTGGCCTTGATGCTGGCCGGCGCGTCGGCGCTGAAGGACTTGGCGACCACCACGTCGACGGGGACAGGCACCTCGGCGCCGCGTGCGGCCATTGCCGCCATCACCGCCCGCGCCTGGTCGACCAGTTCGCGCTCGGCCAGGCTCTTGCCGATCGGCATGCCGCTGGCCAGCAAGAAAGTGTTGGCGATGCCGCCACCGACGATCAGGCCGTCGACCTTGGCGGCCAGGCTTTGCAGGATCGTCAGCTTGGTCGAGACCTTGCTGCCGGCAACGATCGCCAGCAGCGGCCGCTTCGGCTGCGCCAGGGCCTTGCTGATCGCGTCGACCTCGGCCGCCAGCAGCGGCCCGGCGCAGGCCAGGGGGGCAAATTCGGCGATGCCGTAGGTCGTGCCCTCGGCCCGGTGGGCGGTGCCGAAGGCGTCGTTGACGAAGATGTCGCACAGCGCCGCGAGCTGCCGCGCCAGAGCCGGGTCGTTGGCCTTCTCGCCCGGGTTCAGGCGGCAGTTCTCCAGCAGCACCAACTCGCCCGGCGCCACCGCGACGCCCTTGAGCCAGTCGGCGCACAGCGGCACCGGCCGGCCGAGCAGCTCGGCCAGGCGTTCGGCCACCGGCAGCAGGCTGTCCTCGGGCCTGAACCTTCCTTCGCTCGGGCGTCCCAGGTGCGAGGTGACCATCACCGCCGCGCCCGCATCCAGCGCCATCCGGATGCAGGGCAAGCTGGCGCGGATGCGGGTGTCCTCGGTGATCCGGCCGTGGGCATCCTGCGGCACGTTCAGGTCGGCGCGGATGAACACGCGCTGGTTGGCCAGACGGCCTTGCGCGGCCAGTTGTTCGAGTCGCAGGATGTGCATGGGGGTCGGTTCGGCGGTGAGGTAGCGAGTCCGCAGCGCTGCGGCGGCGGCGGCGCGGGCGCAATGCGGCTGCGGATTTTGACCCAGCCCGGGACTGCGCCCGGCCGGCCGGGTCAGCGCGGCAAAACCGTCACGAGGCGTGGCCCTTGGCCTTGCGGGCGGGCTTGTCGCCGGCCTTGGGCGCATGGCCGGCGTCGTCGGCGTCGTCGCCATCGTCGCCCTTGCCACCCTTGGCCGCGACCTTGGGCTCAGGCACCAGCACCGGTGCCACCGCTTCGACCTTGTTGTCGCGCATGTACTCGCTCATCTCGCGCCAGCCGGCATAGACAGCGGCGCGGTCGGCCTTTTTGTTGAGGGTGTAGCAGTCCTCGATCGCTCGCCCAGCGTGGCGGCAGGCGCCCCCCACGGCCTTGCCGTCGGCCTCCTTGCGCGCCGCCACGGCGCTGGCGGACTCGATCCCGAGCTGGTCGCAGCCGCCGGCCAGCAGCGCCAGGGCGCAGAGCAGCGGCGCGGCAAGTCGGGTGGGCAGGCGGGGGACCATGCGCAGATATCGGCGCCGGCAGCCGCCGACTTGAGCGCAGCGCAGCGCGCTGCCGGGGATTTCAGCCGCCCGAAGTGGCGCCGCCCAGCCGTTGCCCGAGCAGGTTCGGCTGGCCCTGCAGCCAGCTCGCCACGTCCTGGCGGCGACCGCCCGGGCGTTGCAGCGACAGCAGCGCCAGCGCCCCTTGGCCGCAGGCGACGCTGCAGCCGGCGGCATCGGCATGCAGCACTTGGCCGGGCAGGCCTGCCGGGGCGTCAACGACGCTGGCGCGCCAGAGCTTGATGGCCTGGCCGCCGAGAACGAAGTGGGCGCCAGGAAAGGGGTCGAAGGCCCGCAGGCGGCGCTCGATCTGCGCCGCCGGGGCATGCCAGTCGATCAGCGCCTCGGCCTTGTCGATCTTGTGGGCGTAGCGGATGCCGTCGCCGGGCTGGGGCAGGCCGGCAGGCAGGCCACGGGCGAGGCTGTCGACCGTGAGCTGGGCGCCGCGCACCGACAGCCGGGCCAACAGGCTGGCGGCGGTGTCGTCGGGCGCGATTGGCAGCGCCGCGACCGCCAGCACCGCGCCGGTGTCCAGGCCGGCATCCATCTGCATCAGGGTGATGCCGGTCTGGTCGTCGCCGGCCTCGATCGCGCGCTGGATCGGCGCCGCGCCGCGCCAGCGCGGCAGCAGCGAGGCGTGGATGTTGAGGCAGCCGCGCGGCGGCAGCGCCAGCGCCCAGGCCGGCAGGATCAGGCCGTAGGCGGCGACCACCATCAGCTCGGGTGCCGCAGCGGAAAGAAGCTGCTGCGCAGCGGCGGCGTCAGCGGCGTACTTGCCGTCCAGGCGCAGGCTGCGGGGTTGCGACAGGGCGATGCCATGGGCCTGCGCCAGCAGCTTGACCGGCGAGGGCTGCAATTGCAGGCCACGGCCAGCGGGGCGGTCGGGCTGGGTCAGCACCAGAGCCAGCTCGTGGCCGGCGGCGAGCAACCCGGCCAGCGCCTGGGCGGCGAACTCGGGCGTGCCGGCAAAGACCAGGCGCACGACGTCAGCGCCGACCGGCGCGGGGCGACTCGTCGCGGGTCTTCTTCAGCATCTTGGTCTTGATGCGCTCGCGCTTGAGCGGGCTGAGGTACTCGACGAACACCTTGCCCAGCAGGTGGTCCATCTCATGCTGCACGCAGACTGCGGCCAGGCCCTCGGCGTCGAAGTTCTGCCACTGGCCATCGCGGTCCTGGGCGCGGACGCTGACCCGGGCGTGGCGCTGGACCTGGTCATAGATGGTCGGCACCGACAGGCAGCCCTCGTCGCTGGTCTGCATTTCGGCGCTGCGGGCGGTGATTTCGGGGTTGATCAGCACCCGCGGCGGGTCTCGGCCCTCGGAGGTGTCGATCACGATCAGCCGCAGGTGCACATCGACCTGGGTGGCCGCCAGACCGACGCCGTCGGCCTGCGCCATGGTCTCTAGCATGTCGTCGACCAGACGCTGGATGCGGGCATCGACCTCGGCCACGGGCTTGGCGACGGTGTGCAGGCGCGGATCGGGGTAACGCAGGATGGGCAGCAGGGCCATGGCAGACAAGCGGGTCGCGGCGATACGGGCGGCAACAACTGTGGGCGCTACGCAACGGCCGGATGCGGTCCGGCCGACGGTGCTTTTCGTTGCGATATCAATGGTTTAGCGGCAGAATCTGCGACTCAGCATGAACATTGCGGCCGGGCCTGTACGGCCGCCATCGCTGCCCAAGGTGAAATTGCCAGCGGCAGGATTGTCGCATCGACGTACCCGGAGACCGCAGCCATGAGACACCGCCCCGCCCCGTCCGCCAGCCCAGCGGCGCCGCGCCGGCCCAGTGGCCTGTGCTGCGCGGTTTCGCTGCTGGCCGGCATGGCGCTGCTGCCCTGGGCGCAGGCGGCGGACGCGCCGGCCTCGGCCGAGCAACGCAGCCGCGCCCAGCAGGTCGCCGGTGCTGGCGTGCCGCTGGCCGAGTTGGCGGCCAATGCGCCCGAGTCGCACAGCGTGCAGCGTGGCGACACGCTCTGGGACATCGCCAAGCTGTTCCTCAAAAGCCCCTGGCGCTGGCCCGACCTGTGGGGCATGAACCTGGAGCAGATCCGCAACCCGAACCTGATCTATCCCGGCCAGATGCTGGTGCTGGTGCGTGACGGCGACCGGGCGCAGTTGCGCGTGGCGCGTGCGGTCCAGGCCGAGGGCCAGCTTCCGACCAACACCGTCAAGCTCTCGCCCAGGCTGCGCAGCCAGGCGCTCGAGGGCGGCGCGATCACCGCGATCCCGCTGAACCTGATCGGGCCTTTCCTCAACGAGGCGGTGGTGCTCAACCAGGACGAGCTGGCGCAGGCGCCGCGCATCGTCGCGACCCAGGAGGGCCGGGTGATGGTCTCGCGCGGCGAGACCGCCTTTGTCCGTGGTGACCTGCGCGGCCAGCAGAGCTTCACCTTGTTCCGCCAGGCCCGGCCGCTGCGCGATCCCGTCACCCAGGAGCTGCTGGGCTACGAGGCGGGCTATGTCGGCACCGGCGAAATCAGCCGCGCCGCCAGCCAGGCCCCGGCCGGCGACGGCAAGGGCGAACTGCCGGTGCCGGCGGGGTTCACGGTCACCACGGTGCGCCAGGAGGCTGGCGTCGGTGACCGGCTGGCGCCGGTGCCGGCACGTGACCTCAGCGCGTTCGTGCCGCATTCGCCCGGCCAGCCGATCTCGGGCCGGGTCGTGTCGATCTACGGCGGCTCGATGACGGCGGCGCAAAACCAGGTGGTGGCGCTCAGCCGGGGCCGGCAGGACGGGATCGAGCGCGGCCATGTGTTGGCGCTATGGAGCGACGGCAAACTTGCCAGCGACACCACCCAGCCCGGCCCGGCGCAGGCCATCAAGCTGCCCGACCAGGCCTTGGGTCTGTTGTTCGTGTTCCGCGTCTTTGACCGCGTCTCCTACGCCCTGGTGGTGTCGGCGCAGGACTCGGTCAAGCCCGGCGACCGCTTCACCCAGCCTTGACGCCCGCTGCGCCCATGCCGGCCCTGGGCGCAGACGAGTTGGGCGCCTGGCTGGCCTTGCTGCACGGCAGCGGGATCGGCCGCGAGACCGCGCGCAAGCTGCTGTCGGCGCTGGGTTCGCCCCAGGCGGTGCTGGCGGCATCGCGCGCCACCCGCCTGCAGGTCATTGGCAATGCCGCCGTGGCGGCGATGGACACGGCGCGCGAGAGCGCAGCCGCCAGCCGCGATGAGCGCTGGCAGACCACCCTGGCCTGGCGCGAGGCGGCGCCCGGCCGGCGGGTGATGGTGCTGGGCGAGCCCGACTATCCGGCCTGGTTGCTGCAAACCGCCGACCCGCCGCTGCTGCTGTTCCTGCAGGGCCGGGCCGACCTGCTGGCCGCGCCCGGCGTGGCGATCGTCGGCAGTCGCCGGCCGACCCCGCAGGGCGCCGAGAACGCCCGCGCCTTTGCCGCCGAGCTCAGTGCCCAGGGCTGGACGGTGGTCTCGGGCCTGGCGGTGGGCATAGACGGCGCCGCCCACGAAGGCGCGCTGAGCGCTGCCGGCAGCACCATCGCCGTGGTCGGCACCGGGGTGGACATCGCCTACCCGCGCAGCCACCGTGAGCTGGCCGCGCGGATCGGCGAACAAGGCCTGCTGGTCAGCGAGCTGCCCCTGGGCGCACCGCCGCTGGCGGCTCACTTTCCGCAACGCAACCGCATCATCGCAGGGCTGTCACGCGGCACGCTGGTGGTCGAGGCGGCCCTGCAATCGGGCTC
Source organism: Burkholderiales bacterium (assembly GCA_025350145.1). Classification (GTDB taxonomy): domain Bacteria; phylum Pseudomonadota; class Gammaproteobacteria; order Burkholderiales; family Burkholderiaceae_C; genus Pseudaquabacterium. Next base: position 12,944 of record JANXYH010000118.1, on the reverse strand, counting down.
GTTGATCACGGCGCGGTTGGCGTCCGAGGCCGGGCGCGAGGTCTTTGCCATTCCTGGCTCGATCCACTCGCCGCAGGCCAAGGGCTGTCACGCGCTGATCCGCCAGGGCGCCAAGTTGGTCGAGACGGCGACCCACATCCTCGAGGAACTGGCGCCGCAGTCGCCCAGCCGCAGCACCGGGCGCGAGCCCGTCGCGCCGTCCGAAGACCCGGTACTGCATGCGCTGGGCCACGACCCGGCGTCGCTGGATGTGCTGGTCGCGCGCAGCGGCTGGCCCGCCCACGAGCTCAACGCGGCGCTGCTGACGCTGGAGTTGCAGGGCCTGGTTGCGCGCCTGCCCGGTGGCCTGTTCCAGCGCCTGGAGCGCGCCTGAACCTGCGGCCGCAGACGCGGGCTTTTTGCCGGTTTGGCCGCGAAAACCCTGCGGTATAGTGGTTCCATGTTCGAGGTTTTGGTCTATCTGTACGAGAACTATTGGCGCCCCGACGCCTGCCCTGGGCACGGCCAGTTGTCGCGCAAGCTCTCGGCGGTGGGTTTCGAATCCGACGAGATCGAGGAGGCGCTGTCCTGGCTGGACGGCCTGTCGGCCAACGCCGAGGCGCTCGCCCAGACGCCGGCCGATGCCCAGCAAACGACCAGCATGCGGGTCTATTCCGAGGCCGAACGCGAACGCCTGGGCGAGGACTCGATCGGCTTCATCGCCTTTCTCGAATCCGCCGGCGTGCTGCCACCGACGATGCGCGAAATGGTGGTCGACTGCGCCAGTGCCACCGGCCACAGCCCGCTCGCGCTAGAAGACCTCAAGGTGATCGTGCTGATGGTCTTCTGGAGCCTGGGCGAGGAGCCCGACGCGCTGATCCTCGACGAGCTCTTCGTTGCACCGGAAGAGCGGCTGATCCACTGAGCTTGGGCCGGCCTCAGGCCAGCAAGCCCTCAGGACATCAGCCCTCAGGACATCAGCCGGGACGGGTCGGCGTCGAGTTTGGCCAGGGCCGTGCGCGTGGCCTTGACCGTCAGCGCCTCGTCCTGCGCAGGCACCAGCAGGCCGGCCTGCAGGAACGCCGCCAGGCGGTTCTGCTGGAACAGCACGCAGCGCCCGGCCGGCGTGACGAACAGCGAAAGCTGCCGCTTCATGCCATGCCATGACAACTGCACCGGCTCGTTGCGGTTGCGGTAGTCGAGCATGTACCAACTGCCCACCAGCAGCTCGCGCGCCCAGGCCAGCATCGGCGGCGTCGGCAGGCTGCCGCCGTCGCTGACGACCTCGAGCTCCGAGCTTTCGTGGCCGGACAGGTCGAGCACCATCGATTCGTCGATCTCCAGCGCCGCGTCGGAGTCGGGCAACAGCTCCTCGATCGACTCCAGCCGCTCCATCAACTCGTTCAGCCGCTCGTTCGGGATCACCGCCGCCTTGGCGGTGAAGGCCGCCGCCAGCGCGTTGTTCAGCGCCTGGATGCGCTCGTCCTGGCGCTCTGCGCTCATGTTGGACGAGGCCATGCCTTCGCGCAGGCGTTTGAGCAGCGGCGGCAGGCGGCGCAGCACGTCGGCGCGCTCGTCGCGGGTGACTTTGGCGCTGGCCGACCAGATCAGCTCGGCGGCGGCCTTCTTCAGCGACTTGATCTCGTCGCTCTGGCGGCCAAAGCGGACCGCGCCCATCGCCAGCACATCGGCCCAGACCTGGAACAGGAACAGCCGCACGCCCTCCTGCACCGGCACCTCGTTGAGCATGCGGCGCAGCTCGATCGTGAACTGGATCGCCAGCGTCTCTCGCTGCTCGACCTGCTGGGCCAGCGACACGCCCTTCTTGGACGCAGCGTTCTCGTTCTTGAAGAAGTGCTCGAGAAATTTCTCGAACTCGATCAGCACCGTCTGGAACACCCGCCGGCCGGTGTCGGGGTAGGCCTCGACCACCTGCACCACGCGCTTGATCTCGACTTGAAGCGCGTCGCCGATGCCACGGCTGGCATTGTCCAGGCCCATCACGCAGGCGCCCATGCGGTCTATCAACCGCCGCGCCGGGTGGTCCAGCGTGGCAAAGAAGTCGGGCTCACTGACCGCCACCCGCAGCACCGGCATCTGCAGGCGGGCGAACCAGACCCGCATCGTTGGGGGAATGCCCTCTTCGGTCAGGATGCTCTGGAACATCATCGCCACGATCTCGATGGTGGCGCGCTCGTTGGGCGAGGTGGCGGCGTCCTTGAGCGCCTGCTTGCGCTGCTGGAACTCCTCCAGCAATTGCGGCGCGGTCACCACCGGTGCGGCGCGGCCACTGTCGCCCTGCGGGGCCAGGCGCTGGCGGATGCCGCGCTGGGCACTGTTGATGGCCTGGGCCAAGGCCTTGCCGACCGGTTGGCGGTCGTGGCTGGTATTCGAGAAGCTCGGCAGGTGCCGGCCGATCAGCCGGTTCAACCGGCCCAGCACCTCTTCGGCATGCTCGCTGCCGCCCCGCGCCATCGGCGCCGCGCGGGTCATCATCCGGGTCTCTTCGCCGACCTCCTGATCGCTGTCGCTGCCGTTGTCGTCGAACCTCGCGCCACTGCCGCGGCCGCCGCGCTGGCGATCCGCAGTCGCAGCTTGGTAACGTCCGGATGGCGCGGCCAAGCCACTGCGTCCGCGGCCGGGGCCGGCGGCCTCGGCGTCACCCTCACTGCCGCCGCCGCCGCCACCGCCGCCACCGCCACCGCCACCGCCATGGCTGTTGCGGCTGCGGCGTATGAACGGCCGCAGGTCGACATCGTGCATCACCTTCTGGTTGATCAGCCAGCGGTTGGTCTCGTGGTAGGACTCCTCGGCCAGCAGGGCGAATTCTTCATGCAGCGCCTGTTGCGCCTCGCGCCAGTCGGTGGCGGTCATGCCGACCTGGCGCCAGGCATCCAGCACCACCCGTGCCAGCACATGGGCGCGCAGCATGTCGTGGATGTCCAACTCCTGGCGTTGCTCCAGTGAGGCGATCCGCGCGCGCAGGTCAGTGAACTCCCACGAGGCGCGGTCCATGATCGCCAGCGCCAGCCGCGAGGTGAGGATCTCGCGCTCTATCGTGTCGTTGTCCACCAGCGACAGGGCGCTGTTGGCGCCAGCGGCATTGGGCACGTCGGTGGGCAGCGTGGCCGTGACACCATGCTGCAGCACATGGCGCAGCCCGGCCGAAATCTGCGTCTGCCAGGTCGGCGCCAGCCGGCGCAGCCCCTGCACCAGGTCGCGGCGGCGCTGGGTGCTCAGGTACTCGGCCGGCCGGTCCAGCAGCTCGCGGGCGTGGAGCTGGATCTGCGCCACCACGCTCGGAAGGCCCTTGAGCAGCTCGTCAATGAACAGGCGCCGGGCGTGGCCTGCCAAGGGGCTGGAGGGGGCGGCTTTCGCCATAGGTGTGGGCCGGGGGCGGAAGGTGGCGGGCTTGTGGCGACTCTAAACCAGCGCTACACCGCCGCCCCGGCATTCGGGTCGTTCGGGTCCTGGTCGCGGCCGACGGCCTTCATCAGGTCTTCGCGCTTGACGCCCAGCCACATCGCGATCGCCGCAGCCACGAACACCGAGGAGTAGATGCCGAAGAGGATGCCGATGGTCAGCGCGACCGCGAAGTAGTGCAAGGTCGGACCGCCGAACAGCAGCATCGACAGCACCATCATTTGGGTGCAGCCGTGGGTGATGATGGTGCGGCTGATGGTGCTGGTGATGGCGTGGTCTATGACCTGCGGGGTGGTCAGTTTGCGGTATTTGCGGAAGGCTTCGCGGATCCGGTCAAAAATCACCACCGATTCGTTCACCGAGTAACCCAGGACGGCGAGCACGGCCGCCAAGACGGCGAGCGAAAATTCCCACTGAAAGAACGCAAAGAAACCCAGGATAATGATCACATCGTGGAGGTTGGCGACGATCGCCGCAATCGAGAATTTCCATTCAAAACGGAACGCCAGGTAAATCATGATGCCGATCACGACGAAGGCCAGGGCCTTGGCCCCGTCGCTGGCCAGCTCAGAGCCCACCGCCGGCCCGACAAACTCGGTGCGGGAGAGCTTGATCGGCTCTGCGTTGGCGCCATTGCTGCACGACGGCCGGCTCACCGATTCGCCCTGCGCGCTGGTGTAGGCCTTGGTCGTGATCGTGCCCGACTCGGCCTTGCACAGGGCGGCGAATACCAGCGGCGCGACGTCGGCCTGCTTGACGTTGGCGCGCACCGGCAGGCGCACCAGCAGATCGCGCGAGGTTCCGAAGTTCTGCACCTGGATTTCGCCAAAGCCCAGGCCGTCAACCGCCCGGCGGGCTTTCTCAAGGTCCGCACTCTGGGCGTATTCGACCTCCAGCACAGTCCCGCCGGTGAATTCAATCGACAAATGCAGTCCGCGGCTCGCCAAAAAGAATACGGCGGCCGCAAAGGTCAGGAATGAAATGATATTGAAAACCAGCGCATGCCGCATGAACGGTATGTCGCGGCGGATTCTGAAGAACTCCATGAACGTGTGCCCTCAGACTTGGCCGGTCGATTGCACGGCCGTACCTGACGCCGGCGTTGCCGCCGGTTTCCATACCTGGCCGATCGAGACGCCCTTGAGCTTCTTTTGTCGGCCATACCAGAAATTGACCAGGCCGCGCGAAAACATCACCGCCGAGAACATGCTGGTCATGATCCCGAGGCAGTGCACCACGGCAAAGCCACGGACGAAACCCGAACCGAAGGCGAGCAGCGCCAGGCCGGCGATCAAGGTGGTGATGTTGGAGTCGAGGATGGTGGCAAAGGCGCGTTCGTAGCCGGTCGAAATCGCCGCCTGGGGCGAACTGCCGTTGCGCAGTTCCTCGCGCACCCGCTCGTTGATCAGCACGTTGGAGTCGATCGCCATGCCCAGCGTCAGGGCGATGGCGGCAATGCCGGGCAGCGTCAGCGTGGCCTGCAGCATCGACAGCACGGCGATCAGCAGCAGCAGATTGAAGGCCAGCGCCAGGGTCGAGATCGCGCCGAACAGCAGGTAGTAGCAACACATGAACACGGCGATTGCGGCAAAGCCGTAGCCGACGCTGGCAAAGCCCTTGGCGATGTTCTCCGCCCCCAGGGTCGGGCCGATGGTGCGCTCCTCGATGATCTCCATCGGCGCCGCGAGCGAGCCGGCGCGCAGCAGCAGCGCGGTGTCGGCCGCTTCGTTGCTGGTCATTCGGCCCGAGATCTGCACCCGGCCACCGGCGATCTCGCTGCGGATCACGGGCGCGGTCACGACCTCGCCCTTGCCCTTCTCGAACAGCAGGATCGCCATGCGCTTGTTGATGTTGTCGCGGGTCACGTCGCGGAAGGTCCGCGCGCCCTTGGCGTCCAGCGTCAGATGCACCGCCGGCTCATGGTTCTGGCTGTCGAAGCCGGGCTGGGCGTCGGTCAGGTTCTCGCCGGTCAGGATCACCTGACGGTAGACGATGATCGGCGCGCCGTCCTTTTCGAGGTATTTCTCGCTGCCGAAGGGCACCGGCCCGGCGCCGCGCAGCGCCTCCAGCGCCTCGGCGCTGGTGTTGGCCAATCGCACCTCCAGGGTCGCCGTGCGGCCGATGATGTCTTTGGCCTTGGCGGTGTCCTGAACCCCGGGCAGTTGCACCACCACCCGGTCCAGGCCCTGCTGCTGGATCACGGGTTCGGCCACGCCAAGCTCGTTGACGCGGTTGTGCAAGGTGGTGATGTTTTGCTTCAGCGCGGCCTCTTGCACTGCGCGCGCCGAGGCCGGTTTGAGGCTGCCGCTGAGCTTGAAGTCGCTGCCCTCGGCGGCCTCGGTCCATTGCTGGTCGGGCATGGCTTCGAGCAGCACCGCCAGGGCCCGGCTGCGGGTGGCGGCGTCGCGCAGACGGATCACCACGTCGTTGCCGTCGCGGCCGATGCCGCTGTGGCGGATGTCCTTGTCGCGCATCAGGTTGCGCATGTCGCCGGTGGTCGACTCGGCCTTCTTGGTCAGCGCCGATTTCATGTCCACCTGCATCAGGAAATGCACCCCGCCGCGCAGGTCCAGCCCGAGGTACATCGGCAGGGCGCGCAGCCCGACCAGCCAGTTGGGCGTGCGCGCCAGCAGGTTCAGGGCGACGATGTACGACGGGTCGGCCGGGTCCGGGTTCAGCGCCTTGGCAATCGCGTCCTTGGCCTTGAGCTGCACGTCGGTGTTGTCGAACCGGGCCTTGACCGAGCTGCCTTCGAACTGCACGAGGTCGGGCTTCAGGCCCGCGTCGGCCAGCGCCTTGTCGATCCGCGGCAGGATGCTGGCGTCGAGCTTGAGCGTGGCCTTGCCGCTGGAGATCTGCACCGCTGGCGCCTCGCCGTAGAGGTTGGGCAGGGTGTAGAGCAGGCCGACCAGCAGCGCCAGCGCCAACAGCGTGTATTTCCACCAGGGGTAGCGGTTCATGGGCAGGGGCAGGTCAAACGGACGGGCGGGCGAGTGACGGAATGGAGCGGCGATCCCGCCAGGCTACTTGCCGTAGGTGCCCTTGGGCAGCACCTGCACGACCGCGCCGCGTTGCAGTTGCAGCTCGACGTTGTTGGCCACTTCCAGCGTCAGCATCGACTCGCCGAGCTTGGTGACGCGGCCGATCAGGCCGCCCGAGGTCACGATCTCGTCGCCCTTGGCCAGGGCCTCGAGCATCGCCTTGGTCTCCTTCTGGCGCTTCATTTGCGGCCGGATCATGATGAAGTACAGCACCACGAACATCAGCACCAGGGGCAGCATGCTCATCAGGCTGGATTCGGTGCTGCCGCTGGCGGCAGCCGGGGCGGCCTGGGCAAAGGCTTGGGAGATGAACATGGTCTTGAATCCTCGCGAGGGGTCGTCGGCCTTGGGCGGCGGCCAAACCTTGGATTCTAAAGCCGGGCTTGCTGCGCTGCGGCCGGCGCACCCGGCTGTGTCAGGATGGCGGTAACCGCCGGAGCCCGCACCATGTACCTGCCCAGCCATTTCGACCGCAGCGCCGACGCCGACGCCCTGGACGCGCTGATCGCCCGCGACCCCTTCATCAGCCTGGTCAGCCAGCATGAGGGCGCGCCCCTGGTCAGCCACCTGCCGGTGCTGGCGCGGCGCGATGGCCAGGGGCTGAAGCTGCTCGGCCATTGGGCGCGGCCCAATCCGCAGTGGCGCAGTTGCCTCGATCAAACCGTGCTGGTGATCGTCCACGGCCCGCATGCCTACGTGTCACCGCGCTGGTACCCCGACCCGCAGCGCACGGTGCCGACCTGGAACTACGCCGCCGCGCACCTCTACGGCCGCCTGCGGCTGATCGACGACGCGGCCGAACTGACCGGCCTTGTCTGCGCGCTGGCCGAGCAGTTCGAGACCGGCCCGGCGCCCTGGCGGCTGGCCGACACCGAGCCGGTGGCGCAGCGCATGGTGGCGGGCATCGTCGGCTTTGAGATGACGCTGACGCGGCTGGAGCTCAAGCACAAACTGAGCCAGAACCATGTGCCCGAGCGCATTCGCGGCGCCATCGCCGGGCTGCGCAGCGAAGGCGGCGCGGCAGGCCAGGCGGTGGCGGCGCTGATGTCAGATGCCCTGGCCGCCAAGGCGCGTTGAAGCCGGCGGCAGCGGCTGCGGCTGCCGGCGGCGCCGAACTCAGAACAGCGCCATGCTCAGCTTGCGCCGGTACTGGTCGATCACCGGGTCGCTGGGCGCAACTGCGAGTTTGCCGGTGAGCTCGAGCGCGCCCTTGCTGGCTTCCGCACCGGCCTTGGCGGCGGGCTTGGGCGCCGGCTTGGTCATCAGCTCAAGGATGGCGACATAGGTCTTGCGCGCGAGCTGGGCGTTCCATTCCTTGTCGCGCATCACGATTTCGAGCAGAGCGTCCATCGCGGCGGTGAAATCGCCGGCCGCGAACAGGCCCTGCGCCAGCTCGAAGCGGGCCTCGAAGTCGCGCCGGTTGGCGGCGATCGCGGCGTGCAGCGTGGCGGCGTCGCGGCCGACGATCTCGCTGGCGTTGAGCCAATGGCCGAGCGCGGTGATGCGCGCATCGATGATGGCCTTGCTGGCCACCGGCTGCCAGGCCTGGCGTGCCTGGGCGACGCGCCCGGTCTCGATCAGCAGCTTGACGTAGTCGCAGCGCGCGGCGTCGTTGGCCGGGTCTATCGCCACCGCCTGCTGCAGCTTGGCCAGCGCGGCGTCGAGGTCGCCGTCGGCCTCCAGTGCCTGCGCCTCTTCGGTCTCGGCCTCGGCCTGGGTGGCCTCTTCGCTGGCGACATGGCGGTCGAGGAACTCGCGGATCTGCGCCTCGGGCAGGGCGCCGACGAAGCCGTCGACCGGCTGGCCGCCCTTGAACATCACGCAGAACGGGATCGAGCGCACGCCGAAGGCCTGGCTCAACTGGCCGGCGATGTCGGGCTGGTCGTCGCTGTTGAGCTTGGCCAGGGTGAATCGGCCGGCGTAGGCCACCTCGATCCGCTCCAGCAGCGGCCCCAGGCTGCGGCAGGGCGCGCACCAGGGGGCCCAGATGTCGAGCAGCACCGGCTGGTCCATCGACGCCTGGATCAGGTCGGTTTCAAAGTTCTTCAGGGTGATGTCGGGCATGGGGCGGCCATCGGCAAGGTCAGGTGGGCGGGGCGCGGGGCAGGCAAGCAATCTGGGGGTGGCGCCCTATAATCCAAGGTTTTGCTCGGCCAGCCACAAACGGCAAAGGACGGCAAAGTACGGCAATGAACGACAAAGTACGGCGTCAACCCGGTGCGACATGAACGACCACAACCCGAACGCGGTGATCGCGGTGCTGATGGGCTCGTCCAGTGACTGGGCGACGATGCAGCACGCGGCCGAGATTCTGACCGAGTTTGGCGTCGCCCATGAATGCCGGGTGGTCTCGGCCCACCGCATGCCCGACGCCATGTTTGCCTACGCCGAGGCGGCGCAGGGCCGGGGCTTGAGGGCGATCATCGCCGGTGCCGGCGGCGCCGCCCACCTGCCGGGCCTGCTGGCGGCCAAGACCACGCTGCCGGTGCTGGGCGTGCCGGTGGCCAGCCGGCACCTCTCGGGTGTCGATTCGCTGTACTCGATCGTGCAGATGCCCAAGGGCGTGCCGGTGGCCACGTTCGCGATCGGCAGCGCCGGCGCTGCCAACGCGGCGCTGTTCGCGGTCGCGATGCTGGCCAGTGGCGACCCCGCCCTGCGCGCCAGGCTGGAGGCCTTTCGCGCCCGCCAGACCGCGCAGGCGCAGGCGATGACCGCCGCCCTGGTGCTGCCGGCGCCGCCAGCCGCCGGCACCGCGCCATGACCGAACCCATACTGCCCGGCGCCATGCTGGGCGTGCTGGGCGGCGGCCAGTTGGGCCGGATGTTCATCCACGCCGCCCAGGCGATGGGCTACCTCGGCGCCGTGCTCGACCCGGACGAGGCGTCGCCGGCCGGCCGGGTCGCCCACCGCCATGTCCGCACCGGCTACCTTGACGCCGACGGCCTGGCCGAACTCGGCCGCCACTGCGCCGCCGTCACCACCGAGTTTGAGAACGTGCCCGCACTGGCGCTGCAGCGGCTGGCCGAACAGCGCCGGGTTGCGCCCGGCGCGGCGGTTGTGGCGGTGTGCCAGGACCGCGCCGCCGAGAAGCGCCTGCTGCAAGCCAGCGGCGTGGCCTGCGCGCCCTACGCCCTGGTCGAATCGGCGGCGGACCTGGCGGCGCTGCCCGATCAACTGCTGCCCGGCATCCTCAAGACCTGCCGGCTGGGCTACGACGGCAAAGGCCAGCAAGCGGTGGCCGACCGGCAGGCCCTGGCCGCCGCCTGGGACACGCTCGGCCAGGTGCCCTGTGTGCTGGAGCAACGGCTGGCGCTGCGCCTGGAGCTCAGCGTGGTGGTCGCCCGCGGCAGCGATGGCCAGACCGTCCACCTGCCGGTGCAGCAGAACCTGCACCGCAGCGGCATCCTCGCCGTGACCCAGGTGCCCGCGCCCGACGCCAGCGCCGCGTTGCAGGCCGAGGCGGTGGCGGCAGCCGGTCAGATTGCCCAGGCGCTGGCCTATGTCGGCGTGCTCTGCGTCGAATTCTTCGTCCTGGCCGACGGCCGACTGGTCGCCAACGAGATGGCGCCGCGCCCGCACAACTCCGGCCATTGGTCCATCGACGGCAGCGACCAGAGCCAGTTCGCCTTGCAGGTGCGCAGCCTCGCCGGCCTGCCGCTGGTCGCACCGCGCCAGCACAGCGCGGCGGTGATGCTCAACCTGCTCGGCGAGCTTTGGTTCGACCCCCAGGGCCAGTCCCGCGTCCCCGACTGGGCCGGCGTGCTGGCCCTGCCCGGCGCCCACTTGCACCTCTACGCCAAGGCCGAGGCCAGGCCCGGCCGCAAGATGGGCCACCTGACCATCACCGCGCCCGACCTGGCCGGCGCCAACGCCGTCGCCAGGCAGGCCGCTGCCAGGCTCGGCCTGGCGCCATGGTGAGCCTGGTTTGAGCCTGCTGCGCGGCGACGATCCGGCCAGTGTCCAGGCCGCCGCAGGGCGTCTGGCCGAGGGCGGCCTGGTGGCGTTTGCGACCGAAACCGTCTACGGCCTGGGCGCCCGCGCTGACGCTGACGAAGCCGTGGCGGCGATCTTCAGCGCCAAGGGTCGGCCTGTGGACCACCCGCTGATCGTCCATGTCGCCGGCCTGGCCCAGGCCGCCGTGTTTGCGGCCAGCCTGGCGGGGCCGGCGCAGCGCCTGATCGACGCCCTCTGGCCCGGCCCGGTGACCGTGATCGTGCCGCGCCGCGCCGGCCTGGCCGCAGCGGCGGCCGCTGGCCAGGCCAGCGTCGGCCTGCGCTGCCCAGCCCACCCCGTGGCGCAGGCGCTGCTGCGCCAGGCGGCGGCGCTGGGCGTGGCTGGCGTGGCCGCACCCAGCGCCAACCGCTTCGGCCGCATCAGCCCGACCCGCGCCGCCCATGTGCAGGCCGAGTTCGGCCCCGACCTGTGGGTGCTGGACGGCGGCGACTGCGCCCTCGGGATCGAGTCCGCGATCGTCGATTGCAGCAGCGGCGCGCCGGTGCTGCTGCGCCCGGGCACGCTGACGCGCGGGGCACTCGAGGCGGCGCTGGGCGAGCGCCTGCGCCCGCCCGACGCCCAGTCGCCGCGCGCGCCCGGCACCCTGGAGGCCCATTACGCCCCGCGCGCGGCCCTGCGCCTGGTCGCGCCGGCCGACCTTGGCCCGCGCCTGGCCGCTGCGCTGGGCCGTGACCCCAAGTTGCGAAACACGCTGGCGGTATATTCCCGCCAGCCCATTGGCGGCCTGGCTGGCGCGGTCGAGCCGGTGTTCTGGCAGGCCATGCCGGCCGACCCGTTGGCCGTGGCGCATGAGTTGTTTGCGGTGCTGCGCGGACTGGATGCACGCGGTGTGCAGCAGATCTGGGTCGAGCAGCCACCTTCTGAGGCCGCCTGGGACGGCGTGCTTGACCGCTTGCGGCGCGCCGCTTCGTCCTGAGCCGGCGACCACTGCGCCACTGCCCTGTTCGAGATGGAATCCTGATGACTGTCGCGTTTGCCCTTCTTGCCCGCCTGGCCCATATGGCCCGTCGCGTGGCTCCGCTGGCCCTGGTCGGCCTGGTCGCCAGCGGCTGTGGCGGTGGCACCGCTGAAGTCAAGTCCTACCGGCCGACGCGGCTGGTCGTGTTCGGTGACGAGGCCAGCGCGCTGGTCGACAGCGGCAGCGGCAATGCCCTGAAATACAGCGTCAACGGTGTCGATGCGGCGAGCGGGCAGCGGCTGTGCGCGCAGTTGCCGATCTGGGTGCAGGGGCTGGCGCAGTTGTACGGCTTTGTCTTTGCCGAGTGCAACCCCAATGGCCTGACCGCCTTCAATGCGCTGATGCGGGCCCAGCCGGGGGCCAAGATCGAGGATCCGACGATAGGCCTGGACCAGCAGATCAGTGCCGAACTCGGCCGCGGCCTGGGCACCGGCGATCTGGTCACGGTGATGATTGGCGCCAACGACATCAAGGACCTGTACGACCAGGTGCAGGCCGGGGCGATCAGCCAACCCACGGCGGTGGCCGAGGTCCGCCGCCGGGGTGGCGTCGCGGCGGCGCAGGTCAACCGCTTGCTGGCGGCCAACACCCGGGTCATCTTGGTCACCGTTCCCAGCCTGGGCCAAACCCCGTTTGCGGTCGCCGCCAACCTGGTCAGCGGCGGCGCGGCGGCGTTGCTGAACAGCCTGAGCTTTGAATTCAACGCCTACCTGCGCACCAGCATCGATGGCGCCAAGTACGACGGCCGCAACTACGCCCTGGTGCTGGCCGACGACGTGGTCGGCGCGGTGGTCCAGACCCCGAGCGGCTTCCTGAGTGCGCCGTTCAACGTCACCACCGCGCTGTGCGTGGTCGATCTGCCCAATTGCAACAACAGCGCCGACGCGCTGGTGCCCGACAACGGCTCGGGGCCGAGCTCCTACCTCTGGGCCGACGACCTGCATTTCGGCCCGGTGATTCATGCCCGGCTGGCATCGCTGGCCGCCCAGCGCGCCACCACCAACCCGTTCTGAGCTTGGCTGCGGGCAGCCCTGGCCGCTGCAGCAGCGGGTAAACGCCCGCGCCGACGGGTGCCGGGCCTGCTTATATTCGGTGGCCTGCCCACCAGGCCATGGTCCGGTGGGCTCTGACCACGCTTGACGCAAAGGATGGGCGAATGACAAATCGACGCGCATGGTTCGGGGCCGCGCTGCTCAGCGGCCTGCTCGCGGCTTGCGGTGGCGGCAGCGACGGTGACCAGACCTCCAGAGTCAAATTCACCAAACTGGTGTCGTTCGGCGACAGCCTGAGCGATGTCGGCACCTACGCCACACCGGTGCTGGTGGCGTCCACCGGCGGCGGCAAATACACCATCAACGGCGCGGGCGCCAAGATCTGGGTCGAGCAACTCTCGGCCACGCTCGGCCTGGGTGCGGTCTGTGCGGCCCAGACCGGCCTGCAGAGCAGCGGACCGCTGGCAGCCCTGGCGATGGCCACCGTCAACAACGCCGGCTGCTATGGCTATGGCCAAGGCGGGGCGCGGGTCACCA
>JANXYH010000115.1 GCA_025350145.1 Burkholderiales bacterium | reverse complement strand
GTCTCGCAGCTCAACGCCCTGTGCCGCGACAAGCTCGGCGAGTACTGCCACTGGGGCGCGACCACCCAGGACATCACCGACACCGCCACGGTGCTGCAGATCCGCGAGGCGCTGGCGATCGTCGAGACCGAGTTGGCCGCGATCGCCGCCGCGCTGGCCAAGCTGGCGCTGGCGCACCGCCTGACGCCGGTGATAGGCCGCAGCAACCTGCAGCAGGCCATCCCCGTGACCTTTGGCTACAAGATGGCCGGCCTGCTGTCGGCGGTGCAGCGCCACCAGCAGCGGCTGCAGCAGCTCAAGCCACGGGTGCTGGTCGGCGAATTTGCCGGCGCCGCCGGCACCCTGGCGTCGCTGGCCACCGGCGCAATGGCCACCCAGGCGGGGCTGTGCGCCGAGTTGGGCCTGGCCCAGCCGCTGATTGCCTGGCACACCATCCGCGACAACATCGCCGAGGTCGGCACCTTCCTCGGCCTGGTCGGTGGCACCCTGGGCAAGCTCAGCATGGATGTCAAGCTGATGATGCAGACCGAGGTGGCCGAGGTGTTCGAGCCCTACCACCATGGCCGCGGCTCCAGCAGCACCATGCCGCAAAAGCGCAACCCCATCGCCAGTTGCTACATCCACGCCGCGATCAGTGTGGTCCGCCAGCACAGCGCCGCGCTGCTCGACGCGATGGTCGCCGACCACGAGCGCAGCACCGGGCCCTGGGAGATCGAATGGATCGTCCTGCCCGAGGCCTTCTGCCTGATGGCTGGCGCCTTGAAGCAGTCGCGCCAGTTGCTAGAAGGCCTGGAGGTCGACGCCGCCGCGATGCGCCGCAACATCGACCTGACCGGCGGCCTGGTGATGAGCGAGGCGGTGATGATGGGCTTAGGGCCGTTCATCGGCCGCGAATACGCCCACGACCTGGTCTACGACCTCTGTCGCCAGGCGCTGGCCCAACGGCGGCCGCTGCTCGACCTGCTGGCCGAGCACCCCGAGATCAGCCCCCACTTGGACCGCGCCGGCCTGGCACGGCTCTGCGACCCGGCCAACTACCTCGGCCAGTCCGGCCTGATGGTCGACCGGGTGCTGGCGGCCCAGCCCTGACGCGCCGCAGCCGCCTTGGCGGGCGGCCCGCAGCATCAGGGCAGCGCCTCGTTCAGCATCGCCGCCAGGCGCAGGCCGGCCTTGGACAACTGCCCGCGCACCACCGGCAGCGCCCGCTGCTCGTAGACGCTGTCCAGGTAGGGCGCCTGGCCGCCCTGCGGGTCAAATACCCGGCGCAGGCCGCTGAAGTCATAGGCCACGGCCCTGGCCAGGGCGCTGGACTGCTGCGCCCAGGCCGGGGCGTCGCCGCTGGCCCAATCGCTGGCCTCGGCCGGGGTGATGGCCCGGTTCAGTGCCAGGCCGGCCGATCTGGCGTCCCGGCCCAACGCCAGCACGAGCGTTTGGATCAACTGCCGGTCCCAGTAGCTGTGCAGGTTGTCGGTCCGGCCGGTCTCGGCGTTGACCACTTTCTGCAGATTGCCGCCGCTGTCGCCCTGGCGGCTGCCGACGTGCAGGGGCTGGTGCAGGTCGCCGACCAGGTGCAGCAGGTATTTCAGCGCCAACAGGCGCTCGGCCTGCGGCACCGCAGGGTTGCGCAATTCGGCCTGGAACTGCTTGACCTTGTCGACCACGCAGGCCCGGGCCGGGCCCTGGCTGGCCCAGGTGCCGGCTGGCAGGGGCGGCGGCTGCGGGCAGGCCTGGGCCAGGCCGCCGCCGTCGATGTCGACATTGGCAAAATGCCAGGCACGGGTGGCCTCGTAGTGGCCGCCGTCTTGCCCGCGCTGGTGGTCGCGCTGGTGGTCGCGCCAACGGTCGGCCCAGGTGGCGCGGCTGGCAAAGTCGGGCGCGGTCAGGCTGTCGGTGTCGGCCGCCAGCAGGGCGTCCGCCTGGGCCCTGGCCGCCGGTGTCAGCCGGGCATAGGCAATGGTCGCGATGATCCGGTGGCCGACATCGCCCCAGGCCTGGGCCGGCCCCGGCATGCCGGCCAGCACCGCGCACAAAGCGGCGGTGGCCAGGGCACGCCGACGCGACTGGGTTGCCATCGGGGTCGAATCGCCGCAGGCCGGCAGGGGCTCAATCCAGGCTGATGCCGGCGCGCTGGATGATCGCGCTCCACTTGGCGGCTTCGGCCTCGATAAAGGCCTTGAACTCGGCCGCCGAGCCGCCGCCGGCGATCAGCCCCTGGCGGGCCAGGGCGTCGCGCAGCGCCGGATCCTTGAGCACCGCATTGACATCGGCGTTGATGCGGTTGACGATTTCGGGCGGCGTGCCGGCCGGGCAGAACAGGCCGTTCCAGGCCAGCGACTCGAAACCCGGATAGCCCGATTCGGCCACCGTCGGCAGGTGGCGCAGGCCGTCCATGCGCTGCGCCCCGGTGGCCGCGATCAGCTTGATGCGCCCGCCCTGGATCAGCGGCAGCAGCGCCGGCTCGACCGTCAGCAGGGCTTGCGTCTGGCCCGCCGCCAGCGAGGTGCCGGCCGGCGGCGAGCCGGCGTAGGGCACATGCACCGCCTCGAATCCGGCAACGCTCTTGAGCAACTCCATCGTCAGGTGCGACGAGCTGCCGGCGCCGACCGAGGCATAGCTGAGCTTGTCGCCCTGCTTGCGCGCCCAGGCAACGAACTCGGGCAGGGTGTTGGCCGGGTTGCTGGCCTGCACCGCCAGCACGTTCGGCTGCGAGGTCGTCAGCACCACCGCGATCAGGTCTTTGGCCGGGGCGTAGGGCATCTTCTTGTACATGAACGGGCCAAAGGCGATCGGGCCGTTGAAGCCGATGCCCAAGGTCAGGCCGTCGGGAGCGGCCTTGGCCACCACGTCCATGCCCAACATGCCGCCAGCGCCGGGCTTGTTGTCGACCACCAGCGGCTGCTTCCAGCGCTCGCGCAGCTTGTCGCCCAGGCTGCGGACGATGATGTCCAGCGAACTGCCCGGCGGCGCCGGCACCACCACCCGCACCGGCCGGTCCGGCCAAGTTGACTGGGCCTGGGCCTGGGCCAAGGTATGGGCAGGCAGCGCGGTCAGGCCGGCGCAGACCAGGGCAAGGGCGGCAAGGGGCTTCATGGTGGCGGCGCGGGCGCTCAGCTTGGATGCGGTTGCCAAGGGTAGCGCAGCGGCGGCAGCGGCCGGCTTGGTGCCGACTGCCGCCGTGTTACGCCGGGCGTAAACCACCTGAGCGCCCACTCGGCGCCCTGGCGGTGCACAGCCTGCCGGCGCGCCCAGCCGAGCAGGCGCAGAATGTGCCGAAAACGAAGGGTGGCCAAAACCGAAAACCCGCGATCAGTACCTCAGCGCAATATTACCCGCATGCCTTGCAGTTGGCGGGGCGAAGACAGTTAAACACGATTGCAAGCATCATCTTTGAAAAAGCAAAAGTGATATGGCCATGGCTTACTTGGCACGTCTCAGCTTAAGTTCGCATGACAAATCCAAAATCGTGCCTTCGCGCCACGGCCAACCGCCCCAACCACCGTCCAATCGGCCCAAATACCATCCTGTCGGTGTTGAGGCTGGCTGTCCTGCGGTTGGTGGGGCGAGAACAGATCAACCGTCACAAACCTATATGGCCTCTGCTGCAATGTTGCTAGCCCAAGTTCGAGCGTGCTCACTCTGTGCTGAGCACCTGCCACTGGGCGCGCGTCCGGTGCTTCAGTTGCATTCGTCCGCTCGCATACTCATCGCAGGCCAGGCGCCTGGTCGGAAAGTTCACGACTCGGGTGTACCCTTCAACGATGCCAGTGGAGACCGCCTACGCAATTGGCTAGGCCTTTCGAACGAGCAGTTCTACAACCCGAAGCAAGTAGCAATTCTGCCTATGGGCTTCTGCTACCCAGGTACGGGAAGGTCCGGAGACCTGCCGCCGCGCTCGGAGTGCGCTCCGACCTGGCGTGCCGGCTTGCTCGCACAGTTGAGGATGCTCCGGCTTACGCTCGTCATTGGCCAGTACGCAATCGCCTACCATCTGCCTCACGAGTCCGGCTCGCTCACAGAGATTGTCAGTAATTGGCGGCGCTACGGACCGAATGTACTTCCCTTGCCACACCCGAGTCCACGAAACAATATTTGGCTAGCACGTAACCCATGGTTCGAGCAAGAGCTTGTTCCAGTCTTGCGTCAACGCGTCAGCGTGGCGCTGCAAGGTGACGGGACTTGACACATAGCCGACACTGCCGAAGGCGCCTCGCTACGTTGCCTTGAACGGGTTCACTACCGTGACGCCAAAGGTGCTGAAGTCCGCAACGTTGCGGGTAACGACAGTCAGCCTGTGAACACGCGCAACGGCGGCAATCATGGCATCTTCGTTCAGCGTATCTGACTTCCGATGAATCAGCGCCGCCCACAGTCTGAAAGCGGCTCCATCCATCGGCAGCACCTTGTACGAAGCCTCTACCAAGTTCACCCAGACTTGCAGTTCCCGAGCCTTCCCTTCGTCCTGCTCACGAGTGATCTCAACGCCAGCTTGCAGTTCGCCGAGCGTTACTGCCGAGATGTTCAGTTCCGAATCATCAACGCCGCGAATCCACGCCAACACGGCGCCGTGCGGCTTGGCCCTTCTCAGCTCAGAGACGACGTTTGTGTCAAGCAAGTACATCTTCAGGCCACTGTCGTTGGCCGTCGGCGCTGCCGACCGCGCGGCGGAATCGGAATGTCCATTCGAGCACTGTCCGTCAGCAATAGCTCTTTCAGACTCGGTCGGGCCGTCATTTGGAGGCGCTTCCATACCTCAACGGGCACGAGCACAGCCGCCTCGGCACCTCGCTTGGTTACCATTTGCGGGCCATCCGTCATGCAGGCGTCCAAGAACTCGCTGAATCGCGCCTTCGCATCTTGTACAGACCAAGTCTGCATTCCACACCTCCAACCGAACTGGTCAGACATCTAGTCTATCACCAACGAAGCGTGTTTATCTGCCGCTGGCTATTCCGGCTTGCTTTGCCAGCGCCGGATGGGCGGCGGATAAGCGCTCTTCGTTACCCTGAAAGCCCAGCACAGTAAGGCCGTGCCAATTCCTGCCGCCAAGCAGCTTCAATTCAACAGCCGCTGGGCAGAACCTCAGGGGTTCAGCGGCGAATCAATGCGCGGCGCTGGCCGCAGGTGTGCTGGATCCTGGCCACTTGTCGATGATCTTGAGTCGCTTGATCCAGCGTGGCGCGGTTTTCTTCGCGCCCATGGCGGCGCAGTCGATGGCCTGGTCCAGGCAGGGCTGGCGCCGGCTGAGCAGGCTGTAGATCAGCCGGAACATTTTGTGAGCCACTGCCACGATGGCCCTCTTGTGCGATTTGCGCACCATCAGACTTTTGTATTTCGACGCCAGCGTGCGCTTGGTCATGCGCGCTGCGCTGTCGCATGCGCTAATTCAGACTGCCTCGACTTAACCTGATCGCCGCCGAGTGAACCCCGGAGCGGCAAACGTGATTCGATGATCAATCTGCGTGCCCTGCTCCTGACCGACGTTGTCGACAGCACCAAGTTGTCGCTGCGCATTGGGGACGCGGAGATGGCGCGGCTGTGGGCCGCGCATGACCGCGCGGCACGCGATCTGCTGCCGCTGTGGAATGGGCGTGAGATCGACAAGACAGATGGCATGTTGCTGCTGTTCGACGCGGCTTCGGACGCAGTGGGCTACGCGCTGGCCTACCAGCAGGCGCTGAACCAGCTCGTACCTTCGCTCAAGGCGCGCGCAGGATTGCATGTCGGACCCGTCACGTTGCGCGAGAACAGCCCGGCCGACATTGCGCGTGGCGCCAAGCCGATCGAGGTCGAGGGAGTGGCCAAGGCGACCGCTGCGCGCGTGATGTCGGTGGCGATGGGCGGGCAGATCCTGCTGTCTGCCGACGCCCGGCAATCGCTCGGCGCAGCCGGGCTTCAACCGCAATCGCTCGGCGCAGCCGGGCTTCAACTGCAATCGCACGGGCACTGGCGCCTGAAGGGCCTGGACGAGCCGATCGAGTTGTTCGAGGCTGGCCACGACCCCGCGACGTTCGTTCCGCCGCCTGACGGCGACAAGGCCTACCGTGTCGTGCGCCAGGGCGAGCTGTGGTTACCGGTGCGCGAGATTCGCCACAGCCTGCCTGCCGAAGGCGACGCCTTCGTCGGCCGCATCGACGCGCTGGCCGAGCTGGCGCGCCAGATCCGGTCCGGCGCGCGCCTGGTGTCGGTGTTGGGCATCGGCGGCAGCGGCAAGACGCGCTTGGTGATGCGCTACGGCCGAAGCTGGCTCGGCGAGTTTCCGGGCGGCATCTGGTTCTGCGATCTTGCGTCAGCGCGCAGCGTCGACGGCATCGCCAGCGCCGTGGCGCAGGGCCTGGACGTTCCGCTCGGCAAGGACGATCCGGTGGTGCAGCTCGGCCAGGCGATCGCCGGGCGCGGGCCCTGCCTGGTGATCCTCGACAACTTCGAGCAGGTGGCGCGCTACGCCGCCCAGACCCTGGGCCGTTGGCTGGCCCACGCCGCCCAGAGCCGGTTCGTGGTCACGACGCGCGAGGTGCTGGGCCTGGCGGGCGAGGTCGTCCTGGCGCTGCCGCCCATGCCGCCCGCCGAGGGCGCCGCGCTGTTCCTGCGGCGGGCACAGGCCGCGAAGCCGGATTTCCAGCCGAGCGAGGATGAACAGGCGGCCATTGCCCAACTGGCGGCGCTGCTCGACGGATTGCCGCTGGCGATCGAACTGGCTGCGGCGCGGGTGCGGGTGATGCCGCCGCGCATGCTGCTGGCGCGCATGAGCGAGCGCTTCAAGCTGCTCGCGTCCAAGGGCGGCCGGCTCGACCGCCAGTCGACGCTGCGCACCGCGTTCGACTGGTCATGGGACCTGCTGCCGCCGGCCGAGAAGGCGGCGCTGGCGCAGATCGCAGTGTTCGAGGGCGGCTTCACGCTCGAGGCGGCCGAGGCGGTGATCGACCTGTCGGCCTGGGACGACGCGCCGTGGACCGTGGATGCGGTGCAGGCCTTGGTCGACAAGTCCTTCGTGCGCCCGCGCTCGGACGGCCGCTTCGACCTGCTGGTCAGCGTGCAGGTCTATGCCGCCGAACACCTGCAGACCGATGGGCGCTACGCGGGCAGCGGGCCGCAGGCGCTGGTCGCGGCCCAGTCGCGCCATGTCCTGTGGTTCTCGGGTCTCGGGCCGGCACGTGCGATCGAGGGCCGCTGCGCCGACCTTGACAACCTGTTGGTGGCCTGCCGGCGCGCAGTGGCGATCAGCGATGGCGACCAGGCCGCCTCAGCGCTCGACTGCGCCTGGGCGGCGCTGAACCTGCGCGGGCCCTTCGAGACCGGCATCGGGCTGGCCGAATCGGTGTGCACCATGCCAGGGCTGAGCGACCGTGCGGCGGCGCACGCGCACCTGGTGCTGGCCAATGCGCTGGTGGCGTGCGGGCGCCCTGGGTCTGCGCACGCGCTGTACGACAAGGCGCTGGCTTGCGCCCGCGTCGCGGCCGATCGGCGCTGCGAGGCGAGGGCGATGCTGCAGCTCGGGTCGCTGTACGAGGACGCAGCCAGGATCGGCGAATCACGTTCTTTGTTTCTGGCGGCGATGCAGATGGCGCGCGATGTCGGCGAGCCCCAGGTGCAATGCCGGGCGATCAGCGGTCTGGGCAACCTGTCCGTCGTCGAAGGTCACATCGACGAGGCTTTGTCGCACTATGAGCATGCGCTCGCCCTTGCGCGCGACAGCGGCGACCGGCATCTGCAGGGCAGCCTGCTCGGCAACCTCGGCAAGTTGCACATGGAGATCGGGAACACGGACGAGGCGCAGGCCCGGTGCGCGCAGGCGCTGGCGATCGCCCGCGATGTCGGCAATCGCCGGCTCGAAGGCAACATGCTGTGCAACCTGGGCATGATGCACATCGTGCTCGGGCGCTTGGCCGAATCGGAAGCGGCGTCGAGGGCAGCGCTGGTGGTCGCGCGAGAGCTGGGCAACCTGCGGATCGAGTCGATCGTGCTTTGCAACCTCGCCATCGCAGTCGAGCGCCTCGGCCGCGCCGACGAGGCGCAGGCGCAGTACGAGGCAGCCGTCGGTATCGCGCGCACGCTCAGCGACACGATGATGGAAGGCCAGTTCCTGGGCTATCTCGGGTTGCTGCACGCCCGCAACGGCCGGTACGACGACGCGCAACGCTGTCTCGCGTCGGGCGAGGCCATCCTGCGCTCGCTGTCGGACGCGTTCGGGCTGGGCGTGTTGCTGACCAGCCGCGCCGAGGCCCACTTTCTTGCCGGAGATGCCGTGGCGGCCAAGGCCTCGCTTGAGGCCGCAGCGGCCATAGCAGCCGAAGTCGGTGCCGGTCCGGCGTCAGAAATCGGCCTGGCGTTGGCACGTGTGAGTACCTTGATTGCACCGGCCGATCCCTGATGCCGCAGATGTGCGACAGACGAACCAAGCTGCGGTGAAGCCGACGGTCCCGACCGGCCGTTCCTGGCCGGAACCGTGAATTCGCCGTTTTGCTGGAAAGCCGCCACGTTTGGCCACCGCAGCGCCACCCGACCCAGGCGTTCCGCCCACGCTGTTTTCCCATGACCGGCGCACCGCTGGCCTCGAACAGCCGCGATCAGCACCTCAGCGCCAGGTTGCCTGCATGCCTTGCTGGCGGTGCTGCCGACCATGCCGACGATGCTGGCGACGCTGCCCGCAAGCGCGTCATCGCCTTGCCTGGCGTGCAGTTCATCCTGCGGCTGCTGCTGCACCTGCTGCCCATGGGGTTCAAGCGCATCCGGCCCGCCGCGACCTGATCGGTGCGATGCCTTGGGCGGGCATCGAAGGCAGGGCTGCGCCGGTACGCGCCACAACGCCCCCCGCAGCAGCCAGCAACCTGTCCCTTGGCCCGTCGGCGGCACCGGTTCGCGCCCTGGGTCGCCAAGACCTTGCCCGAACCAACGCCTGCGACCGCCGACGCATCCCGCAAACGCCCCATCTCAGGCGCACCGCGCATTGCATGACGCAGGCGCTGACCTTACATTGCCCCTTTCGCCAACCTCCGACAACCACCGCCAACCATCGCCAAACGGCACGGCGCTTCAGTCCAACCTGGTTTATCCGCCGCTGGTTATTCCGGCTTGCTTTGCCAGCGTCGGATGGGCGGCGGATAAACGCTCTTCGTTAACTCGCCGTGCCCTATGCCACCGTCCGCAGGAGTACCATCGTGCCATGAAGCTAGCAACCGGCACCGTGATCGAAGGCAAAGTGGTACTCCAGGGAGAGCCTCTCCGCGAAGGTGCAATCGTCACCGTGCTCGCCCGAGAATACGACGAAACGTTTGACATCCCTGCCGAGCTTGAAGCGGAGCTTGATCAGTCTCTTGCCGAGGCGGCGCGCGGCGAGACGGTGGGCGCGGACGGAACACCCCCGCAACGGCCCGCCACGGCGGTTCAGTCCAACGAGATTTATCTGACGCGGGCTACGCCTCGCACCTTGGGAGAAGTCGGTGGCGCGTCAGATAGACGCTTTTCGTTTGGCATCACAACCAACCCCCAACTCCCACGCCATATGCACCTGCCAGGGCACTCGCTTCCGAATTACTCCGACGACGTTCGGACCGACACGCTCTTTCATTACACGAATGCAAACGGTATCATCGGCATATTCGATTCAGCTGAGATATGGAGCACAGCGTACTACTGCGCCAACGACGAGCAGGAACTCTCTGCGGGTTCCGGTGTTCTATCCAAGCTGTTCAGGGAGCGAGCGCATCAGCTGTGCGAGTCGAACGATCCACGAGCAGACTTATTCGCGAGGCGCGGCGTAGACATTATGAGCTACGCCGATGGGTTTGAGCAGCAACTGACGGCCCTGACGATGAGCTCTCTGGTGGCCTACATTACCTGCTTCTACAAGCCTTCTGCCAAAGTGGACTTCCATCATGGCCTTCTAAGCCAGTGGCGCGGCTACGGCGCAGATGGAGGCTATGCACTTCAATTCAGCCGAACAAGGCTCTTGGATGCAATCAAGAACGCAAATGGGGTCGATGACCTGAACTACGATCTTGAGGATGTGCATTACACACCGGAGAATCCCCTAAAGAATCGAGTCCTGGAGCAACGAGACGCATTCCTTGGGGAGTTTGAGAAACACCTGGATGAGCTTGCCGAACCCATCGACTTCAGTCGGACAAC
>JANXYH010000110.1 GCA_025350145.1 Burkholderiales bacterium | reverse complement strand
CGCCATGCGCAGCGATGTGAAGCGCACGCAGTGCGCGTGCCGCAGCCAGAATCGACTGATGATGCGCGGAGGCCGGGCGTGACGCGCCACCTGGTGATCATGGCGGCGGGCACCGGCGGGCACATCATGCCGGGGCTGGCGGTGGCGAGCGAGGTGCAGCGCCGGGGCTGGGGCGTGAGCTGGTTGGGCACGACCACGGGCATGGAGAACCGCCTCGTGCCGCCGACCGGGATCGCGCTCGACCGGTTGGCCTTCACCGGTCTGCGCGGCAAGGGCATCTGGCATGCGCTGCAGGGCAGTTGGCGCTTTGTCGCGGCCTGCGCCTCGGCCTGGCGGCTGCTGCGCCAGCGTGGCGCGAGCGTGGTGCTGGGCATGGGCGGCTATGTCTGCCTGCCGGGCGGGTTGGCGGCGAAGTTGCTGGGCAAGCCGCTGATGCTGGTCAACGCCGATGCCGGCCTGCTGCTGTCGAACAAGGCGCTGCTGCCCTGGGCGGCACGGGTGGCGTTCGGCTTTGACGGCGAGGCGGCGCGGCGGGCCAAGCGTGGTCTCGTGACCGGCAACCCGGTGCGCGCCGAGATCGAATCCTTGCCCGCACCGGCGCAACGCTTCGCCGCCCGCCAGGGTCCGCTGCGCCTGCTGGTGGTCGGCGGCAGCCTGGGCGCGCAGGTGCTGAACCAGACCGTGCCGGCCGCGCTGGCGGCGCTGCCGGACTGCGCCCGGCCGCTGGTCAGCCACCAGACCGGCGCCGCCCAGGTCGAGATGGTGCGTGCGGCCTATGCCCAGGCCGGTGTCACCGCCGAGGTGCTGGCCTTCATCGACGACATGCCGGCCCAGTTGGGCGCGGCCGACCTGGTGCTGTGCCGGGCCGGGGCGATCACTGTCAGCGAGCTGTGTGCCGCCGGGGCAGCCAGCATCCTGGTGCCGCTGGTGGTCAGCACCACCGCCCACCAGCGCGACAACGCGGTTTATCTGGCGGCGCGGGGGGCGGCGATCCACCTGCCGCAGGGCGGTCTGACGGCGGCCGCATTGGCCGAACAATTGCAGCGCCTGGATCGGCCCGCGCTGCTGGCAATGGCCGAGCGCGCCCGCGCCTTGGCCAGGCCGCAGGCCGCCGCACGGGTGGCCGACGAACTCGACGCCTTGGTTGAGCGCGCATGAAGCACGCCGTCAAACACATCCACTTCGTCGGCATCGGCGGCGCCGGCATGAGCGGCATTGCCGAGATCCTGCACAACCTCGGCTACACCGTCTCGGGCAGCGATCTGGCCGACAGCGCCAGCGCGCGCCGGCTGGCGGCGCTGGGCATCCGGGTGGCGATAGGCCACGACGCGGCGCACATCGCCGGCGCCCAGGCGGTGGTCACGTCGACGGCGGTCAAGGGCGACAACCCCGAGGTCAGCGCCGCCCGCGCCCGGCGCGTGCCGGTGGTGCCACGGGCGGTGATGCTGGCCGAGCTGATGCGGCTCAAAAAAGGCATCGCGATTGCCGGCACCCATGGCAAGACCACCACCACCTCGCTGGTCACAAGCGTGCTGGCGCAGGCCGGGCTGGACCCGACCTTCGTGATCGGCGGCCTGCTGCATTCGGCCGGCGCCAATTCGCGCCTGGGCTCGGGCGAGTACATCGTGGTCGAGGCCGACGAGAGCGACGCCTCGTTCCTCAACCTCGGCCCGATCCTGTCGGTGGTGACCAACATCGACGCCGACCACATGGAGACCTACGGCCACGACTTTGCCCGGCTCAAGACCGCCTTTGTCGAGTTCCTGCACCGCATGCCGTTCTACGGCGCGGCCATCGTCTGCGGCGACGACCCCGGCGTGCGCTCTATCCTGCCGATGATCTCGCGTCCGGTCGTCACCTACGGCCTGGGGCCGGACGTGCAGGTGCGCGCGGTCGACGTGCTGGCCATGCCCGGCGGGCAGATGCGCTTCACCTGCCAGCGGCGCAACGGCCAGGTCATGCCCGAGCTGCAGGTCAGGCTGAACCTGCCCGGCGAGCACAACGTGCGCAACGCCCTGGCGGCAATCGCGGTGGCGACGGAACTGGAGCTGGCCGACGGCCCGATGGTGCAGGCGCTGGCCGAATTCAGCGGCGTCGGCCGGCGCTTCCAGCGTTATGGTGAATTGCCCAGCGCCGACGGCGGCGCGTTCACGCTGATCGACGACTACGGCCACCACCCGGTCGAGATGGCGGCGGTGATCGCGGCCGCACGTGGCGCATTTCCCGGCCGGCGCCTGGTGCTGGCGTTCCAGCCGCACCGCTACACCCGCACCCGCGACTGCTTCGAGGACTTCGTCAAGGTCATGGGCACGGCCGACGCGATCCTGCTGACCGAGGTCTACGCCGCCGGCGAGGCGCCGCTGGTGGCCGCCGACGGCCGGGCGCTGATGCGCGCCCTGCGCCTGGCCGGCAAGGTCGATCCGGTGTTCGTCGACGAGGTCGCGGCGATGCCGCAGGCGATTGCCGAGCAGGCCCGTGGCGGCGACGTGGTGATCGCCATGGGCGCGGGCTCGATTGGCGGCGTCGCGGCGCGGCTGCGCGAGCAGCTTGGCGGCGGCGCCCTGGCGGAGGCCACGGCATGAGCGGCCAGCCCGGCGTCGACCTGGCCCGCCTGACGCCCGCCCTGGGCGCGGCGATGGGCCGGGTCGCGGTGCTGATGGGCGGGTTCAGCGCCGAGCGCGAGATCTCGCTGCTGTCGGGCGGCGGCGTGCTCCAGGCGCTGCGGGCCATCGGCGTAGACGCGTTCGCCTTCGACCCGGCCGGGCGCGATTTGTCGCAGCTTCGCCTGGAGGGCGTGGACCGGGTCTTCATCGCCCTGCACGGCCGCTACGGCGAGGACGGCACGGTCCAGGGCGCGCTGGAGCTGCTCGGCATCCCCTACACCGGCTCCGGGGTGATGGCCTCGGCCCTGGCGATGGACAAGACCATGACCAAACGGGTCTGGCTGGCCGAGGGCCTGCCGACACCGCGCTGGAAGTGGCTGGCGCCCGACGGCCAAGGTCGCGAGGCCGTGCGCCAGGTGCCCGACAGCCTGGGCCTGCCGCTGATCGTCAAGCCGCCGCGCGAGGGCTCGTCGATTGGCATCACCAAGGTGCAGGGCTATTCGCAGATGCAGGACGCGGTGACGCTGGCCGCGCGCTACTACGCCGACGTGCTCTGCGAGGAGTTCATCGACGGCCAGGAGATCACCTGCCCGGTGCTCGGCCAGGGCGCCACGGCGGTGGCCCTGCCGGTGGTCAGAATCATTGCGCCTGAGGGCAAGTACGACTACCAAAACAAGTACTTCAGCAACGACACTGCCTACCTGTGCCCCAGCGGTCTATCCCCAGCCGAAGAACGTGAAGTTCAGGGCCTGGTCGTCGCCGCCTACCGCGCACTCGGCTGCCGCGGCTGGGGCCGCGCCGACTTGATGGTCCGCGCCAGCGACCGCCGCCCGTTCCTGCTGGAGATGAACACCGCTCCGGGCATGACCGGCCACTCGCTGGTGCCGATGTCGGCCCGGGCCGCAGGCATCCGCTACGAGCAACTCTGCCTGCACCTGCTGGCCGAGGCCGGGCTCGACCACCCGGCCCACCGTGGCGGGGCCAAGGTTTGAGCATGGCCACACTCGGCGCCCGCCTGCATGCCGACCCCGGCGCCGATTTCGGCCTGGGGCTGCCGATCGACGTGCGGCTGATGCAGCTCTCGGCCAACCTGATCGGCGGACTGGCGATCATCGCCCTGGCCGTGGCGCTGTCGCACTGGCTGGCGCGGCTGCCGGTGTTTGCGTTCAAGGCGATCCAAATCGAGGGCGATGTCGCCCGCAACAGCGTGGCCACGATCCGCGCCAACGCCGCGCCGCGGCTGGCCGGCAGCTTCTTCAGCATCGACCTGGCCAAGAGCCGCGCCGCCTTCGAGGCCGTGCCCTGGGTGCGCCGGGCGGTGGTGCGCAAGGTCTGGCCCGACACGCTGGCGGTGCAGTTGGAAGAGCACCGGCCACTGGCGCTGTGGGCGGCCGACGACGGCAACGACAAACTGGTCAACAGCCATGCCGAGGTGTTCGAGGCCAACGTCGGCGATGTCGAGGACGACAACCTGCCGCGCCTGGCCGGCCCCGAGGGCAGCGCGCCGCAGATGCTGGCGATGCTGCGCCGCCTGCAACCGGTGCTGGCGCGGCTGGACGCGGGCGACATCGAGCAGTTGACGCTGTCGGGGCGCGGCGGCTGGCGCGCCGAACTCGACGACGGCGCGGTGCTGGCGCTGGGTCGGGGCAGCGACGACGAGGTCATCGCCCGGACCGAGCGTTTCGTCCGCACCGTCGCCCAGGTCAGCGCCAAGTACGCCCGCCCGCTGGAGTCGGCCGACCTGCGCCACGCCGACGGCTATGCCCTGCGCCTGCGCGGCGTCAGCACTGGCCTGCCGCCCGCGCCGGCCAGACCAGTGCGGGCGCCGGTTGTGGCCAAACCGCCCGCCACGGCGGCAGCCAAGCCCGCCGCCAGGCCCACCCCCCGATCCTCCCAATGAAGCCGCCATGGCCAAAGACAGCAAAGACCTGATCGTCGGACTCGACATCGGCACCGCCAAGGTGATGGCGGTGGTGGCCGAGGTTCTGCCCTCGGGCGAGTTGCGCCTGGCCGGCCTGGGCGTGGCCACCACGGTGGGCCTGAAGCGCGGCGTGGTGGTCAACATCGATGCCACCGTCAGCAGCATCCAGGCGGCGCTGAAAGAGGCCGAGATGATGGCTGCCTGCAAGATCAGCAGCGTCTACACCGGCATCACCGGCAGCCATATCCGCGGCCAGAACTCCACCGGCATGGTGATCGTGCGCGACAACCGCGAGGTCACCCCGGTCGATGTGGCGCGGGTGGTCGAGACCGCCAAGGCGATCAACATCCCCACTGACCAGCGGCTGCTGCTGGTCGAGCCGCAGGAATTCATCATCGACGGCAACGAGATCAAGGAGCCGGTCGGCATGAGCGGCAGCCGGCTTGAGGTCAAGGTCCATATCGTCACCGGGGCGCAGAGCGCGGCCGAGAACATCCTCAAATGCGTGCGCCGCTGCGGGCTTGAGGTCGAGCGCCTGCTGCTCAACCCCAACGCCAGCGCTGCGGCGGTGCTGACCGAGGACGAAAAGATGCTCGGCGTGGCGCTGGTCGACATCGGCGCCGGCACCACCGACGTGAGCATCTTCACCGAGGGCTCGATCCGCCACACCGCCGTGATCCCCATCGCCGGCGACTTGATCACCAGCGACATCGCGATGGCGCTGCGCACCCCGACCAAGGATGCCGAGGAGATCAAGGTCGAGTACGGCGTGGCCAAGTATTTGTTGGCCGACCCGAACGAGCAGGTCGAGGTGCCGGGGCTGGGCGACCGCGCGCCGCGCATCCTCAGCCGGCAAGCGCTGTCGGGCGTGATCGAGCCGCGGGTCGAGGAGATCTACTCGCTGGTCCACCAAGTGATCAAGGAGTCCGGCTACGAGGAATTGCTCTCCTCGGGCGTGGTCATCACCGGCGGCTCGGCGGTCATGCCCGGCATGGTCGAGCTCGGCGAGGACATCTTCATGAAACCGGTGCGCAGGGGCCTGCCGACCTACGCCGGGCCGCTTTCCGACATGGTCGCCAACCCGCGCTCGGCGACCGTGATGGGCCTGCTCGAAGAGGCCCGTGCAGCGCGCGCCCGGGGCCTGAAGGTGGCGCTGCAGGCCGGCTCGGTCAAGACCTGGTTTGGCCGCTTCAAGGATTGGTTTCTGAGCAATTTCTAGACCACGAGGTGCGCCACGGCCGAGCCGCCGTGAGCCGCACCCGACCCGCTCTTTGGACAGTGCTGTACACCCGTTTTCACTGGCAACTGCTTGACGACTCACTAGGAGAGAAACATGCCGATCGAGATGATTGAAGAATTCGAACAGGGCACCCGCATCAAGGTGGTGGGGGTTGGGGGCGGCGGCGGCAATGCCGTCGAGCACATGATCGGCCAGGGCGTGCAGGGGGTCGAGTTCATCTGCGCCAACACCGACGCCCAGGCCCTGCACCGCAGCAGCGCCGGGCAGTTGATCCAGCTCGGCGGCAACGGCCTGGGTGCCGGCGGCAAGCCCGAGAAGGGCAGGGCCGCCGCCGAGGAGGCCGAACAGCGGCTGCGCGAGAGCCTGGAGGGCGCCAACATGGTCTTCATCACCGCCGGCATGGGCGGTGGCACCGGCACCGGCGCCGCGCCCATCGTTGCCCGGGTGGCCAAGGAAATGGGCATTCTGACGGTCGGCGTGGTGACAAAACCGTTCGAGTTCGAAGGCACGCGGCGGATGAAGCAGGCCGACGCCGGCACAGCCGAGCTCGAGGCCAATGTCGACAGCCTGATCGTGGTGCTCAACGAGAAACTGCTCGAAGTGCTGGGCGACGACGTCACCCAGGACCAGGCCTTCGCCCATGCCAACGACGTGTTGAAGAACGCGGTCGGCGGCATCAGCGACATCATCCACATGCATGGCCTGGTCAACGTCGATTTCGAGGACGTCAAGACCGTGATGAGCGAGCCCGGCAAGGCAATGATGGGCACGGCCCAGGCCGGCGGTCCGGACCGCGCCACCAAGGCGGCGGAAGCGGCGGTGGCCTGCCCGCTGCTGGAGGGCATCGACCTGTCGGGTGCGCGCGGTGTGCTGGTGCTGATCGCCGCCAACCGCAGCAACTTCAAGTTGAACGAGAGCAAGGCGGCGATGAACACCATCCGCCGCTACGCCGCCGAGGACGCGCACATCATCTTCGGCGCGGCCTACGACGAAACCCTGGGCGACCAGTTGCGCGTCACCGTTATCGCCACCGGCCTCTCACGCGGGCGCCCGCAGATCGCACCGCTGACGGTGGTGCAGCCGCAGCCGCAGTTGCGCACCGGCACCGACAACCTGCCGGTGCTGATCAATGAGGTTAGGCCCGGCCAGGCCCAGGCAGGCAGCGCCGCTGCGGCGCAGACCGACTTTAGTGCCCTCAATCGGCCCAGCGTCTGGCGCAACTCGCGCACCGCCGCCGCCCGGGTCGAGGCGCTGTCGTCCAACGGCATGGACGAGTTCGAGATCCCGGCCTTCCTGCGCAAGCAGGCGGATTGAGACGCGGCCGGAGGCCAGCGGCTGACCTGGCCGGCGCTCGCCGCGCCGGGTCAGGCCATGCCGCCGACACACTCACCTCGGCGTCATCCGGATCGCGCCGTCGAGCCGGATCGTCTCGCCGTTGCACTGCCGTAGGCGCAGCTCCAAAGCGATGCGCCACCCATAGAGCTGCTCAGCCGAGATGTCTGGATTGAGTTTCATGGATTGCATCGCCTCCCGTCGCTTTCGGCTGACGATGTCGGTTGCGTTCCCGCAGCACCAGTGCGGCTTCAGGCCACGACTTCGAGGCCACGCTTTTGCACCAGGTGCAGCAGCTTGAGGGCGGTGCCCGTGGGCTTCTTCTGCCCGATCTCCCACTTCTGTACCGTCGAAAGACTGGTGTTCAGCAGGCGGGCAAAGACGGCCTGGCTGACATGCGAAGCCTCACGGATGCGCTTGATGTCTTCCGGATTGAGTGGCTCGACTGGCGGCAGGCAGAGCTGGTCGAATTCACGCAGCGTGAGTTGATCCATCACGCCCGCCTTGTGTAGACCCCTGGCCGTGTCATGCACGGCGGCAAGGATCGGAGACTTGGTCTCTCGCATCGCAATCCACCTCTGTCAGTTCACCGGCACGTTCAGCCTTGTCGAGCGCCTGCGGCGTCAGTGACAGCAGGTGCGCGGCCAAATTCTTCAAGGCCTCGGTCTCGTCCTTGTCGATGTTGCTGCGCTCGTTCTTCGGGAAGCCGAACACGAACACCCAGCGGTTGCCCTTGTTTGTGGCGACCAAGGTGCGATAGCCGCCGCGCTTTCCCTGCCCAGTCCGCCGCCCAGGTCGGCGTCAATCAGGCCGTGTGTCATTTCCCGCACGGCGGCACAGAGGTTGGACTCGGCCAATCCTTCCTTGCGTGCCCAGCGGTCGAACCACCGGGTCTTGTAAACCGCCATCCCCGAGCCTTCTGGTTAATTCATAGCACCTAGTGCTACTGTATGCAACCTCATATCTTCACTGGGGTTGGGGGTCCCTGCTCGCGGGATGCCGCCGGCAGGCCTGGAGCTACCTGGAGCGCGCGAATAGCCCCCATGGCGGCGTCTCGGCCGGTCGGTGACGCCCCCTGACGCGAACAGCCGCAGTCAGCGGCAGCGCCTTTGTCCGTGCCGGGTCGGAACAGGTATTGACTATCACCTTAAGCCCCCTAGAATGGCCTGTAGACACCGCTTCCAGGTGCTTTCGGTCATGAATAGGTAATGAGATGAGCGGGATTCAGGCCGTGTTTGCCAAGCGTCTGCATGATTTGCGCCGCACCAAAGGCTGGTCGCAGCCCGAGGTGGGCAAGTTGATTGGCACGTCTGGGGCCATCGTTGGCCGCTATGAGCGCGGCCAGATGACGCCATCCATCAAGGTGGCCAAGAAGCTGGCCGAGGCTTTCGGGGTGACGCTGGATTCGCTGGTGTCGCAGCAGGCGCAAAGCGCCTTGGTGCAGGACACCTCGATGATCGAGCGCATCCGCGCCATCGGCGAGTTGTCGCCCGACGAGCGCGACAAGCTGCTGTATGTGGTCGATGGGCTGCTGCGCGATGCGCGTGCCCGGCGCGCCTACGCGACGGCCTGATGCCGCCGCCGGCGGCCTGGCAGGGGCCTCGATTGAGATATCAATCAACCAAAACACAGACCTCAACCGGTGAGGTTCGCAACCTGTCCTCGCCGCAAAACCGCTTCCTCACCGGCGAATAAGCGCGGATCCTGACCGTCGCTCACACGGTGCGCATCGAGGAAGAAACTCAGGCCATCGCGCCGGCCGAAGACTTCGTCACCGACGATCCGGCCTTCGGTATCTGGCGCGACCGCGAGAACATGGCAGACGATCACAACCGCCTCGCCCTCCTCGTTGATTGCTCTGGCATAAACCACGCTCCAACGGCCTTGGCTTTTTTTCAAGGACAAAGGAACGTCGAAGGCGCCACGCTCGCCAGCCACCCGCATGGTCAAGGCAGCCTCACCACTGTTGTCGCCATACGACATCGAGAATCCTTTGAACCATCGCAATGCACGCTCGTCTTGTCGGCCGGTCAAGCTCGCTATACGCATGTCCTTCGCAACAAAGTCATCTGCAAATTCGTAGACCTCGCTGTTAACTGCCGCAAATCGAACAATGAAGACTACGGCAGCAAAGGCTCCCACCGCCATCACTACCTGAATCGGCCGAGGTTTGAACGCTCTCTTGATTGCGTCGATCAGCACGAGCAACCGCCAGTTGGGGTACCGCCACCTGTGAGCGTGATTTGACCGCCAGCTGACACAGATGCCTTCATGCCAATACTGTCCTTGAACGACGCCTTCCCCTTCAGATCTTTATAGTCGGACACGTCGCAGCTATTTTCATTGCGTCCCTTGTTCGCATTGACAGCAAGCTTTGCGATGCCCGCGTGAACTGCCGCCTCGCCATAAAGGCCATAGCCGACGTTCCAACCGCATTGACATGCGCGATATCCCGGCGACGTCCCGGCCAAATCAAACGAGAAGCCACCGCCAATACCGTACCCAAACTGCATGCTCATAAAGCCAGTGCCGTTCGGATTGCGTCCTATAGTGACTTGGCCGCCAGCTCCAGGAAATAAACCAATCGTGATCGATGCCAACCCATCCGGATCGACGTTCGATATCGAATTCCCCTTGACATACGCATAGATATTAATCCCCCCCGCCAGCCCGATGGGATCGGACTGGGTATAGCGCCCAACCGACGCGTCATAGTACCGGTTCCAGTTATACCAAAGCCCAGACTCTGAATCCTGGTATTGGCCGGGGAATCCCAGATTGAGTCCGCCAATAGTGTCGGTGACGACCGTTCGATCAAAGGCGGTGTTGCTGGCCCGCCAAGCGGTATTGCCGCTGCTGTCGGTCATGAGTTCAGGCCTGCCCAGGTGGTCGTTGTGGCCGGCATAGAAGGTGCCGCCTCGCACGATGCCCAAGAGTTCATTGCCAATCCAGACATAAGCGGTGGGCTGGGGACCATCCTCGTAGAGCATTTGCCCACCAGGGGCGTAGACGAAGCGTTTGGTCGAGCCCAGCGCAGCCTTGTACACGCGCTGGTTGAGCGCATTGCTGCGGTAGTCACCAGTGAGCACACCGAGCCCGATGACGATCACGTCATCGCTGCGACCGTCACCGGCCAGGCCGACCTCATTGCGTCAGGCGACAAGCGCGACCTCTTGCCGTTGGGCAGCTTTGCAGGTATCCCGATAATCACCGCGCGTGAAGCCGTCGAGCAGCTGGGGGCAAAAGGCAAGACCTGACCCCGAGGGCCCGCGTCGAAGTCGATGTGCTGGGCTGCCTGCGCGCAATGGTCTTCAACCGACTGTGCGATCCTGGCAGCAAGCTGGGCGTGCTGCGCTGGCTGCAGACGGTGGCACTGCCGCTGGACTTCGGCTTTTCCGAGGTCCTGCCG
>JANXYH010000095.1 GCA_025350145.1 Burkholderiales bacterium | reverse complement strand
GCGATGCTGCGCGATTGGGGCTCCTGGGATACGGATTTCATCGCCGTCACCGCCCGGGTGCGCAGCCGGCTGCTGGACATCGTCCATGGCCAGGGCACGCACTGTGTGGTGCCGCTGCAGGGCAGTGGCACCTTCAGCGTCGAGGCCGCCGTGGCCAGCCTGGTGCCCCGGGACGGCCACGTGCTGGTGCTCGACAACGGCGCCTACTGCAAGCGCGCCGCCAGGCTCACGGCGATGATGGGCCGGCGCGCCAGCGTGCTGGCCTTCGGCGAGCAGGAGCCGGTCTCGGCCGCTGCGCTGGCCCAACGCCTGGCCGAGGACGCCAGCATCAGCCATGTGGTGCTGATCCATTGCGAGACCGGCACCGGCGTGCTCAACCCGCTGGCCGAGGTCGCGGCGGTCTGCCAGCGGCACGCCAGGGGGCTGATCGTTGACGCCATGTCGAGCTTCGGCGCCCTGCCCATAGACGCCCGAGAGGTCCGCTTCGACGCCCTGGTGGCGGCCAGCGGCAAATGCCTGGAAGGCGTGCCCGGCATGGGTTTCGTGGTCCTGCGCCAGGCGGTGCTGGACGGCTGCGCCGGCCACAGCCAGAGCCTGGCGATGGATCTGCACGACCAGCAGGTCTACATGGCGCGGACCGGCCAATGGCGCTTCACCCCGCCGACCCATGTCCTGGTCGCGCTCGACGAGGCCATCGCCCAGCACATCGAGCAGGGCGGCCAGCCGGCGCGGCTGGCGCGCTACCAGGCCAACTGCCAGGCCTTGATCGAGGGCATGGCGGCGC
This sequence comes from Burkholderiales bacterium, assembly GCA_025350145.1. GTDB lineage: Bacteria > Pseudomonadota > Gammaproteobacteria > Burkholderiales > Burkholderiaceae_C > Pseudaquabacterium. Next base: position 57,880 of record JANXYH010000095.1, on the reverse strand, counting down.
TGGGCTTCAAGCCCTTCCTGGCGCCCGAGGTCCAGGCGCCGGTGATCGTCACCTTCCACGCCCCGGCCGACCCGGGCTACGACTTCGCGCGCTTCTACGCCGCCGTCAAGGCCCGCGGCTTCATCCTCTACCCCGGCAAGCTGACCGAGGTCGAGACCTTCAGGGTCGGCTGCATCGGTGCGATCACGCCCCAGCACCTGCGGGCAGCGGTCGCGGCGGTGGCCGCGGCCCTGGCCGAGTTGGGCATCGCCAGCGGCCGCCCCGCCGATTGAAAGGCCACCATGCCACGCCAAAAAGCTGCCGCCGAACACCCTGAGATCGCCGCCATCCGCGCCAGTGGCGCGAGCAAGGTCAAGGTCGCCGTCAGCGACATCGACGGCGTGCTGCGCGGCAAGCTCCTGCATGTCGACAAGTTCCTGGCCGCGGCCCAGCCGCACCCGGGCGGCGGCTTCGGCTTCTGCGATGTGGTCTTGGGCTGGGACTCGGGCGACCAGTGCTATGACAACGCCCAGGTCACCGGCTGGCAGCACGGCTTCCCCGACGCGCTGGCCAGGCTGGACCCGGACACCGCCCGGCGCGTGCCCTGGGACGGCGATGTGCCGTTCTTCCTCGGCGAGTTTGTCAATGCCGACGGCTCGGCGCACGCCGTCTGCCCGCGCCAGACCCTCAAGCGGGTGCTGCGGCGCGCGGAGAAGCTCGGTTTGCAGGTCATGACCGGGATGGAGTTCGAGTGGTTCAACTTCGCCGAGACGCCACAGAGCTGGGCCGACAAGCGCGGCGTCGGCCCGCAGACCATCACCCCGGGGATGTTCGGCTACTCGCTGCTGCGCATGGGCGACCAGCGCGGTTTCTTCAATGCGCTGATGGACGAGATGGCGCGCTTCAAGGTGCCGATCGAGGGCCTGCACACCGAGACCGGACCGGGCGTCTACGAGGCGGCAATCGCCTTTTCCAGCGCCCTGGAGCAGGCCGACCGGGCGATCCTGTTCAAGACCGGCGCCAAGGAGATCGGCAAGCGCTTTGGCATCATGCCCAGCTTCATGGCCAAGTGGAGCCAGGCGCTGCCGGGCTGCTCGGGGCACATCCACCAGAGCCTGTCGGATGGCAAGAACAACCTCTTCTACGGCGCCAAGTCCGAGCGCCGGATGAGCCCGCTGTTCGAGAGCTACCTGGCTGGCCAGATCCATTGCCTGATGGACTTCGCGCCGATGTTCTGGCCGACCATCAACAGCTACAAGCGCTTGGTCGATGGCTTCTGGGCGCCGACCAAGCCGACCTGGGGGCTGGACAACCGCACCGCCAGCTTCCGCGTCATCGCCGGCAGCCCCAAGGCCACCCGCCTGGAGACGCGCTGCCCGGGCGCCGATGTCAACCCCTACCTGGCGATGGCGGCGGTGATCGCGGCCGGCCTGCACGGCGTCGAGCAGGGCCTGAAGCTGAGCACGCCGCCGATCACCGGCACCAACCAGGGCGCCGAAGACGTGCCACGTGCGCCGCGCTCACTGCTGGCGACGACGCGCAACTTCCACGCCAGCGAGATCGCCCGCGATTTCCTCGGCGACACCTTCGTCGAGCATTTCGCCGCCACCCGCGACTGGGAGCACAGGCAGTGGCAGGACGCGGTCACGGACTGGGAATTGAAGCGCTATTTCGAGATCATCTGAGCAGGGCGCCATGGCCAACGACAGCATCACCCGCTTCGCCTTCCCCACCCCCATCCACTTCGGCGCTGGCGCCCGCAGGCTGGTGGCCGCGCACCTGCGCGAGCAGGGCTGCCGGCGGCCGCTGATCGTCACCGACCGGGGCCTGGCGCAGTTGCCGCTGCTGGCCGAATTCGGCTTAAGCCTGGCGGGGCTGGACAGCGCGGTGTTTTCGGGCGTGTTCGGCAACCCGAGCTGCGCCCAGGTGATGGCCGGGGCGGCGGCCTTTGTCGCCCACCAAGCCGACTGCGTGATCGGCCTGGGCGGCGGCGCGGCGCTGGACGTGGCCAAGCTCGTCGGCCTGGCCGCGACCCACCCCGGCGACATCCTCGAATACGTCTGGGACCACCCGCAAGTGCGGCCCATCATCAAACCCCTGCCCTACTTCGTGGCCCTGCCGACGACCGCCGGCACCGGCAGCGAGGTCGGCCGCTCGGCGGTCGTCAGCGAGAACGACAGCCATGTCAAGCGGACCGTCTTCAGCGCCGCGATCCTGGCCAAAGCGGTGTTCGCCGACCCGGAATTGACCCTCGGCCTGCCGCCGCCGATCACCGCCGCGACCGGCATGGACGCGCTGACCCACAACATCGAGAGCTACCTCAGCCCGGCCTACCACCCGCTGTGCGACGGCATCGCGCTGCAGGGCCTGCGCATCGGCGCCCGGGCGCTGGCGCTGGCGGTGCGTGAGCCAGCCAACATCGCCGCCCGCGCCGACATGTTGATGTGCTCGATGCTGGGCGCGATCGCCTTCCAGAAAGACCTGGGCTCGGTCCATGCCTGCGCCCATGCCCTGGGCACGGTCGCCGACCTGCACCATGGCCTGGCCAACGCGCTGATGATCGACTCCGTGCTGGACTGGAACCAGGCCAGCGTGCCGGACAAGTTCGCCGACCTGGCCCAGGCCGCCGGGCTGGCCGGCGGCGGCCCGGCCCTGGTGCCCTGGCTGCGCGCCCTGAAGGCCGAGATCGGCATCCACGGTGGCCTGGCCGCGCATGGCGTCACGCCGGCCATGCTGCCGCGCCTGGTGGCGCTGGCGGCGATAGATTTCACCGGCCGGACCAACCCCCGCCCGGCCGCCGAGGCCGACTACCAGCGCCTGTTCCAGGCGGCGATGTGATGCCCCAACCTGAGCGCCCCCTGCTGATCGGCACCTCGGCCCGCATCTACACCCCCGGCACACCGGGCATAGAGCCGCGCGGGGTCTGGAGCAAGTCGGTTCACTACCTGGAGCAGTCGGTGGCGCACTGGATCATCCGGGGCGGCGCCTGCGCGGTGATGATTCCGGCGGTCGACTCGACCGGTCCGGCAACCCACCCCGACTTGAACCTCAGCCACTACGCCCAGGCGCTGGACGGGCTGGTGCTGCAGGGCGGCAACGACGTGGCGCCGCAAAGCTATGGCGAAACCCCGCTGCACCCGGCCTGGGCCGGCGACCGGGTGCGCGACATCTACGAGACCGAGCTGATCAACGCCTTCGTCGCCGCCGGCAAGCCGGTGTTCGGCGTCTGCCGGGGCTTGCAACTGCTCAACGTCTGCTTCGGCGGTACCCTGCTGCAGGACATAGACCGGCAGCATCCCGACGCGCTCCAGCACCGCGACAGCGGCAAGTACGAGCAGAACTTCCACGCCGTCGCGTTCGAGCCCGGCTCGCGCCTGAGCGGGCTGTACCCGGGCCAGACCCGGGCCACCGTCAACAGCATCCACCACCAGGCCATCAAGGACCTGGCGCCGGGCTTCGTGGTCGAGGCGCGCTGCCCCGACGACGGCATGATCGAGGCGATCCGCCGCCCCGGCCCGGGCTTCGTCGCCGCCGTGCAATGGCATCCCGAGTTCCACGACCCGGCCGACGATTGCACCTTCGACGACACGCCATTGCTGCTGGACTTTCTGGCCGCAGCCCGCCTGGCACGCTCGGCCTGAATCTGCCCACCCGAACGCAAAGGCGCGCCATGCCGACGCTGGACATCCACAACCCCGCCACCGGCGCGCTGATCACACGCCTGGCCGCCCTCGACGCCGCCGCCGTAGCGGCCAAGGCGCAGGCAGCGCGCGCCGCCCAGCCGGCCTGGGCACGGCAGCCGATCAGCGAGCGCTTGGGGCTGGTCCAGCGCTTTCGCGACGCGGTGGCGGCCAACATCGACAGCCTGGCCGCGACCCTCACCGCCGAGGTCGGCAAACCGATCAGCCAGGCGCGCAACGAACTCATGGGCCTGCTGCCGCGGATCGACTTCTTCCTCGAACGCAGCGAAAGCAGCCTGCGCGACGAGCATGTCTTCGACGGCGGCGGCGTACACGAGCAGATCGGCCACGAGCCGCTGGGCGTGGTGGCCTGCATCTCGGCCTGGAACTACCCCTGGTTCGTCGGCTGCAACGTGATCCTGCCGGCCCTGCTGGCCGGCAACGCGGTGCTCTACAAGCCCAGCGAACACGCCACCCTGAGCGGCCACCACCTGACCCGGCTGCTGCACCAATCGGGCGTGCCGGCCACGCTGCTGCAATGCCTGGTCGGCGGCGGCGAGGTCGGCGCGGCCCTGGCCCTGCAAGACATCGACGCGCTGTGCTTCACCGGCAGCCATGCCACCGGGCTGCGCATCGCCAGCGCCATGGCCGGCCGCCTGGTCAAGCTGCAGCTCGAACTCGGCGGCAAGGACCCAAGCTATGTCCGCGCCGACGCCGACCCCAAAACCGCCGCTGAAAGCCTGGCCGATGGCGCGATGTACAACACCGGCCAGAGCTGCTGCGCGGTCGAGCGCATCTACGTCCACGAGGCCATCCACGACGCCTTTGTCGGCCATTTCCTGGCCGCCGTCGCCGCCCTGCGGATGGGCAACCCGATGGACGACGCCAGCACCCTCGGCGCCATCACCCGCGCCCCGCAGATCGCCGTGCTGCAGGCCCAAGTCGCCGACGCGCTGGCCAAAGGCGCAACGCTGCGCTGCGGCGGCGCGGCCGTGCCGGGCCCCTTCGACGGCCAGGGCAACTGGTTTGCGCCGACCGTGCTGACCGAGGTCGACCACCGCATGGACCTGATGCGCGAGGAGAGCTTCGGCCCGATCATCGGCATCCAGAAGGTGGCCGACGACGCCACCGCCCTGGCCCTGATGAACGACAGCCGCTACGGCCTGACCGCCAGCGTCTACAGCGCCGACGAGGCCGCCGCCCGCGCCCTGCTGGCCCAGGTGCGCGCCGGCAGCGTCTACTGGAACTGCTGCGACCGCGTCAGCCCGCGCCTGCCCTGGTCGGGCGTCGGCGATTCAGGCATGGGCCTGACCTTGTCGACCTACGGCATCCAAACCTTCAGCCGGACCAAGGCTTGGCATTTGCGCCACGGTTAAGGGCGGTGCTGGCGCCCTCCCTGCGCAGCCGCTCCAAGCGCGGTCGGTCGGCCTGACCACAACGGCGTCCAGCCTGCCCGACTGTCCGTATACGACGCCCGATCAAGCCCCGACTGGCCAAACCCGGTCTTGGTCCGACGCCAGCGGCCGCCGTCGCCGCCCGGCAACGCCCGCTTCGGGCGCAACGCGCATTGCGCGGGGCGAGCGCCGACCCTACCTTGCCCCTACACCTACCTCCGCCCAGCGGCACCGCGCTTCAGTTCAACGTGGTTTATCCGCCGCTGGTTATTCCGGCTTGCTTTGCCGGCGTCGGATGGGTGGCGGATAAACGCTTTTCAGTGGGACTTCGAGCCCGGATCCAACGTACCGCTACTCCGCCGGAGTTTATGTAACACTATACGAACCGCTTCACCGAAGCGGCCATCTACAAAAGGGAGTCCACATGTCATTTCCGAAGCCAGCACTTGCCTCTGTTTTCATCTGCATTGCCTTCACCTTCACCGCATGCGGCGGCGGCGGCGGAGGAGGGGGCAGCGAAAGTACAGGTGCAACTCCAATAACCTCATTTCCCTTGCAGGCAGGCTATAGAACTCGTGTAGCAGCCGGTTCAGCAGACAGTTTCACGATCTCAGGTACTTGTAGCGGCACGGCGACGATCACGACCAGCGCGACATCGCCGGCCACATTTGAGGGTGTAAGTGGATATTCTTCAGGTCAGACAGCAACGATTAACTTCACTAACTGCACTCCGGCATCGAATGCTGTTACTGGCACCCTTTACCACGACGCAAGTTATACACTCCTAGGTTCATCATTCCCTGGTGTTGATTACACCAAGTTCCAGACTGCACCACCGCCTTTGCCAACAACTGTCAAAGTCGGTGATACTGCTGTTTACGCAACCGTTACGGTTTATACCGACAGCACGAAGGCAACTTTAACTGGCCAGCGTCAGCTAAGCTACGTCGTTGAGGCCGACTCGGCTAGCACCGCATTCGTCATACTCATAACCAGAAGCTACAATACCGCTAATCAACTCTTGTTTACCAGCCAATCCAAATATCGAATCGCCAGCGACGGAACATTGACCATTTTTACAATTGATGTTCAGTACAGCACGACGAGCACGGTTCACCTCCTGTACACGAAGGCCTGACCCCATTTAGGTGGCATCACTAGCATCACCCTGCGCGCCGAGCGACTCTGCGCGGGTGATCATCCGCTTCACCTCGGATGAGGTATTGACAGCGGCCACTTTTACACTCGGATGCTTGGACCTGAACACCCGAAATACTTCGTCCGCGAAAGCCTGACCGATACCGGCAACGCCTGCGAAGTCAAGCACAACCGTCTTAAATCTATCGACACGGGTCAGCAGACGCTTGGCCTGTGATCGAGAGACTAAATTATCATCGCCGTAGCGCATCAGCTTGACCGGCACCACGGTCTTGGTGAAGCCATAGTCATCACCAGAGGTAAAATTGTCAAAAACCTTCTTGATCGTCCGAGCGGTATGGTTGTGTAGCACCATCTTCACCAGGGTGCCACCACTGCCAGAGCTCGAGTGCAGTATCCAGTCTTCGCGCTCGTCAAACTGATGTGAGAAGAACACTTCGCCCGACGAGATGATGAACTCGTCCAACACTCTTGAAGTGAAGAATATCCCTTCTCCAGAATGGTGGCGAGGGTCGGTTGTGAACTTACCCTTTGCGAGTTCAAGCACCGCATGCCGTTCGTCCATCAGGACAAGGGCCGCCTGGATCTTCTTGAAGATTCCGACGCCATCGTCGTAGATATTGATCGTGGTCGCTGCAGCGGTCTTCTGCAGGGAGATCGAGACCAGCCTAGCCTCGGAGTGATCAATCACGTTGTTGAACATCTCGGTGAATCCGTAGTGCCAGATGCTCAGTACATTTTCTGGCAACTTGCCGAGCAATTCTGATATGTCGGTGCGCCAGACCACATCCTCCGCCAGACCAGTAGCCAGTTCATACTGCTTGCGCCACTGCACCAAGGGCGCGAGCCGATAGGTCTTGCTCCTGGTCTGCCCGTCGTCGGTGGCTGAGCCGTCCGCGATCAGTCGCTGCAGGTGCTTGTGTACCGCTTGCCGCGAGCAGCCGAACTTCTCCGCCGTGACCCGAACAATGTCTCGCGGATGCGCCCCCAGGCTGTCGATGATGAACCTGCGAACAGCCTCCCCGCCGGGTCGAACTTTGGTCATAGATTGTCAACTTCTGCACCCTTTATTATCAACCTTATGGAAGGCTTTGTCAACAACAGCGGTCGCCGCAGTCCTGGGCTTGTTCAGTCATGTGTCCGTGGACAGCGCCGTTCAGGGCGACCGAGTTGACCGGCTCAATGGGGTCGAGCAATGGCGGATCAGTTCAACATCTACCGATCAATCAGTAGTTGAGCGCCGTATTGTTATATTCTATCGGTATGCCAAAGACCGCGCGCGCATTGCTGCAACTGTCTCCCGCGACATCCGGCGCCATCGAAAAGCTCGGCGCCGACTTGGCCGTTGCGCGCCTGCGGCGCAAGGAGTCGCTGCGGTCCTGGGCGCAACGGCTGGGGGTGACGGTGTCCACGTTGCAGCGCTTGGAGGCAGGCGACCCTGGGGTGGGCATAGGGATTGTCGCCAGTGCGCTTTGGCTCATCCAGCGTGATGGCGAGCTGGGGAATCTGGCTGCGCCAGAACACGACCGCGGCGCCATAGAGATGGATGTGCGCGCGGCTATCGCGCTCGGCCGCGCGCGGACACGCAACGCCGCAGAAGCGCGGGCGCGCGCCGTCCCAACACAAGCGCGCACGCCCGCAGTCCCGACCGGACCGAAACGGTCGAAGCGGGGTTGAGATGAGGCTGAACGATATCCACCTCTGGTATCTGGGCGACCCCCAAACACCGAAGTTCGTCGGCGCATTGAAGCTGGTCGCCTCAAGCAACTGGGTTTCTCTGCGCTACGGGCCAAGCTCGCTGGCTTCAGTTCAACGTGGTTTACGCGCCGCCGGCAATAACGGCCTGACTTATCAACGTCGGATAAGCGACAGATGAACGCTTCTGGTTGGATCTCACCAAATGACATCAGCACAAACCCAACCACCTCCAAATTGGTCATCGAACGAGATCACCAGGTTCCTTGATGCTTCCCGCACCAATGAGTTCGCCACCTTTGCAAATCTTCCGCGAGAGGTTGGCAGGTTGATTGAGATCGATCGCGCCTTTCGCCAAACAATTCGCGCCTTTGACAATTCAAAGAATTGGTTCGCCGGCCTATTCATCTTGCGCACACATTCAAACCTTCTTGGCGCATGCCGTCTGACTTGGAGCGGTCAGCTTCCGGAAAGCTATGCGTTGCTGCGCTCAGCACTGGAGAACGCTCTATATGGCCTTTATCTCTCAAAGAATCCAAGTTCCCAGAAAACTTGGCTACATAGGGAAGACAGCGCACATTCTAAAAAGAAGGTGAAGGATGAATTCAAAATCGGCTCGCTTCTCAAGCTAGCCACCCAAGTTGCCCCAGGGGAAGGGAAAGTTGCTAGGGCACTTTATGATCGGACAATCGATCTTGGGGCGCATCCCAATGAGTTGGCCCTGATGCAGACGCTAAAACTTGCCAGGCAGCCGACACATGTGCAGTTTTCCGTTAGCTATCTTCAGGGCATTGGTCAACCGCTACAATGTGCGCTAAAGACTGCCGCACAGGTAGGTGTATGTACTCTCTCCCTATTCGAACGTATTCTGCCCGAGCGATTCGCAATCCTGGGAATCAATCAAGACCTTGCTCGACTGAAACAGGACATTTGAGGCCTAAGTCTCATTTACGGGTGGGCAGCCGCATGCAAACCTTGAAGGGCCATTGCTCCTATAGATATTAAAACAATTCCGGTCAAAATTCCGAGCCCGAACCCTACCAAGCCACTTCGGCCTTGCGTTCGTCTAGAGTACGCAGAAATGATACCTGTCCACAAGTCCACTTGAGAAACCTCTTTACCGTTTATTTCAAATCCATCAACGTACAATCAAAACTCAAAGACCTAAAATATTGCCAGAATTAAGTAGAGAAGTCTTACGATAGGTTTAACTTTATTCACAATATTCCTGGGCATTGAAATATCTGACACTTGTCCTCAATACCGCCCGCTGATCCCCGCCAGGCGCAGGAACCAGTAGGCGGTCCAGGCGACCAGGCTGCGGCGCAGGGCCGCCAGCCAGCCTACGCCCAGGCCCGGCAGAATGACCTCGCGGCAGTCGGCGAAGGCCAGCTCGATCCGGCTGGCCAGGGTGGCGCTGAATTCGGTATCGCGGACGATCACGTTGGCCTCCAGGTTCAGCAGCAGCGACAGTGGGTCGATGTTGGAGCTGCCGACCGTCGCCCAGTCGTCATCGACCAGGGCCACCTTGGCGTGGAGGAAGGCGGGCGTGTACTCGAACACCCGCACGCCTGCGCCCAGCAGTTCCTGGTACAGCACCTGGGCGGCGAGCGCGGCGAAATGGTAGTCGGCCTTGCCCTGCAGCAGCAGCCGTACCGCGACGCCGCGTCGGGCAGCGCGGCACAGGCTGGTGCGGAAGGTCTGGCCGGGGTAGAAGTAGGGGCAGACGATGTCGACCCGGGTGCTGGCAGCGTCTATCGCCTGGACATAGGCCTGCTCAATCGCCCGGCGCTGGCGCAGGTTGTCGCGAACCACGAAGCTGGCGCGCACCGGCGCCAGCGCGGCGGCCGAAGTCGCGGCCTCGCAGGCGTCCTCGGCCGAGGCATCTGCCGATCGCCGCGTCGACGGGCTGCCTGCGGCCAGCGGCACGATCCGCAGCCGCGCGAGCATCTGCCGGGCAGCGGCCAGGGGTTCGGCGCCGCGCAGCAACTGGCCGATCTCGTCGCGCCAGGCCGTGCCCAGACGGGCGCGCATGAACATCGCCTGGGCGGTCTGCGCGACATAGGCCACCACCGGGCCGCGCAGGCTGACCGCAAAGTCCAGCCGTGGCCGGTCGGACCAGCCGTGGCGCAGGTCGTTGCGGTCGTCGATGAGGTTGATACCACCGACAAAGCCGACCTCGTCGTCGACCACGCACAGCTTCTGGTGCAGGCGGCGCAACTGGCCGGGCTGGGCGACCTGCCACCAGCGCTGGGCCGGGCGGAAGACCGCGAACTCGACGCCCGCCGGCTCGAACCAGCCGCGCAGGCTGGCCAGCGTGGCCTTGGCGCCGAAGCCGTCGACCACCACCGCGACCTGCACGCCGCGCTCGGCCGCGACCACCAGCGCCTTGGCGATGCGCTGCGCCGCCGGGTCGTCGTGGAACAGGTAGGTCGCCAGCCAGACCCGGCTGCGGGCCTGGCCGATGGCCTGGACCATGGCCTCGAACAACTCCTCGCCGCCTTGCAGCAACTGCACCTGGTTGCCACCGGTCAGCGGCGGGCGGCGACGCTCGGCGCGCGAGCGCCGCTGCTGAGCCGGGCGGCTGGCGTGGCCGGGCACGGCGTCAGGCCAGCGCCAGGTCGACCAGCAGCGGCAGGTGGTCGGACATGCGCGCCCAGGCGGCGCCGCGCGGCACGCTGGAGCCGACGCAACGCAGGCCGCGCAGGTAGACCCGGTCCAGGGCGAACAGCGGCACGCGCGAGGGGAAGGTGCGCTGCGCCAGCGGGCCGCCATGGCGGGCGCGGCTCAGGCCGATCGCGGCCATGGGCTCGTCCAGCCGCTCGCCCCAGTCGTTGAAATCACCCGCCACCAGCAGCGGCGCGTCGGCCGGCACCGTGGCGGCGATGAACTCGGCCAGGCGCTCGACCTGGCGCACCCGGCTGGCATGGATCAGGCCAAAGTGCACGACCACGGCGTGCACAGTGTGGCCGTGCCACAGCACCGGCACATGCAGCAGGCCGCGCTGCTCGAAGCGGTGGTCGCTGACATCGTGGTGCCCGATGTCGCCCATCGGCCAGCGCGCCAGCAGCGCGTTGCCATGCTCGCCGCCGCGCGTCACCGCGTTGCTGCGGTAGGCCACGGCATAGCCCTCGGGCGCCAGGAACTCGGCCTGGCCCTGCTCGGGCCAGCCCAGCAAGGTGCGCTCGAAGCGCAGCGCGTCGCGCTGGTGGTACAGGCGCACCTCCTGCAGCGCCACCAGGTCGGCGTCCAGCGCCTCTATCCCCAGCCCGAGGTTGTGGATCTCCAGCCGCTTTGCTGGCCCCAGGCCGCGCACCCCCTTGTGGATGTTGTAGGTGGCCACGCGCAGCACCTGGCGGGCCTGCCGGTTGGGCAGCGCCGGACGCGAGGACGCAAGACTGGTAGCGCGGCGCACCATGCTGCTCAGCCCGGGGCCGTTCCGCCCAGCCGCGGCAGGTGGCTGATGGCCTCGGCGTTGGACGGCGAGAAGCAGCGGTCGGCGGCCTCGCGCCAGGGCAGCCACTGGTGGCGCAGGTGTTCGCGCGGCGCCAGCCGCACGGCTGTGTCGGCGGGCACGGTCAGGCCGAACACATGCTCGGTGTTGTGGGTAACCGCTGGCGCGTAGCGGTGGCGCCAGACCGGGTACAGGGCGTAGACGTTGGCCAGCGCCCAGTCGCGCAGCGCTGCCAGCGGCACGGCCGGGCTGCCGATGGCGATGCCGGTCTCCTCAGCCACCTCGCGGATGCAGGTGCGCAGCAGCGGCTCGTCGACCGCATCCTTGGCGCCGGTGACGCTCTGCCAGAAACCGGGCTGGTCGGCGCGCTCGATCAGCAGCACCTCCAGCGCCGGGGTGTGGATCACCACCAGCACGCTCTCGGGGATCTTGAACGGTCGTGCCGGGGCCAGCGCCATCAGCGCCCCCGGCGTTGCTGCACCGCTTGGGCCAGCGCGCGCAGCAGCGGCACGGTGTCGTGCCAGCCGATGCAGGCGTCGGTGATCGAGACCCCGGGCGTCAGCGCGCGCCCGGCCAGCAGATCCTGGCGGCCCTCGTGGAGATGGCTCTCGACCATCACGCCAATGATCCGCCGCTCGCCGCCGGCCATCTGCGCCGCCACATCGGCCGCGACCTCGATCTGGCGGCGGTGCTGCTTGGCCGAGTTGGCGTGCGAGCAATCGACCATCACTTGCTCGCGCTGGCCGGCCTTGCGCAGGGCCGCGCAGCAGGCCTCGACATGGGCGGCGTCGTAGTTGGGCGCCTTGCCGCCGCGCAGGATGACATGGCCGTCGGTGTTGCCGCGGGTCTCGAAGATCGCCGCCACGCCCATCTTGGTCATGCCCATGAACGAATGCGCGGCGGCGGCCGAGACGATCGCGTCGGCGGCCACCTGCACGCCGCCGTCGGTGCCGTTCTTGAAGCCGACCGGGCAGCTCATGCCCGAGGCAAGCTGGCGATGGCTCTGGCTCTCGGTGGTGCGCGCGCCTATCGCCCCCCAGGCGATCAGGTCGCTGATGTACTGCGGGCTGAGCAGGTCGAGGAACTCGCTGCCCGCCGGCAGGCCCAGGGCGTTGATCTGCAGCAACAACTGGCGCGCCAGGCGCAGGCCCTCGTTGATGCGGAAGCTGCCGTCCAGCCTGGGGTCGTTGATGAAGCCCTTCCAGCCGACGGTGGTGCGCGGCTTCTCGAAGTACACCCGCATCACCACGATCAACTCGCCGACCAACTCATCGGCCAGCGGCTTGAGCAGTTGGGCGTAGTGCATCGCCTGGGAATGGTCGTGGATCGAGCACGGGCCGACCACCACCACCAGCCGGTCGTCGCGGCCCTGCAGCACCGCGCTGATCGATTGGCGGGTGGTCTCGACCAGCAACTCGATCGCCGGTGTCACCGGCAGCTCTTCGAGCAGCACCGCCGGCGATACCAGGGCCCGCACCGCCGCGATGCGGGTGTCGTCGATGCGGGTGGTGTCCTGGGTGGCGGCGGCAGCAGCTTGGGCGACGGCGGTGTGGGCGACGGCGGTCAGGTCGGCGGGCGTATCGGTCATCACGGCTCCTCGGGTTGGGCCCGCGTCGGTGCCGGCGCGCCGGGCCTGGACCGGCATGGGCCCGGCTCAGGCCACGCGCTCAGGCCACGCGCTCAGGCAACGGGCGTAGGCCGGATGTTGCCACCGCCAGGGCCTTGCCCGGCAGCCATCAAGGCGGGGCGGCGGCGGTGTTGCGCAGCCGGATGTGCAGCTCGCGCAACTGCTTTTCGTCCACCAGGCTGGGCGCACCGGTCAGCAGGCATTGCGCGCGCTGGGTCTTGGGGAAGGCGATCACGTCGCGGATCGACTCGGCCCCGGTCATCAGGGTGGCGATGCGGTCCAGGCCGAACGCCAGGCCACCGTGCGGCGGCGCGCCGTACTGCAGGGCGTCGAGCAAGAAGCCGAACTTCAGGCGCTGCTCATCGGCATTGATCTTGAGCGCGTCGAAGACCTTGGCCTGGACCTCGGCGCGGTGGATACGCACCGAGCCGCCGCCGATCTCCCAGCCGTTGAGCACCATGTCGTAGGCCTTGGAGATGCAGGCGCCGGGGTCGGTGGTCATCAGGTCTTCGTGGCCGTCCTTGGGCGCGGTGAAGGGGTGGTGCACCGCCGCCCAGCGGTCGTTGCCTTCGTCGTGCTCGAACATCGGAAAGTCCACCACCCACAGCGGCGCCCAGCGGTCCTCGAACAGGCCATGGCTGCGGCCGAACTCGCTGTGGCCGATCTTGACCCGCAAGGCCCCCAGCGCGTCGTTGACGACCTTGGCCCGGTCGGCACCGAAGAAGATCAGGTCGCCATTGCCGGCGCCGGTGCGGGCGATGATCTCGGCGATTGCCGCATCGTGCAGGTTCTTGACCACCGGCGACTGCAGGCCCTCGCGGCCGCGGCTGACGTCATTGACCTTGATCCAGGCCAGGCCGCGGGCACCGTAGATCTTCACGAACTCGGTATAGGCGTCGATCTCGCCACGGCTGATCTCGCTGCCGCCGGGAACGCGCAGCGCCGCCACCCGGCCGCCCGGGGTGGTGGCCGGGCCGGAGAAGACCTTGAAATCGACATCGCGCATCAGCTCGGTCAGCTCGGTAAATTCAAGCATGACGCGCAGATCGGGCTTGTCCGAGCCGAAGCGGTGCATCGCCTGGGCATAAGTCATCTCGACATAGACCGGCAGCTCCACCCCCAGGGTCTTGCGGAACACGGTGCGGATCATCGCCTCGGTGATGGCGCGGATCTCGGCCTCGTCGAGGAACGAGGTCTCGATGTCGATCTGGGTGAACTCGGGCTGGCGGTCGGCGCGCAGGTCTTCGTCGCGGAAGCACTTGGTGATCTGGTAGTAGCGGTCAAAGCCGGCCACCATCAGCAACTGTTTGAACAACTGCGGGCTCTGCGGCAGGGCGAAGAAGGCGCCATCGTGGACCCGGCTGGGGACCAGGTAGTCGCGCGCGCCCTCGGGCGTGCTCTTGGTCAGCATCGGCGTCTCGATGTCGACAAAGCCCTGCTCGTCAAGGAACTTGCGCACCTCGATGGCGACGCGGTAGCGCAGCATCATGTTCTTCTGCATTGCCGGGCGGCGCAGGTCGAGCACACGGTGGGTCAGCCGGGTGGTCTCGGAGAGGTTCTCGTCGTCGATCTGGAAGGGCGGCGTAACGCTGGTGTTGAGCACCTCCAGGTGGTGGGCCAAGACCTCGACCTTGCCGCTGGTCAGGCCGCTGTTGTCGGTGCCGGCCGGGCGGGCACGGACCACGCCGACGATCTTCAGGCAGAACTCGTTGCGCACGCCGTCGGCGATCTTGAAGGCCTCGGCGCGGTCCGGGTCGCAGACGATCTGGACCAGGCCCTCGCGGTCACGCAGGTCGATGAAGATCACGCCGCCATGGTCGCGGCGGCGGTGCGCCCAGCCCATCAAAGTGACGCTCTGGCCCATCAGCGCTTCGCTGACCAGGCCGCAGTAGGTGGTTCTCATGGTGCTTTGTCCAATCCAGGATGGTGGTGGCCGACCGAGCCGGCCGGCGCATGAAGCTGCAATGGTGGGTGCCGCTTGCGGGGCCCGCTGCGGGCCCTCAGGACCAGGCGCCTGGCGTCGGCGCCCGGCCCCGTCAATTGGGGTCGGCCCCCAAGGTCCGCGCCGCAAGCACAGGCGGCGCATGGACCTGGGGCGCGACCACGCCCATCGAGATGATGTACTTCAGGGCCTCGTCGACGCTCATGTTCAAGGCCTGCACCGCCGTACGCGGCATGATCAGAAAGAAGCCCGAGGTCGGGTTGGGCGTGGTCGGCACATAGATGCTGACATGCTCGCCCGTCAGATGCGCCGCGACCTCGCCGCTGGGCGCGCCGGTGACGAAGGCAATCGTCCACGCGCCAGCATGCGGATACTGCACCAGCACCGCCTCGCGAAAGGCATTGCCGCTGGACGAGAACAGCGTGTCCGAGACCTGCTTGACCGAGCTGTAGATCGATTTGACGATGGGGATGCGGCCCATCATCTTGTCCCATTGGCGGACCCACCATTGGCCAAAGATGTTGGTCACGAACACGCCGGTCAGCAGCATCAGCGCCACCATCACCAAGGCGCCCAGGCCGGTGACCTGGCGCAGCCGCTCGACCAGCGCACCGCCACCCGCGCCGAACAGCGGCTGGCTCAGCGTCAACAGCCAGAAGAACACGCCGTCGACCAGGCCCAACAGCCAGCCCAGCACCCAGATCGTGATGGCCAGCGGCATCCAGACCAGCAGGCCAGCGATGATGTACTTTCTCACGCGAGCACCCGGTCCGAGCTGGCTGGCCAAGCGGGCTGATCAGGCCGCAGGGGCGGCCGGCGCTGCGGCGGCCGGCGCAGCCGACACTGCTTTGGAATCGGACTTGGCGCTGTCAGCTTTGGCACCGTCGGCCTTGGCGGCGTCAGATTTGGCGCCGTCGGACTTGGCGCCGTCAGATTTCGCGCCGTCGGCCTTGGCCGGATCCGACTTGGCGCCATCAGCCTTGTCGGGCTGCGCATCGGGCTTGGCCGGCGCCGCACCGCTGCTCTTGAAATCGGTCGCGTACCAGCCCGAACCTTTGAGTTGGAAGCCCGCCGCCGTGACCTGTTTGGCAAAGGCCTCGGCGCCGCAGGCCGGGCAGGTGTGCAGCAGCGGGTCGGACAGCTTTTGCAGCACGTCCTTGGCATGGCCGCAGTCGGCACATCGGTAGGCGTAGATCGGCATGGCTGAATCGGCGTTTTTGGCGCAAAACCGTTGATTGTACGGCGCGCTGACTCAGCCGCCTAACCCTGCCATCCGGTGGTGCGAACCCTGCCGGTTGGCCAGCGCCTGTGGGCCAAGCGAGCCGACCACCATCCCGACCAGGCTCATCAGGATGCCCGCCAGCGGCGCAGGAAAAACCTCACCGGCGGGTGTGGCCAGCAGCAGCCCCCAGGCCAGCAGACCGAGCACGATCGAGAACACCGCCCCCTGCGTGGTGGCGCGCGGCCAGTACAGGCCGGCCGCCAGGGGCACGATCGCCCCGACCAGGGTGACCTGGTAGGCGCCCGAGACCATTTCATAGATCGGCTTGCCCTGCAGGCCGATCGCGTAGGCACAGACGCAGGCCGAGAAGATCAGCACCGTGATGCGCATCGTCTGCAGTTCGTGACGGTCGCTCTGACGCGGCTTGAATTGCCGCCAGATATTCTCGACAAAGGTCACCGAAGGCGCCAGCAGGGTGGCCGAAGCGGTCGACTTGATGGCCGACAAAAGCGCGCCGAAGAACAGTACCTGCATCACGAACGGCATCTTCTCCAAAACCAGCGTCGGCAGTATCTTCTGCGGATCATCCTTGAGCAGGGCGGCGGTTTGCTCGGGCATGATCAGCATTGCACTGACGACCAGGAACATCGGCACGAAGGCAAACACGATATAGCACAGCCCGCCGATCACCGGGCCGCGGGTGGCGGCCTGCACATTCTTGGCCGACATCACCCGCTGGAACACATCCTGCTGCGGGATCGAGCCGAGCATCATGGTGATGCTGGCAGCGATGAAGAACAGCACGTCCTTGAATTTAGGTTCCGGCAGAAACCTGAACATGTCCTGGCTGACGGCCAGCGCCAGCACCTTGTCGACGCCACCCGCCTGATTCCCGGCAAATACCGCCAGGATGAACAAACCGCTGACCAGGATGATCATCTGCATGAAATCGGTGACGGCGACCGACCACATCCCGCCAAAAAGGGTATAGGCGAGGATCGAAACCGTGCCGATAATCATCCCCAGCCAGGGCGCGATGGCGCCGTCAGACAGCAGGTTGAACACCAGGCCGAGGGCCGTGACCTGGGCCGAGACCCAGCCCAGATAGCTCAGGATGATGATCAGCGAGCAGGCCACCTCGACACCCCGGCCATAGCGCTCGCGGTAGTAGTCGCTGATCGTCAGCAAGGTCATTTTGTAGAGCTTGCCGGCAAAGAACAGGCCGACCAGAATCAAACAGGTGCCAGCGCCGAATGGGTCCTCTACAACACTGTTCAGGCCGCCCCCGACAAACTTCGCCGGGATACCCAGAACGGTTTCCGAGCCGAACCAGGTGGCAAAGGTCGTGGTGATGATCATGGCCAGCGGCAAATGGCGCCCGGCAATCGCAAAATCGGCGGTGGTCTTGACCCGCTTGGCGGCCCACAGGCCGATCGCGATGGTGATCAGCAGGTAAAAGATGACAAGCGTCAACAGCATGGCGCAAATCTCCTGGAAGTGGTCGGCGGCAGTCTCATGAGGAAACGCACGGCCGCTCCGAAGTTTCCTCGTCCCCCTCGGGGGGCCTGACGCGAAGCGGCAGGTCTGGGGGCGCTTTCAAGCCTGCCACCAGCGCAGCCCAGGGCCGCTGACCAGCACCCCGAACACAAAGCCGATGGCGGTGTAGATCAGGCCGCGGATCAGGCGGTTGGTGCGGCGCTGCTCCTCCAGCAAGGCCAGCAGCGCAGGGTCTGGCGCGCGGCGCTGGCGCAGGGCCTGGTGGACCAGACGCGGCAGCTCCGGCAGCAATTGCGCATACCGCGGCGCCTCTTGCTTGAGCCGCTCGACCAAGCCATCCCAGCCGAGCTGGCGCGCCATCCAGGTCTCCAGGAAGGGCCGGGCGGTGCTCCACAGGTCCAGCTCGGGATCGAGCTGGCGGCCCAGCCCTTCGATGTTCAGCAGGGTCTTTTGCAGCAGCACCAGTTGCGGCTGTATCTCCACATTGAAGCGCCGCGAGGTCTGGAACAAACGCATCAAAACCTGGCCCAGTGAAATATCCTTGAGGGGCCGGTCGAAATGCGGCTCGCAGACCGCCCGAATCGCCCCTTCGAGCGCCTCGATGCGGGTGTTGGCGGGCACCCAGCCACTCTCTAGGTGGAGCTCGGCGACGCGCTTGTAGTCGCGCCTGAAAAATGCCATAAAATTCTGCGCGAGATACTCTTTGTCGGATTCGGTGAGCGTGCCGATGATGCCGAAGTCGAGCGCGATGTAGCGCCCGAAACTCTCCTTGGCGAGACTCACCTGGATATTTCCGGGGTGCATGTCGGCATGGAAAAATCCATCCCGAAAGACCTGCGTGAAGAAAATCGTGACACCGTCCCGCGCAAGTTTCTTGATGTCAATCCCGGCGGCCCGCAGGCGCTCGCTCTGGCTGATCGGCACGCCGTTCATCCGCTCCATTACCAGGACCGACGGCGTGCAATAGTCCCAGACCATTTCCGGAATCAGCACCAGGTCCAGCCCCTGCATGTTGCGCCGCAATTGCGCCGCATTGGCCGCCTCGCGCACCAGATCAAGCTCGTCGTGGAGGTAGGTGTCAAACTCGGAAACAACCTCACGCGGTTTGAGGCGGCGGCCGTCGCTCGAAATCCGCTCGATCCAGCCGGCCAGGGTGTGCATCAGGGCCAGGTCGTGGTCGATGATGTGGAGCATGCCCGGCCGCAATACCTTGACCGCGACCTCGCGGCCATTGCCCAGCGTCGCAAAATGAACCTGGGCAATCGAGGCGCTCGCGACCGGCACCGGGTCGAATTGCGAAAATATTTCGCCCAAGCGTTTGCCGAAGGCCTTCTCGACCAGCCTGATGGCTTCTTCACCGGGAAATGGCGGAACCCGATCCTGGAGTTTGGCCAATTCATTTGCGACATCCACCGGCAACAGGTCGCGGCGGGTACTCAGCATCTGCCCGAACTTGACGAAGATCGGTCCCAGCCGCTCCAGTGCCAGGCGCAGCCTGACGCCCCGCGACATGTCCCAGCGCCGGCCCAGCGTCACCACCCGCAGCAGCGCTCTGACCCAACCCTGGGCGAAGCGCGACAGCAGCACCTCGTCCAGGCCGAAGCGCAGGGCCGTGACCGCGATGAACACCAAGCGCAGGTACTGGCCCATCAGCCGCGACCGGCCAGCGCCGACGATGCGCCAGCGGCAGCGCGGCGCAGGGCCTGGGCGCCGGCGCGGCCGAACTTGTGCAGCTCGTGCGCCGCAGCCGGGCCGAACAACTGTTCGAGGTCGCGCTCGATGTCCCAGCGCAGGTTGCGCAGCAACCAATCCACATCGGCCGCGAACTGGGCGTCGCCCTGGATATCGACCCCGGGCAAATCGCCTTGCAGCGCGCGCCAGACCAGCAGCGCCGGATTGCCCGCCCCCACGGTCACCTTCAGGTCGGGCCTGCGGCCAGGCTCTTGTTCGCAGCGCGCCACCAGCCCGGCCGGGGTGACGACCAGCGCGAGTTGCTGCGGCGGCTGGAGCAGGCGCGGCAGCGAAACCAACTCCAGTTGCATCACCCGGCCGGCGTGTGGCAGGAGGTGGCGCACGGCCTCGGCTTCGGCCCCCAGCACATGGTTGAGCAGCAGCACCAAGCGGTCCACGACCGGGTCCACCAGCACGGGCGCCAACAGCGCTTTGAGGTCGGGCAACATGCTGCGGATTGTAGGCAGCAGTGGCTTTGCCGCTGCCCTTTGGCACAGAATGCCGGGCACTGGACCAGCGCCTTGGCGGTGCTGGCGCGGTCGCCGGGGCGGGCCTTGCGCAGACCCACTTCAGCCGATGATGAACTGCCGTGAACGCCACCCGACGACTTGACGACCGCGCCGCGCCCTTGAGCCCTGCCAACCTGCGGATCAAGCGCGGCTGCGACCTGCTGATTGCCCTGGCCGCTCTGACCTTGATCGCCCCGCTCTTGCTGCTGCTGGCCGTCGCCGTCAAGCTCAGTTCGCCCGGGCCTGTCCTGTACAAGCAAAGGCGCGTCGGTTGGCGCGGCGAAGCTTTCACGATCTTCAAGTTTCGCTCGATGCAGCACAGCCCTGCGGCCATGCCCAACCACCAGGCCACCCGCAACGACCCGCGCGTCACCGGCTTTGGCAGGTTTCTGCGGAAATGGTCGTTCGATGAATTGCCGCAGTTTGTCAATGTCTTGCGCGGCGATATGAGCATCGTCGGCCCCCGACCATTGGCCCCGGCACAAGATGAAGCCTATCGCCGCCAGATACCCGGCTACGACCTGCGGCACCAAGTTCGCCCCGGCATCACGGGTTGGGCCCAGATCGATGGTTGCCGCGGCGAGACCGAGACGCTGGAAAAGATGCAGGCCCGCGTCGACCATGATCTTGAATACCTGCTGGACTGGACGATCTGGCGCGACCTGGAGATCATGCGCAAGACGTTTAAGGTGATGCTGGTCGACCGCCATGCCTACTGAGGCAGGCCGCCAGATGGGCCGGCGAAAAGTATATATTTATCGGCTCAGCGCGCTGCTTGCAAGTGCTGCCCTGGCATCTTCTGGGGTTTGCGCTGAAATTTCCCAAATCAACCCCAATGGAGCCCATTCGCCCTATTATTTAGGTTTCCAGCAGGCTGTCCTCTACCAGTCCAACGTCTACCGCCTCGGCGACCAACAAGTTTTGCCCGCAAACCTCACCCGCGACGACACCCTACTCGGCAGCGCGCTCGCAGGCGGCCTCGATCTGGGTATTGGCCGGCAGCATCTGAGCGCCAAACTGAACCTGCGCAGCAACCGCTTCCAGCACAACCCCGGGCTTGACCACAGCGGCTCCGAGCTCGGCTTGGCTTGGGACTGGGCCAGCCCTGGGCACCTCTCCGGGCGCGTGCAGGCCAGCGCCGAACGCAGTCTGGCCCAGTTCAACAGCAGCCTCCGCCAGATCGAGACCGAGAAGAATGTGCAAAGCCTGAACCAGTTCGACGCCGAGATTGCCCTGGGCGCAGTGGCCAGTTGGCGGCTGGACGCCAGCCTGGGCCTGCGCCAGCGGCGATTTTCTGCGGCTGCCTATGCGCCGCTGGCTTTTGACCAGTCCAGCGCCAGCCTTGCCATCACCTACCAACCGGGGACCCGGCTGAATCTTGGGATCGGCCTGCGCGAGCAGCGTGAACTCTACCCATGGTTCAGCCCAGCGCCTGCCGGCGGCTTTACGCCAAATACTGTGCAGCGCTACCAGTTGGATTTCAGTGGATTTTTTCAGAGCAGCGCCGCCAGTTATTTCAATGGCCGCCTCAGCCCGACCCACAGCCGTGCCAGCCAGAGTTCAGCCCATGAATTTTCGGGTTTGACCGGATCGGCCGCCTGGACTTGGCTGCCGGGTGGCCATGTCAAAATTCAAAGCGTGCTCAACCGGGATTCCTGGCAGAGCGCCCGGGCGGTCGATTTGGGTCTGCTCGGGGCTGGCTTGGTCGACCGCAGCAGAATCACCACCGGCTGGCGCAACAAGGTCGATTGGCGAGGTTCCGAGAAAATATCCCTGAACCTGTCGCTGGGCTGGCTGCGGCGCGATCTCGTCGATAACCTGTTGGCCGGCCGCAGCGCCGTGTCAAGCGCCACGGCGGTGGACCGCACGGGGCTGCTGGAAGTGGGCGCAAAATGGCAGCCCTGGCGCCAGTTCGAGGCGCGGTGCAATCTCTCGAGTGAACGTCGGCAGAGCAGCGATGCCAGCCTTTCGACGCCTTTGCGATCACATTCCTGGGGCTGCCAGGGCCAACTGACCATGCCATGACCCGCGCCGCCCAGATTCTGCTCACCGGGGCCACCGGCTATATTGGCTCGCACACTTGGCTGGCGCTGCAGGCGGCGGGCTTTTCGGTGCTCGGGGTGGATGATTTCTCGAACAGCTCGCCCGAGGTCCTGAACCGGCTCGCCCGCCTCTGCGCGCAAGCGCCGCAGTTCGAGCGCGCCGACGTCGGCGACGCTGCGGCGATGGCGTCCATCTTTGCCCGCCACCGGGTTGATGCGGTGCTCCACTTCGCGGCCTTCAAGGCGGTGGGTGAATCGGCCGCCCGGCCGCTGGACTACTACCAGAACAACCTCGGCGGCCTGCTCGGCGTCTGTCGGGCGATGCGCGCGCAGGGCTGCCTGCGGATGGTCTATTCCAGCAGCGCCACGGTCTATGGCGAGCCGCAGCAGTTGCCAATCCGCGAGGACGCGGCGCTGTCGGCGACCAACCCCTATGGCCAGACCAAGCTGATGGGCGAAACGATCCTGCGTGACCTGGGCGCGTCGGACCCGGCCTGGCAGACCGCCTGCCTGCGCTACTTCAACCCGGTAGGCGCTGACGTCAGCGGCCTGATCGGCGAAGACCCGCGCGGCACGCCCAACAACCTGATGCCCTATGTCGCCCAGGTGGCAATCGGCCACAGGCCACGGCTGTCGGTGTTCGGCAACGACTACGCTACGCCCGACGGCACGGGTGTGCGCGACTACATCCACGTCGCGGACCTGGCCCAGGGCCATGTTGCGGCGCTGCGCCGCTTGCTCGACAGCGCCGGCTCGCTGACCGTCAACCTGGGCACCGGCCGCGGCCACAGCGTGCTTGAACTGGTGGCCGCCTACACTGCGGTCAGCGGCCGCGAGATCGCCACCCAGGTCGTTGCCCGGCGCCCCGGTGATGTCGCGGCCTGCTACGCCGACCCCGGCCTGGCGCGCAGCCTGCTGGGCTGGAGCGCCGAACACGACTTGGCACGGATGTGCCTTGACAGTTGGCGCTGGCAGTCGGCCAATCCGCGCGGATTTGCGCCATGAGCCAGACCCTGCCCCAGCGCCCTGGCGCCGGCCCTGCGCCCGGGCCCACGGTCCAGCCGGTCATCATGGCGGGCGGTTCGGGCACGCGGCTGTGGCCGCTGTCGCGGGCCGGCTATCCCAAGCAGTTCCTGGCGCTGGTCGGTGGCAAGACCAGCCTGTTCCAGCAGGCGGTGTTGCGGCTGCAGGGCCTGGCCAAGGGCAATGCGGCCAGCCTGGCCGCGCCGCTGGTGGTCGGCAACGAGGAGCACCGCTTCTTGCTGCTGGAGCAGTTGCGCGAACAGGGCATCGATCCCCAAGCCCTGCTGCTGGAACCGATCGGCCGCAACACCGCGCCGGCGTTGACGCTGGCCGCTTTGGCGGCAGTCCAGCATGGCGCCGATCCGGTGCTGGTGGTGACACCGGCCGATCAGACCGTGGCCGACGAGGCGGCCTTCGCGCTGGCGCTGGGCCAGGCCGTGGCGCTGGCCCAGGCGGGCGCCATCGCCATCGTCGGCATCACCCCGGACCGGCCCGAGACCGGCTACGGCTATGTCCGCAGCCTGCCCGACGGCGACGCCAGGCGGGTCAGCCAGTTCGTCGAGAAGCCCGATCTGGCCACCGCCAAGCGCTACCTGGCCGAGGGCGGCTACCTCTGGAACGGCGGCATGTTCGTGCTGCGCGCCTCGGTCTGGCTGGCGGCGATCCAGGATTTCCGGCCCGACATCGCGGCCGCCGTGCGCCTGGCCTGGGATGCGCGCACGCTGGACCTGAAGTTCGTCCGCCCCGGCCAGGCCGAATTTGCCGCCGTGCCGGCCGAATCGATCGACTACGCGGTGATGGAGCGCTGTCCCGGCAGCGGCTTCGACATCCGCGTGGTCGAACTCGACGCCGGCTGGAACGACCTGGGCGGCTGGGAGGCGGTCTGGCAGGTCGCGGCCAAGGACGCGCAGGGCAATGCGGCGGTCGGCGACGCGATCATCCGCGACAGCCGCAACACCCTGGTCCAGGCCAGCAGCCGCCTGGTCAGCGTGGTCGGGCTGTCGGACGTGGTGGTGGTCGAGACCGCCGACGCGGTGCTGGTGACTGACCGGCGGCGCAGCCAGGAGGTCAAGCAGATCGTCCAGCAACTCGGCAGCGATGGCCGTGGCGAGCACAACCTGCACCGCAAGGTCCACCGGCCCTGGGGCTGGTACGACAGCGTTGACAGCGGGCCGCGCTTTCAGGTCAAGCGCATCATGGTCAAGCCGGGGGCGGCGCTGAGCCTGCAAATGCACCACCACCGGGCCGAGCACTGGATCGTCGTCAGCGGCACGGCCGAGGTCACGGTCGGCGACAAGACCATCCTGCTGGGCGAGAACCAAAGCACCTACATCCCGCTGGGCCAGACCCACCGCCTGGCCAACCCCGGCAAGGTCCCGCTGGAAATCATCGAAGTCCAGTCGGGCAGCTACCTCGGCGAGGACGACATCGTCCGCTTCGAGGACAGCTATGGCCGGCCATAACCGAGCAAACCCCCCATGAGCATCCTCGTCACCGGCGGCGCCGGCTTCATCGGCAGCCATTTCGTGTTGGACTGGCTGCACGGCAGCGACGAAACCGTCATCAACCTCGACGCCCTGACCTACGCCGGCAACCCGGCCAATCTGGCCAGCCTGGCGGGCGACCCGCGCCATGTCTTCGTCCACGGCGACATCGCCGACCGCAGCTTGCTCGAGCAGTTGCTCAGCCAGCACCGGCCGCGCGCGCTGGTTCACTTCGCGGCGGAGAGCCATGTGGACCGCAGCATCCACGGCCCGGGCGAATTCATGCGCACCAATGTGCAGGGCAGCTTCAGCCTGCTGGAGGCGGTGCGGGCGCATTGGTCTGGCCTGGATGCCGATGCCAAGGCGGCGTTTCGCTTCCACCATGTCAGCACCGACGAAGTCTTTGGCAGTCTGGCGCCGGCCGACCCGGCCTTCACCGAGGACCACGGCTACGCGCCCAACAGCCCCTACTCGGCCAGCAAGGCCGCCAGCGACCACCTGGTGCGGGCCTGGCACCACACCTATGGCCTGCCGGTGCTGACCAGCCATTGCAGCAACAACTACGGGCCGCTGCACTTCCCGGAGAAGCTGATCCCGCTGATGATCGTCAACGCCCTGGACGGCAAACCGCTGCCGGTTTATGGCGACGGCCAGCAGATCCGCGACTGGCTCTACGTCGCCGACCATTGCAGCGCCATTCGCGCGGTGCTGGCCGGTGGCCGGCCGGGCCAGACCTACAACATCGGCGGCTGCAACGAGATCGCCAACCTGGAGATCGTGCACCAGGTCTGCGCCCTGCTCGACGAGCTGCGCCCGGACCCGCTGGGCCCCTATGCCCGGTTGATCCGCTTCGTGGCCGACCGGCCCGGCCATGACCGGCGCTACGCCATCGACGCCCGCAAGATCGAGCGCGAGCTCGGCTGGCGCCCGGCCGAGACCTTTGCCAGCGGCATCCGCAAGACCGTGCGCTGGTACCTGGACAACCCCGACTGGATCGCCAGCGTGCGCAGCGGCGCCTACCGTGACTGGTTGGGCAAGCAGTACGGCACGCCCGCCGGTTGAGCAAACCCGCGGTTCAATCCCCTCGCAAGCCCAGACAAGGACAGCGCCATGCTGCAACGCAAAGGCATCATCCTGGCCGGTGGCTCAGGCACCCGGCTGCACCCGGCCACCCTGGCGATCAGCAAGCAACTGCTGCCGGTCTACGACAAGCCGATGGTGTACTACCCGCTGGCGGCGCTGATGCTGGCCGGGATCCGCGAGATCCTGGTCATCAGCACGCCGCAGGACACGCCGCGCTACCAGGCACTGCTGGGCGACGGCAGCCGCTGGGGGCTGCAACTGCAGTACTGCGTGCAGCCCAGCCCCGACGGGCTGGCGCAGGCCTTCATCCTCGGCCGGGATTTTCTCGCCGGTGCGCCCAGCGCCCTGGTGCTGGGCGACAACATCTTCTACGGCCACGACTTCGGCAGCTTGCTGCAGCGGGCATCGCAGCGCGAGCACGGCGCGACCGTGTTCGCCTACCACGTCACCGACCCTGAGCGATACGGCGTGGTCGAGTTCGACGCCCAGCGCCGGGCCATCAGCATCGAGGAAAAGCCGCTCGCCCCGAAGAGCAACTACGCCGTCACCGGGCTGTATTTCTACGACGCCCAGGTCTGCGACATCGCCGCCGGCATCCGGCCCTCAGCCCGCGGCGAGCTCGAGATCACCAGCGTCAACGCGCAGTACCTGGCGCAGTCCGAACTGGCGGTCGAGATCATGGGCCGGGGCTACGCATGGCTCGACACCGGCACCCACGACAGCCTGCTGGAGGCCAGCCAGTTCATCGCCACACTCGAGCGGCGCCAGGGCCTGAAGGTGGCCTGCCCGGAGGAGATCGCCTACCGCGCCGGCTGGATCGACGCCGGGCAATTGCGCGCATTGGCCGAGCCGCTGCGCAAGAACAACTACGGCCAGTACCTGCTCGGGCTGCTGCAGGAGCGGGCCTTCTAGGCGCCACCAGGCAAAGCCGCCAGCAGCCGGATCAGGATATCGACCGTGCGCTCGGCTGCGCGGCCATCCCACAGCGCCGGGCGCCGGCCCTGTTTGCCGCCGCCGGCCAGCACCTTGCGGGCGGCCTCAAGGATCTTCGTCGGATCGGTGCCGACGACGGTGTTGGTGCCTTCATCTGCCGTCACCGGGCGCTCGGTGTTCTCGCGCAGCGTCAGGCAGGCCACGCCCAGCGCGGTGGTCTCCTCCTGCAGGCCGCCGGAATCGGTCAGCACCACGGCCGCGTCCTTCCACAGGTGCAGGAAGGGCATGAAGGATTGCGGCGTCATCAGGCTCACGTTGGGGCCCAGATCGATGCCGAAGCGCTCGAGGTTGGCGCGGCTGCGCGGGTGCACCGGGAAGACCAGCGGCAACTCCTGCGAGAGCGTGCGCAGCGCGCCGGCGATGCGGCCAAACACCGCCGCGTCGTCGACGTTCGATGGCCGATGCATCGTCACCACGCCATAGCGCGGGTGGGCGGCCTTGTAGTCGACCACGTCGCCGCGGGTCGGCGGTGAGCGCTCGATCAGGGCGCGCTGGTAGAGCACGTTGTCGGCCATCACATGGCCGACATGGAACACCACCGCCGGGTCATGGCCCTCGCGCAGCAGATGGGCCAGGCCGCTGGGCTCGGTGACGAAGAACCAGTCCGAGATTGCATCCGTGACCAGGCGGTTGATCTCCTCGGGCATGGCCCGGTCGCCGCTGCGCAGGCCGGCCTCGACATGGGCCACCGGGATGCACAGCTTCTTGGCCACGATCGAGCAGGCCAGGGTCGAGTTGACATCGCCGACCACCAGCACCGCCGCCGGCCGCTGCGCCAGGCACAGCGCCTCGAAGCCCAGCATGATCCGCGCCGTCTGGGTGGCGTGCGAGCCGCCGCCGGCGCCGAGGTGGTGGTGCGGCTTGGGGATGCCCAACTCGTCGAAGAAGACATCGCTCATGTCGCGGTCGTAATGCTGGCCGGTGTGCACGATCTGGTAGGCCACGGCGTCGCTGCGGGCTTCGAAGGCGCGCACCAGCGGTGCCAGCTTCATGAAGTTCGGCCGGGCGCCGGCGACGAGGTAGACCGTGGGTGTCATCGCATCAAGGATCGCTGTGAACGGTAAATTTTCGGGCCGGCGCCACTGTACCCCTGGCGCTGCATCGGCCGGCCTGCGACCTGAGCGTGCGGCGAGAATCGGCGCAACACCATGCCCGCTGCGGACACCAGCCCTTTGCTCCGGCCAATCCCCCTGGCCATGGTGCTGGGCGTGCCGATCGCCACGCTCAGCCAGCAACAGGCCGTCGAGCGGATTTCCGCTTGGGCGCAGGCGCGGCAGAGCCGCACGGTGGTGGCCTGCAACACCCATTCGCTGGTGACCGCAGCCCGCAACCCCGGCTTCATGGCCGCGCTGAGGCGTGCCGACCTGGCCCTGCCCGACGGCGCGCCGGTCGCCTGGATGCTGCGCCTAGGCGGCGCCATCGCCCAGGCTCGGGTCGCCGGCCCGGATTTGATGGAGGACTACTGCGCTCTGGCCGCCGGCCGTGGCGAGGCGCTGTTCTTGCTCGGCAGCACCCCGGCCACCCTGGACCTGCTGCGGCAGAAGTTGCTTGAACGCTGGCCAGGCCTGCGCATCGCCGGTGCGGTCTCGCCGCCGTTTCGCCGCCTGACGGCGGCCGAGGACCGGCAGATCGTGGACTGCATCAACGCCTCAGGCGCGGCCACCGTCTGGGTAGGCCTGGGCTGCCCCAAGCAGGAGCGCTGGATCGACGCCCACCGTGGCGCCGTTCGGGCGGTGATGGTCGGCGTCGGCGCGGCCTTCGACTTCCATGCCGGCAGGCTCGCCCGGGCGCCGGCCTGGATGCGCCGCAACGGCCTGGAGTGGCTGTACCGCTGGGCCCAGGAGCCGCGTCGGCTGAGCGCGCGCTATGCCTGCGGCAACAGCGCCTTCGTGCTGCTGGCGATTCGCCAATGGTGGCGGATGCGTCGGCGCCCACCGGCGTGAGCCCCCGGCCGTTGCTGCAGGCCGATCTGGGCACGCCGCCGCTGCAGGCCGACCCAGGCAGGCCGCTGCCGGTGCTGGTAGTGCACAACGCCTACCAGCAGCCCGGCGGCGAGGACGCTGTGGTCGAGTCCGAAATCGACCTGCTGCGCGAACGCGGTCACGCCGTCGCGGTCTACCGCCGCAGCAATGACGAAATCGCGGCGATGCCGGCCGCCAGCCTGGCGCTGCAGACCCTGTGGTCCAGGCGCAGCGCTGGCGAGGTGGCGGCGCTGGTCCAGCGCCACCGGCCGGCGATCATCCATGTCCACAACAGCTTCCCGCTGATCTCTCCGGCGGTCTATTGGGCGGCGGCGCGGGCCGAGGTTCCGGTGGTCCAGACCTTGCACAACTTTCGCTTGGTCTGCCCGCAGGCCATGTTCTGGCGCGACAACCAGCCTTGCCAGGACTGCTTGGGCCATCCGCCCTGGCGGGCAGTGCGGCATGCCTGCTATCGCGGTTCGCACGTCCAGAGTGCGGCGGTCGCGCTGCTGCTGCAAGGCCACCGCTGGCTGGGCAGTTGGCAGCACAAAGTCAGCCGCTACATCGCAGCCAATGACTTCTGCCGCGACCGCTTCATCGCCGGCGGTCTGCCGGCCGAGCGCATCGACATCAAGCCGCACTTTGTGCCGACGCCAGCGGCCGCCACCCTGGCCGGGCAGCGCCAAGGCTTTGTCTTCGTCGGCCGCCTGTCGCCCGAGAAAGGCCTGGCCACGCTGCTGCAGGCCGCAGTCCTGGCGGGCCAGGCCGGGCAGCCCTGCCCACTGCGGGTGGTCGGCGACGGCCCCGAGCGTTGGCGGCTGGCCGATTTGTCGCAGCTACCGGCCGGGCTGCAGCCGCTGGGTGCGCTGCCGCGCAGCCAGGCCATGGCCGAGATGGCCGGGGCGCTGGCCCTGGTCGTGCCCAGCATCGTGCCGGAATCCTTCGGCTTGGTCGTGGCCGAGGCCTTTGCCTGCGGCACGCCGGTGATCTGCAGCCGCGTCGGCGCCCTGCCCTCATTGGTCGAGGATGGCCAGACCGGCTGGTTGTTCGAGCCCGGTGACAGCGGCGCACTGGCACAGCGACTGCGCTGGGCGATGGCCCACCCGCAGGCGCTGCGCGCCGCCGGCGCGCGCGCCCAGGCTTACCACGCCATACACCTGACGGCGCAGTGCAACTACCGCCAGTTGCAGGCGATCTATGCCCGGGCGATCAGCGGTGGGGCGGCGCAGCCGCTGCACTTCGGCGGCTGAGTTGGGCAAGATGGCCAGCACGGTCACCCTGGTCCAGCGCCGTCTGACCCACTACCGCGTGCCGCTGTTCGAGCGCATGCGCGAGTTGCTGGGTGCGCAGGCGATCGAATTGCGCCTGCTGCATGGTCAGGGCACGGTGGCCGAGCAGCGCAAGGGCGACGCCGGCCACCTGCCCTGGGCTGAGCCGCTGGCCACGCGCTACTGGCTGGGTGGCCGGATCTGCTGGCAGCCGTTCATGCGCCAGGCCCGGGGCAGCGCCATGCTCATCCTGACGCAGGAGAACAAATTGCTGCTCAACCTGCCGGCCCTGGTCCGGCCACGGCGGGACACCCGGATCGCCTTCTGGGGCCATGGCCGCAACCTCAACGCCCGCGATCCCGAGGGCCTGCGCGAGCGGCTCAAACGCTGGAGCAGCGGGCGCGTGGACTGGTGGTTCGCCTATACCGAGCACGGCGCCAGCCTGCTGCAGGAAGACGGCTTTCCCGGCTGGCGCATCAGCGTGTTGCGCAACAGCATCGACACCGTAGCACTCGGCCAGGCGGTGGCGCAGGCCAAGCAGGCACCGCGCCAGGACTTGCGCCAGGTGATCGGGCTGCCGACTCAAGGGCCGGTCGGCCTGTACCTGGGCTCGCTCTATGGCGACAAGCGCATCGCCTGGCTGTTGCAGGCCGCAGCAGCCATCGCCCAGCGCCTGCCTGGCTTCACCCTGGCGATTGCCGGCGACGGCCCTGACCGACCCCTGGTCCAGGCCGCCGCTGCGGCACAGGGCCATGTCCGCTACCTCGGCACTGCCTACGGCCAGCGCAAGGCGCAGTTGTTGGCCTGCGCCGATCTGCTGCTCAACCCCGGCCTGGTCGGCCTGGGCGTGCTGGACGCATTTGTCGCCGGCTTGCCGTTGCTGGGCACCGATTTCTGCCGCCTGCGCTCGCCCGAGTTCGCCTACCTGCAGCCCGGCGAGAACTGCCTGATCAGCGCCGACAGCCCCGCCGACTACGCCAACAGCGTCATCGGCCTGCTGCAAGACCGAGTCGCCTTGGCCAGGCTGCAAGCCGGCGCCAGACGCTCGGCCGCCGGCTATTCGGTCGAGGGCATGGCGCAGCGCTTCTGCCAGGGCATCGCACAGTGCCTGGCGCTGGCCGGCCGCTGAAGCTCGTGGACCCGGTCTTGCTCGGTCGCGGCCGGCGGATCAACGCGGCACCGGCGCATAGGGTATCGCGGCGGCCTGCTGCGGCTGACCGGCCGGGCCTTCACGGGCCTGCAGGGCGTCGCCGATATCCCATTGCAGATCGTTCGACCGGCCGTCCGCGCTGATCAGCCGGCAGGCCATGCGCTGGCCGTCGCGCTGGCAGTTGGCGAGCCTGCGACCGAGCATTTGCTCGACCAAGGCAGTCCAGTAATTGGCGGCCGATTTGGGCTTGCCGCTGGCCTGGCTCAAACCCCAAGCGGCATTCGCCCAGGCATACCAGTACAGGCGCTCGACACCGGCGCCGCGGGCGAGCAGGAAGGCGCGTTGCAGGGTCGCGCCGGCCTCGGCATCGGCGTCGAGCTTGCGCCAGCCGCCGTTGGCGACCAGGGGGTGGTCGGGCGTGCCGTCGGTGTTGGCGATCCACCAGCCGGTCTCGGTGTTCCACAGCGGCAGATGATCGACCCCGCGGCGACGCATCACCTCGCGCACCTGGCGGATCAGCGGCAGCATCTGCTCGGGGCCGAAGCGCGGCACGTAGAAGTGGTGGGCGACGACGTCGATGCAGCGGTCGCCGCCCTGGGCGAGGAAGTCGTCGAGGTACTGGATGTGGCGGCCGCCGCCGGCCGAGCCGGCCGAGACGAGCTTTGCCGCCGGGTCGACCGCCGCGATCACCCGCCGCGCCTCACAGCTCAACTCGACCAGTTGGGCGACGCTGCCGCTGTAATGGCTGCTGTCGCTGGGTTCGTTCCAGACCTGGTAGGCCTCGATCCGGCCGCGGTAGCGCTCGGCCACGCTGCGCACATAGCGGCGCCAGTCCTCGATCCGCAGCGGCGGCGCGGCGTAGCCCGGCCGGTAGGCGCTGGCCTCGTCTGGCCGGGACGAGGCCCAGGGCGGCGAATGCGCCAGCACCAGCAGCAGCTTGCTGCGGTGCGCCGTGGCCTCGTCGACCAGCCGGTCCAGCAGGGCGAAATTCCAGCGGCCGGGAACAGGTTCGAGCTGCGGCCAACTGACCTGCGCGTCCCACAGCCGCCAACTGCCGAACGGCACGCTGGGCCAGGGCATGGCCGGGTCGGGGCGGCTGAGCACCAGGCCGAAATAGTCCAGGCCCACCGGACCCAAGGCCGGACCCAAGACCGGACCCAAGACCGGACCCAAGACCGGCCCCAAGGCCGGCCCCAAGGCTGACGTCTGCGCCTGGCAGACCAGCGCGCAGAGCAGGCCAGCCAGCCAAGCGAGGCCACCGCAGCCCTTCAGCGCTCGCACCAGGCCCACCGCAGTGCCCCTTCTAGCCGCCCCAGGCTGGTCGCCAGGCCCAGGCTGATGCCCTGCCAGCCGCGCCGCGTCGACAAAGCCCTGAGCCGCGCCTTGAGCAGGGCCTTGAGCAGGGCCTTGAGCGGTGGCGCGACCAGGCCGCGCACAGCCACCACCCAGCCCAGGCGGTGCTTGCAGTAGAGCGCGCCGGTGCCGCGCGCGCGCGAACGCTGGGCCTGGAAATCCAGCCCGGGCCGGGTCACGGCGTCGGGCCAGAACGCATGGTGTACCTGTACCTGCGGGCAGCGCCCCAGCGCGGCGTGGGCGGCCAGGGCGCGCAGCACGAAATCGGTCTCTTCGCCGGCGCCGTACCAGCAGCCCAGGCCCAGGCGCGGGTCGAAGCCGCCCAGATCGCGGACCAGTTCGGCGCGCAGGAACAGGCAGATGCTGCTGGCCTGGCCGTCGCGAAAGCGGCGCCACTGCGCCGCCTGCAGCGGGCCGGCGGCCGGCGGTTGGGGGTCAGCCGCAGACTGCTCAACCCATTGCGCCACCAGCCCGCTGTAGTGCGGCTGCTGGGCAAAGGCCTGCAGCGCGCTGGCGACGGTGTCGGGCTCGTACCAGCAATCGTCGTCGGGAAAGGCCAGCACCTCGCCCACCGCCATGCGGATGCCGAGGTTGCGTGCCGCCGACAGGCTGGGCGGGCTCAGGCGCAAATGCGACACCGCCAGCCCGGCGGCAAAGGCCGCTGCGACCGCCGGCAGCAGCCGGTCGTCCGGGTTCTGGTCGATCACCAGCAGCTCGAAGTCGCGGCAGCTCTGCGCCACCAAGGAGGCCACCAGGCGCTGCACCTCCTGGCTGCGGCCGACACTGGCCAGCACCAGCGTGAGCATCATGGCCGCGCCCCCGGGCCCAGCCGGCCGGCGAGCAAACCGACCAGGCTGCGCAGCCAATAGGCCGGGCTGTGGCGGGCGCGGCGGTCGGCCCAGAGCAAGGCCAGCGCGCCAGGCCGGTCGCCCAGGCTGGCGCGGGCCCGGGCGGTGTTGATCACGTGCGAGGCCAGCAGCCGACGCGCACCCGGGCGCAGCCGCGCCGGCACTTGCCCGGCCTGCAGGCGCTCCCCGAGCCGGCAGTAGCAGGGCAGCAGGTCCGGCGCGGCGTCAGCCCCCTGGCTGGCGCTGCCCGCCAGGCCCACCCGGTAGTCCACCGTCGGCGTGTTGCAGTAGGCCAGCGGCGCCTGCTCGGCCAAGCGCAGCCACAGGTCCTGGTCCTCGCCCCGGCGCTGGCCAGCCGCGAACGGGCCGGGCTGGCGCAGCAGCAGCTCGCGGCGCACCGCCATCGCACTGGTGCAGGTGAAACTGCGGCGCGACCAATCGCCGTGGAAGTCGTCGACCAGGCCGCTGGCGCCCGCCGCCATGCGCGGGTGGAGCATCGGCGTGGTGCGCCCGGCGGCGTCGATCCGGCGGTAGGCGGTGCAGGCCATGCCGGCCATTGGATGCGCCTGCCACAGCCGCCGCAGCGTGGCCAGATGGGTGGGCGCCAGCAGGTCGTCGGCGTCAAGAAAGGCGACCACATCGCCCCGCGCCAGGGCGATTGCGCGGTTGCGCGCCTGCGACACCCCGGCGTTGGCCTGCCTCAGCAGCCGCAGACCTGGCGCCTGCAGCGCCAGCACCTGGGCCGGGCCGTCGTCGGTCGAGCCGTCGTCGACCACCAGCAACTCCAGCGCCGGCTCGGTCTGCGCCAGCGCCGAGCGCAGGCAGGCGGCGACATACCGGCCCTTGTTGTAGAGCGGCACGACCAGCGAAACCGACATCGGCGCGCCGCTCACCTGGCCCAGGCCCCCTGCATGGCCAGGTGCCTGGGCGCCGGCACTGGCCCTGGCCTGGCGCCGAGCAAGGCGATGCGGAACAGCAGCAACTGGGTCAGCATGTCGCCGTTGAACAGCGTGACCGAGGAGAACGGCGCCTCGGTCAGGCAGCGCAGCATGACCATCAGCCACCAGGCCAGCGACAGGCCGCGGGTGGCTGCGGCAGCGCGCCAACAGCAGCCCAGCAGCAGCCCCTGGTAGACCAGCAGACTCAGCAAGCCCAAGGCCCCGGCGCTGCTGAGCGACTGCAGGAACTGGTTGTGGGCGCTGAAGGCATAGGGCAGGCCCAGCGCCGCGCGGTGCGCCGGCCCCCAGGCGGCAGGGCCATAGCCGAACACCGGGTTGTCATGCCACACCTGCAGCGCCGCCTGCCAGATCCGCCAGCGCCCGCTCAGCGTGGCGAGATCGGCGCCGGCCTGGCCAGCGGCCAGCCTGTCCCAGACCCGGCCGGGGTCCAGCCAGGCCAGCACCAGCAAGGCCAGCAGCGCGGCGGCGATCCCGCCCAGCACAAAGCCGATCCGCGTCCCGCCCTGCGGCGCCCGGCCCAGTCGGTGCCACAGCAGCAGCGGTGCGATCAGCAAGGCGGCGGCCCAGGCGGTCTTGGATTGGGCCAGCAGCAACACCGCCGCCCCCAGGCCAAAGGCGAGCAGGCGGATACCGCGCTGTCGCGACGGCGCCATCAGCTCCAGCAGCAGCAGCACCAGCCCCAAGGGGCCGATGCTGTTGGGGTTGCTGCCGACGCCCCAGAGCCGCAGCCGCAGGCCCGGAATCCAGCCCCGGTAGTCCGGCTGCAGCGCCAGCTTGGGTTGCAGCACGGCCGCCAGCAGGCTCAGCAGCATGACCGCCAGCAAACTCCATTTGGCCGCCACCAGCAGCGGCCGGATCGGCTGCTCGCGCCAGGCGAAGACGGCGGCAAAGGCCAGCGGCACATACAGGCTGTGGTGGCTCCAGGTCGGGACACTGCCGAACCAGGCGTTGAGCCAGGCGGCGCAGCCGAAGTACAGCAAGAACGCCAGCAGCAGCACCCGGCCAGGTGCATGCGGCCGGTCGCCGGTCCAGCCGGGTGCCTGCGGCCCGGCCCGGCGCCAGGCAAAGGCACGGGCGATCAGCGTCGCCGCGCAAGCGCCAACCAGCACCAGGGTCAGCAGCCTGAGCAGGTTAATGCCGCCCTCACCGCCGCCGCCGCTCAGGCCCTGCAGGTTGTAGCGCGCCAGCCGCAGGTCGCGGCCCGACAACAGGCTGCTGGCGGCCATGCCCAGTGCCATCAGCGGGACCACCGCCAGCGCCACCCGCCGGCCGACGACACGGTCGAGCTGGAGCAGGACGCCCAGGCCAACGATGACCAGCCCGGCAGCGAGCAGCGCGGCGGCTGCGCCCAGGCCCAGCGACAGCAGTTCGGCATCGGTCATGGCCGGCGGCGGGCCGTTGGCCAGCGGCCGGCCAGCGCCCGCGCCAGCCACAGCCTCAGGGCCGGCGACAGCAGCGCCGGCCAGAGCCGCACCAGCGCCGCCCAGGTGGCGATGGCGCTGCCGGCCAGGGCCGCGCAGCGCCAGCCCGGCGAATGCGCCTGGCTGGCCAGCGCCACCGGCAGCAGCACCGCCGCCACCGCCAAGCTCAGCGCCAGGCCGCCCGCCAGCCCGGCCCAGAGCTCGGCCAGCCTCAGACGCTGCAAGCGCAGCGCCGCAACCACCACCAGGGCGCAGCGCAGGCCGCTCAGGCCGAGCACGCACCAGGCCACGGCCGGCACCGAGACGCGCGCGGCCAGCACGCAAACCCCGGCCCAGAGCAGGGCCAGCGGCAATTGCAGCCTGAACTCGTGGGTCGGCTTGCCGGCGGCCCAGAGCAAGGGCGTGCTCAGGCCCCAGAGCATGAACAGCGGCATCGCCAGCGCCAGTGGCGTGCAGACCGCCGCCGCCGCCTGCCAGGCCGGGCCGAAAAGCAGCAGCAGCAGCGGCTCGGCGGCGATGGCCACCACCAGTGCCAGCGGCAGCAGCAGCGCCGCGAGCAGGCCGAGCATGGCCTGGTAGGCGCGGGCGATCCGGGCGGCGTCATCGGCCAAGCGCGAGGCGGCCGCGAGGAACACCGGCTGGACCACGCCCAGGGCAGCGGCGCTGGGGCTGTAGACCAGGTTGGCGGCGCTGGCGTAGAGGCCGACCTCGCGGCTGCCGAAGCCCTGCCCGACGATCACCCGGTCGATGTTGTTGATCACCCAGTTCACCAGGTTGCTGCCCAGCACGGCCAGGCCAAAAGTCCATTGTGCGCGGGCCGCCGGGTGCCAGAACAGCGGCCTCAAGGGGTGGCCGGTGGCGCGGTAGAGCAGGACCAGGTTGATCCCGGCCTGCGCCGTCCAGGCGGCCACCAGTGCCCAGACCTGCGCGCCCAGCAGCGCCAGCGGGAGGCCCAGCAGGCCATAGCCCAGCGCGTAGCTCAGCGTCTGGGCGAGCTGGATGCGCCTGAAGTCCAGCCCGCGCCTGAGCAGGTTGAGCGAGGGCGCGGCCAGGGCATTGAGCAGGCACAGCGGCGCCAGCCATTGCAGCACCGGCGCCGCGCCCGGTTCGCCAAAGAACGCCGCCAGCGCGCCCGCGCCGCCGTACAGCGCCGCCGTCACCGCCGTGCCCAGCAGCGCCTGCCAGGTGACGACGAAGCGCAGATCGGCGGCGCTGAGACTGGCCTTCTGGATCAGGCCATAGGCCAAGCCGATGTCGGCAAAGAAGCCGGCGAAGCCGACCACGATCGCGCCGATCGCGAACAGGCCGTACTGCTGCGGCCCGAGCAGCCGGGCGAGCACGATCTGCGCGCCGAGTTGCAGCAGCAGCCGCAGCAGCGCGCCGCCCGCGCCCCAGGCCAGCGCCTGCAGGCTGCGCGCGGCCAGCTCGCCCGGGGCCTGGTCGTGCACGCCTGGCCCGCCAGCGCCTCAGGCCATGCGCGAGCGCATGTCCTGGTAGGCCAGGGCGATGCCCTGGGCCAGCGGGGTGGTGGCGCGCCAGCCCAGCGCCGTCAGCCGCGATACATCGAGCAGCTTGCGCGGCGTGCCGTCGGGCTTGCTGGTGTCGAAAGCGATGCGGCCGTCGAAGCCGACCACCCGCATCACGGTCTCGGCCAATTCGCCGATGCTCAGGTCTTGGCCGCTGCCGATGTTCAGGTGCGGCCCGGCATAGCCGCTGCCCATCAGGTGGACGCAGGCGTCGGCCAGGTCATCGACGTAGAGGAATTCGCGCCTCGGCCGGCCGCTGCCCCAGACCACCAGCGCCTCTGCGCCGTCCTGCTTGGCCAAGTGGGCCTTGCGCAGCAGGGCCGGCAGCACATGGCCGCGCTCGAGGTCGTAGTTGTCGCCCGGGCCGTAGAGGTTGCAGGGCAGAACGCCGAGGTACTGCCGGCCGTGCTGGCGGGTGTAGCTGGCGCAGAGCTCGAGCGCGGCGATCTTGGCGACCGCGTAGGCGGCGTTGCTGGGCTCCAGCGGGCCGGCCAGCAACTGCTCTTCGCGGATCGGCTGCGGCGCGTCGCGCGGGTAGATGCAGCTTGAGCCCAACATCATCAGCCACTGCACCCCGGCCAGATGGGCAGCGTGGATCAGGTTGGCCGCGATCATCAGGTTGTCGTGGATGAAATCGGCCGGGTAGCGCTGGTTGGCCAGGATGCCGCCGACCCGGGCGGCGGCGACGAAGACGGCCGCCGGCCGCTGCGCCAGCATGAAGGCCTGGACCGCCGCCGGGTCGCGCAGCTCCAGCGCGGCGTGGCTGCAGGTGACGATCTGGCGGTGGCCGGCGGCGCGCAGCCGGCGCACCAGGGCGCCGCCGACCATGCCGCTGTCACCGGCGACGTAGACCGGGGCGTCGCGGTCGATGGCTTCAGCCGCCATGCGCCTGGCCAGGGCCGGCGGGCCGCTGCGCCGCCTGCGCGGCCATTGCCAATTGGGCACTGGCGTAATCGCTCTCGACCATTTCCCGCACCAGTTCTTCGAAGCCCACCGTCGGTGCCCAGCCCAGCCGGGCGCGGGCCTTGCTGGCGTCGCCGAGCAGGTTCTGCACCTCGGTCGGCCGAAAGTAGCGCGGATCGACACGCACCACCACCTCGCCGACGCGGCAACGCGCGCGCTCGCCCTGCACTGCGGTGACGATGCCGACCTCGGCCTCGGCCTGGCCCTCAAAGCCGATCGTGATGCCGAGTTCGAGCCCGGCCTGGCGCACGAAATCGCGCACGCTGTGCTGCACCCCGGTGGCGATGACGTAATCGTCGGGCTGCGCCTGCTGCAGCATCAGCCACTGCGCCCGGACGCTGTCGCGGGCATGGCCCCAGTCGCGCCGCGCCGCGAGGTTGCCCAGGAACAGGCAGTCCTGCTGGCCCAGGGCGATCCGCGCCAGCGCCCGGGTGATCTTGCGGGTGACGAAGGTCTCGCCGCGCAGTGGGCTCTCGTGGTTGAAGAGGATGCCGTTACAGGCGAACAGGCCATAGGCCTCGCGGTAGTTGACGGTGATCCAGTGGGCGTAGAGCTTGGCCACCGCATACGGGCTGCGCGGGTAGAACGGCGTCTGCTCGTTCTGTGGCGACTGCTGCGCCAGGCCGTACAGCTCGGAGCTGCTGGCCTGGTAGAAGCGGGTCTTGCCGACCAGCCCGAGGATGCGGATCGCCTCCAGCAGGCGCAAGGTGCCCAGGCCGTCGACATTGGCGCTGTACTCGGGGGTCTCGAAGCTGACCGCGACATGGCTCATCGCCGCCAGGTTGTAGACCTCGTCGGGCTGGACCTCGGCGACGATGCGGATCAGGTTGGCGGCGTCGGCCATGTCGCCGTAGTGCAGGCTCAGTTGCGGCTGCGCGACCTGCGGATCCTGGTAGAGGTGGTCGATGCGGTCGGTGTTGAGCAGCGAGGTCCGCCGCTTGATGCCATGCACCCGGTAGCCCTTGGCCAGCAGCAGTTCGGCCAGGCAGGCGCCGTCCTGGCCGGTGATGCCGGTGATCAGGGCGGTCTTGGGCGGGCTCAAGTGCGGGCTCAAGTGCGGGGTCTCCGGACTGTGGGGCGATCCAAGCGCGCTCCAGCGGTTAAAACGGTTCAAAACGCGGCCGGCAGGCCTATGACCAGCGATTGTCGGTCGGCCGGGATCGCTGCCAGCAGCGCGGCGATGAATCCCGCCTGGACGGCATAGGCATGCTCGGCGTCGCGGTCGATGCTCGACACCCGCACCAGCATGCCGTCGGCGATCACACCGCGCAGGCTGTACGAGAGTTGCGCCAGTTTCTGCTCGGTGCCGCTGAGGGCGACGTGTTGGCCGACCGTGCTCCAGTAGCTCAGCGGCTCGACCCGGCCGCCCTGGCGGGTGAGCAGGCGCCGCAGCCGCAGGCGGCGCTGGCCGAGTGCGATCTCGCCGTCCTGTCGGGAGACGATCTCGAAGCCCTGGGCCGGATAGCAGACCTCGGGCCGGTGCGCCCGGGTGGCGTCGGACTGGTCGCCACCGTAGGCCACCGAGAGCATGACGCGCTGCCCCTGCCGGTCGATGTAAATGCGGCCCAAGGTCTGGTGGT
Source organism: Burkholderiales bacterium (assembly GCA_025350145.1). GTDB lineage: Bacteria > Pseudomonadota > Gammaproteobacteria > Burkholderiales > Burkholderiaceae_C > Pseudaquabacterium. The sequence goes on along the minus strand of JANXYH010000095.1, from coordinate 18,338 downwards.
AGACCGCGTCCAGGCCGGCCTGAACATCGGCCGACACCAGTTGCAGCGGCGCCGCAGTGTCCAGCGCCCAGCCAGCGAACGCGGTCGGAAACATCTGCGCCAGATCGACCGCGGCATGCTGGTCGGCCAGGCGGTCATGCGGCCGCCCCAGATGCGCTGCGGCCAGGGCCAGCAGCATCAGCATCAGGGCCCCCAGCGCCGGCAGGCGCTTCGACACCAGCGCCGGCAGGCGCTTTGACAGCAGCGTCCCCGCCCTCACCGCAACCCCGTCGGCTCGGGCCAGCACAAGCCGAGCAGGCGGTCCAGCGACAGCATCAGGCCGAGCGCGATCAAGAGCAGTGCGATGCCGGCAAAGCCATGCAGGAAACCCTGGCCGGCGGCGTCGCCGAAGTGGTAGGTCACCAGCACCAGCAGCATCACCCGCGCCACGTTGGCGAGCAGCGCGATGGGCACCAGCAGCACGGCCAGGGCGAGCTTGCGCGCCAGCGCCCGGTAGCGCCGCAAGTTCAGGTAGAGCAGGCCCAGCGCCTCAAGCGTGAACATCGTGTTCAGCCCGGCGCAGGCATCGGCCACCTGGAGCTGGTAGCGGCCGACACTGAGCACCACGCCGGCCCTGGCGATCGGGTAGCCGAGGTGGTAAAGCGCCGCACTGGCCAGGGCCGCCACCGCCGCCTTGAGCGGGCCGGTCGCCGCCGCCACCAGTGCCTCGGGCAGCGGCACCATGAAGGCCATGAAGCACAGCGGGAACCACAGCAGGCGCAGGCCGGCGGCGCCGTGGAAGATCAGCAGCAGGCCGACCAGCACGACGATCTGCGAGCCGAGCGCGAACATGATGATGTCCTGCGAGCGGCCGAGCGCATAGCCGGCGAGCGCCAGCAGCAGCAGCGGCCAGCCCCAGCGCGGCGTCGCAGTCGCGGCTTGACTGGCCAGCGCCTGGCGCTGGCGCCACAACAGCCACAGCGCCGTGGCCAGGATGATCGGCGCGTGGCGCTGCTCCTCACTGGCCCAGAGGGTCTGGGCCAGCTCGGCGTAGACCGGCGCGTAGAGCAGCGCCAGGCCGAGCAGCAAAAAGCCGGCGCTGAGGCGGTCCAGCCCAGCAGCCGCGGACTGTTGCGGACCCGGGTCGGCCGCCACCGCCATCTCAAAATTGATTGACGATCGCGCCCACCAGCACTGCGGGGGTGACGCTCAGGTTGCCGACCATTTCTTCGAGCCGGGCCAGCCTGGAGCGGTCGCGGCGGGCCAGCGCCAGGGCCGCGCCACAGCGCGCCGCGATCACCGCGTAGTCGCTGCCGTGCAAGGCCGCCGGGGTGTCGACCACGACATGGTCGAACTTGGCCAGCAGATCGCGCACCAGCAGGCCGAAGGCCGGCCGCTCGACCAGCTCCAGCGGGTTGGGCGGGGTGGTGCCGACAGTCAGCACAAACAGGCTGGGCAGACCGGGCACCGGCTGGATCACCTTGGCCTCGGCCCGCCCGCTGAGGATGCCCGACAGGCCGGCGGCGTTGTCCAGGCCGAACACCTGGTGCTGGCGCGGGCCGCGCAGGTCGGCGTCGATCAACAAGGTGCGGCCGCCAAGCTGGGCCAGGGCCACCGCCAGGTTGGCGCAGAGGAAGGTCCGGCCATCGCCGCTGTCAGGGCTGACGACGGCCAGCGCGCGGCGCTCCTGGCCCTCGTTGAACAGCCGCATCATCACCTGGCTGCGGATCGCCCGGATCGACTCGGCCGGCACGCCAAAGGGCTGGTTCAGCGCCACCAACTCGGGGTTGGCATCGCGGCGGTCCTGGGCCGCATAGGGGTAGTGGAACTGCTGAGCCAGGGCAAACAGCACGTCGTCGTGGCTGACATAGCCCAGCGCCACCGCCGCCTCGCCAAAGCGGATGCCGTGGCTGCGCTGGTGGTCCAGCACCCGCTCGACCTGCTCGGCGCTGAGGTGGCGGGTCTGGCCGATGATCGCGCCGATCGCACTGCTGGCGTCGACTGTGCTGCTGGCGCCGCTGGCCTGGCCGGGATCGACGCTCATGGCTTGGCCGCCTGTGATATGGCCGAAGCCGCCGCCGCGACCACCCGGGTGCCGGCCCGGAAGCGCTTGGCGCCGGGCCTGGGCAGGGTGCCCAGCACCGACAGGCCGAGGCCGGCGACGATGTCGTTGGCGCTGCGCACCCGGCGGTCCAGCATTTCGCGCCACAGCGCCAGGCCGACGCCCAGCAGGGCGCCGCCAAACACCGCCAGCAGGATGTTCAGCAGCAAGCGTGGCGAGGCCGGCTCGGTCGGTGGCTGGGCGGTGGTCAGGATGTTGGCGTAGCTCTGGGTGCTGTGGGCTTCCATCGCGGTCTGCTGCAACCGCGCCATCATCGCGTCAAAGGTGCGCTGGGCACTGTCGACCTCGCGCACCAGCACCTGACCGGCGTCGCGCACCGCCTTCATCTGCAGCACCTTGCCACGCTGGGCCGCCAATTCATGGCGTATCTGGGCCTCGCGTTGGCGGTTGATGGTGTTGGTCACGGCTGCGCCGCCGCTGACCCGGCGCACCTCGGTCTCGATCTTGCGGCGCACCTCGGCAATGCTCGCCTGCGCCTCCAGCAGTTGCGGATGGCTGTCGCCGAGCCGGGCGTTGAGCTCCTGCAGGCGCGCCTCGTTGCGGCTCAGGTCGGCGCGCAGGTTGCTGATCAGGGGATTGGCCAGCACCTCCTGGGTGCGGTCGCTGGCCGCGCCCTGGGCCTGCACCTGGCGGCTGCCGGACTCGGTCGCGATGGCCTCGATCTGGACCAGTTGCGACGACAACTCGCCCAGCCTTGCGTTCTCGACGTCGAGCCGCTCCTCGCTGGCCACGATGCCCTTCTCGCGCTGGAACGCCGAGAGCCGGGTCTGGGCCTTTTCCAGGGCCTCGCGGGCCTCCTTGGCCTGGCCGCTGAAGAATGCCGCGAACTGCCGGGCCGGATCGACCCGCAGCTCCAGCGTGGTCGTCAGGTAAGCCTGCGCAAAGGCGTTGGCGAGCAAGGCCGCGGTGCCCGGCAGGCGGGCCTTGTATTCGATCTGGATGACATTGCTCTCGCGCGAAGGCTTGACCTCCAACTGCTTTTGCAGGGCTTCCACCAACCAGGCCTGAAAGTTGCCCCGGGCGCCGCCCTCTTCCTGCCAACTGCGGCGCAACTCGGGGTCGTCCAGCAGTTTCAGATCGCGGATCACGCGCAGCGTCACGCGGTTGCTCGCGATGATGTCGACCTGGGTGGCCATGAAGCCCGGCAGGGCCGCCGCCGGATAGGCCTGGGCGGACAGCGGGTCGGGTTTGACATCGACCACCAGCGAGGCCGCGCCGATGTATTGCGGCGGCAGCAGCAGGCTGGTGGCGACAGTCAGCACCAGCACCGCCAGAAACGCCAGCAAGGCGGTCCAGCGGCGCGCCCGCAGGATTCGGATGAACTGGCTGAAGCTCATGCGCGGGGTTTCATGGATGGGCTCCTGGCGCCGGCGGCGCGGGCCTAGAACAGGCTCTCGCGGACATACACCACGTCGCCGTCTTGGAGCGTGTCGTCGAGCGCGGGCGTCAGCGCCTGCACCCTGCCATCGCCACCGCGGCGGTGCACCCGAATGCCCTTCTCGGTGCCGCGCTGGGTCAATCCACCGCCGCCGGCCAGGGCCTGCATCAAGGTCATTGCCCGCTCCAGCCGCATCGGCCCGGGCCGTTGCACCTCGCCGTAGATGTAGACCAGCGGCTGGCGATCGACCCAGACGGTGTCGCCGTGGACGATTGGGATGTCCTGGCCACGCCCGGCCGGCCCGAACAGCGTCGGCAGATCGACCTCGGCGCGGTAGGCCTTGCCGTCGCGGCTGCCGACCACGACGACCTTGTCGGCGCCGGTGCTGGCGGTGCCTCCGGCCAGCGCCAGCAAATCGCTCAGGCGCATGTCGGCCACCTCGATCGGGTAGCGGCCGGGGCGGTTGACCTGGCCCAGCACGCTGGCCTGGTTGCCGCGCACCTGCAGCACCATCACCGTCACCTGGGGGTTCTTGACGAAATTGCCGCGGCGCAGGCCATCACCGATCATTTGCTCGGCGGCGGTGACGCTCAGGCCCCCCAGGTGGATCGTGCCGAGCAAGGGGTAGCTGACGACGCCGGCCTCGGTCAAGCGGGTTTCAAGCGCCAGGTCGGGATTTTGGTAGACGCTCACCCGCAGGACATCGCCGGCCCCCAGCCGGTATTCATCGGCGACGGCCTCGCCGACAGGCCACAGGCCGAGCGCGACGGCCAGCCCGATGGCGTACCGGGCGATGCGCCAATTCATTTCTTCAGGCCCATGCCCTTGGCAATATCTTCGGCGCCGCTGCTGGCGGCCGGGGCCGGGGCGGCGGCGCTGGCGGCCGCGGGGGCAGGCTCGGCAAACTTGCCGAGATACTCGATCTTGGCGCCCGCGCGCATTACCTTGAGGTCGTCATCGACGAGTTTGCGCTTGCGCTCGTTCAACAGGTTTTGCTCGATCACGGGCTGGGCCTGCGCCTGGCTCAGCGGCTGAACCCGCGAGCCGGCCAGCACCACCACCTGGGCGCTGTTCTGCCCGGGGATCATCATCGCCTGCCCGTCCTTCATTTTCGCGAAGGCCTCCAGACTCTGCGCCGGCAATTGCTCGGCGGCGCGCATCGCCTGGGTTCCCTGGAACTTGAAGTCATTCTTTCTCAGGTAATCCAGAAAATCGGTGATGGTTTTTGCCGATTCGAGTTTCTCGCGCAACTGCAGAAACTGTTCCTGGCGGACTTCGATGTTGATTTCCTGGATGTTGTAGATGCGCCTGTCCTGGTACAGCGCGGGCTTCTCCGCGTAGTATTTCGAGACCTCGTCCGGGCTGGGCTTGGCGGCGCCATCGCCGATCTTTTCAACATAGGCCCGGGTGAGGATCTCGCGCTTGGCGCTCTCCAGCAGTTGCAGCACCCGCGGCTCGCGGTCGAGCTTGAGGTCCATGGCTTTTTCCACCGCCAATTCCTGGTCGATCAGCCGCTCCAGCACCTGGCGCGATGCGCCATCGACCTGCTCGGGCCGCAGCCCGCGCTGCTGCAAGATCGCGTTGATCTGGTGGATGGTGATTTCTTCCTTGTTGACCTTGGCCACCGCCTGTCCGGCGGCCTTGGCCTTTTTCTCGCCGCAGCCGGCCAACAGCAAGGCAGCGGCTGCAAGCGCCAGGAGCGCGATCTTGGTCATGGCGCTGGGGTATCGAGACATGTTCTGGGCTTTCATCGAAGTTGCTGTGGCGCCCCGCCTGCGCGGCAATTCAGCCTCAGGCCGGCGCCGAATGGGCGGCAGTGTAGGGGCCTGATCCGATCGGCTCTGTCGTGAAATTCCCGGGTCGCTGGAGCCGCCGCAGGGCCCGCCCCGGCGGGCTCAGCACTTGATCCCGGCGTGTACCGCGACCACCCCGGCGCTGAGGTTGTGGACATCGACATGGCCGAAACCGGCGGCCTGCATCATCGCCTTGAGCTCGGCCTGGGCCGGGTGCATGCGGATCGACTCGGCCAGGTAGCGGTAGCTCTGCGCGTCGTCGGCCACCAGTTTGCCGAGCAGGGGCAGCACGTTCAGGCTGTACCAGTCGTAGGGCTTGCGCAGCGGCGCGGCGACCCGGCTGAACTCCAGCACCAGCAGCCGGCCGCCCGGGCGCAGCACCCGGCACATCTGCGCCAGTGCGACCTCCTTGCGGGTCATGTTGCGCAGCCCGAAGGCGACGCTGACCAGGTCGAAGGCAGCGTCGCGGAACGGCAGTTGCTCGGCGTCGCAGGTGGCCGTGGGCAGGGCCAGGCCCTGGTCGAGCAGCCGGTCGCGGCCGTTGGCCAGCATGCTGAAGTTGATGTCGGTGTGGACCACGCAGCCGCTGTCGCCCACCTGCCGGGCGAAGGCCCGCGCCAGATCGCCGGTGCCGCCGGCAATGTCGAGCACCTGGTCGCCGGGCTTGAGCTGGGCCAGCGCCACGGTGTAGGCCTTCCAGGCGCGGTGCAGGCCCAGCGACATCAGGTCGTTCATGATGTCGTAGCGCCGCGCGACCGAGTCGAACACGCCGCGCACCTTGCCGGCCTTGTCGGCCTCGTCGACGTTCTGGTAGCCGAAATGGGTCTGGGCCATGGCCGCTCAGTGGTGGTGGCCGCAGGCACCGGCGGCGGCAGCGCCAGGCGTGGCGGTGTCGCGGTTCGCGCCGGCCGCTTCCAGGCGCTGCAGGTAGCGTTGCCAACGCGGCTCGAACTCGGTGCCAAGCCGGTAGAGGTAGTCCCAACTGAAGATGCCGGTGTCATGGCCGTCGCTGAAGCTGGGCTGCACCGCATAGTGCCCGACCGCCCCGATGGCGGTGATGCCGACCTCGCGTTTGCCGGTCTGCAGCACCTCCTGGCCGGGGCCGTGGCCCTGCACCTCGGCCGAGGGCGAGCTGACCCGCAGGTACTCGAACGGCAGGCGGAAGTTGGCGCCGTCGTCGAAGCTGATTTCCAGCGCGCGCGAGGCCTGGTGCAGGGTCAGGGCGATGGGTTGGGGCGATTTGGGCATGGTGGCAGCGCGGCGGCGCAGACGGTGCGTGGAAATTGTGCGCCAGCGCAGGCCGGGCGATGGCGGCCGGTGCGGCGCCTGGGCAGCGGCCTCACACCAGCACCCGCTCGATCCCGCCAGCGTTGGCCTTGGCGACGTACTCGGCCATCCAGTTCGGGCCGAGCAACTGCCTGGCCATCTCGACCACGATGTAGTCAGCCTGCAGCAGGCCGCTGCCGCCAAGATCGTCCTGGTAGCGCGACAGGCCCTGCAGGCAGCTCGGACAGGAGGTGAGGATCTTGGTGTTGGCGCCAGGCGCTGCCAGGCCTTGCTCGACCAGGGCGGCGGCGTCGCGTTGCAGCTCCTCTTGCTTGCGAAAGCGCACTTGGGTGGCGATGTCGGGCCGGGTCACTGCCAGCGTGCCGCTCTCGCCGCAGCAACGCTCGCTCTTGCGCACATTCGGGCCGACCAGGGCCTTGACCGTCTTGATCGGCTCCTGCAGTTTCATCGGGCTGTGGCAGGGGTCGTGGTACAGATAGCCGGTGTCGCCGGGCGGCAAGGTGATGGCCTTTTCCAGCAGGTACTCGTGGATGTCAATGATCCGGCAGCCGGGGAAGATGTCCTCGAACTGGTAGCCCTGGAGCTGGTCGTAGCAGGTGCCGCAGGACACCACCACGGTCTTGATGTCGAGGTAGTTCAGGGTGTTGGCGACGCGGTGGAACAGCACCCGGTTGTCGGTGATGATGGCCTCGGCCTTGTCGGCCTGGCCCGAGCCGCGCTGCGGGTAGCCGCAGCACAAATAGCCCGGCGGCAGGACCGTCTGCACGCCGGCATGCCAGAGCATGGCCTGGGTCGCCAGCCCGACCTGGCTGAACAGCCGCTCGCTGCCGCAGCCGGGGAAATAGAACACCGCCTCGGTGTCGCTGTCGGCGGTCCGCGGGTCGCGGATGATGGGGACGTAGTTCTTGTCCTCGATGTCCAGCAGCGCCCGGGCAGTTTTCTTCGGCAGGCCGCCGGGCAGCTTCTTGTTGATGAAGTGGATCACCTGTTCGCGCAGCGGCGCGCTGCCGACCGTGGCCGGCGGCGCGCTGGTCTGGCGCCTTGCGGCCAACTTGAGCAGGTCGTTGGCCAGCCGCTGGGCCTTGAAGCCGATGCCGACCATCGCGGCGCGCACCAGTTTGATGATCTGCGGGCTGGTGGCGTTGAGCATCAGCATCGCCGCCGCGTTGCCCGGGCGGAAGCTCTTCTGGCCCATCTTGCGCAGCAGGTTGCGCATCGCCATGCTGACATCGCCGAAATCGATCTTGACCGGGCAGGGGCTCAGGCACTTGTGGCAGATGGTGCAGTGGTCGGCCACATCCTCGAACTCCTGCCAGTGGCGGATGCTGACGCCACGCCGGGTCTGCTCTTCGTAGAGGAAGGCCTCGACCAGCAGCGAGGTGGCGAGGATCTTGTTGCGCGGGCTGTAGAGCAAGTTGGCGCGCGGCACATGGGTGGCGCAGACCGGCTTGCACTTGCCGCAGCGCAGGCAATCCTTGATGCTGTCGCTGATCGCGCCGATGTCGCTCTGCTGCATGATCAGTGACTCATGGCCCATCAGCCCGAAGCTGGGGGTGTAGGCGTGGCTGAGGTCGGCGGCCAGGATGTCGTCCACGCCCAGCGCCGCCAGTGCCTTGCCGCGCAGCAGCTTGCCCTGGTTGAAGCGGCCCTGCGGGTCAACACGCTGCTTGTAGGCGGCAAAGTCGGCCAGCTCGGCATCGGTCATGAATTCGAGCTTGGTGATGCCGATGCCATGCTCGCCCGAGATCACCCCGCCCAGGCTGCGCGCCAAAGTCATGATCCGCGCCACCGCCGCATGGGCGGTCTGCAGCATCGCGTAGTTGTCGGAGTTGACGGGGATGTTGGTGTGCACATTGCCGTCGCCGGCATGCATGTGCAGCGCCACCCAGGTGCGGCCGCGCAGCACCTCGGCGTGGATGCGCCGGCATTCGGCCAGGACAGGCGCGAAGGCGGCACCGGCGAACAGGCCTTGCAGCGGCGCCAGCAACTCGGTCTTCCAGCTTGCCCGCAGTTGCTGCGATTGCAGTTGATCGAACAGGCTGGCCTGGCCGGCTGCGGCCGGGCTGTCAATGCCGGCTAGCCAGCCCTGCCACTGCGCGCGCACCGTGCGCAGCAGCGCCAGGGCCTGCGCCACGCGCTCCTCGAACAGCTCGGCCCCGGGCAGCTCGGCGCTGTCGATGGCGTGGCCGGCAGGGCCCAGCGGCAGCGCGCCGTGGCCGAACAGTGCCAGCAGCCGGTCGCTCAACTCAAGCTTGTTGCGCAGCGACAGCTCGATGTTGATGCGCTCTATGCCCAGCGTGTACTCGCCCATCCGCGGCAGCGGAATCACCACGTCCTCGTTGACCTTGAAGGCGTTGGTGTGGCGGGCGATCGCGGCGGTGCGTTTGCGGTCCAGCCAGAACTTCTTGCGCGCCTCGGCGTTGACGGCGATGAAGCCTTCGCCAGAGCGGCTGTTGGCGATCCGCACCACCTGGCTGGCGGCGCGCGCCACCGCCACGTCGTCGTCGCCGACGATGTCGCCGATCAGCACCATCTTGGGCAGGGCCTGGCCAGTCTGGCCGCCGCGCTTGCTCTTGGTGGCATAGCCGACCGCCTTGAGGTAGCGGTCGTCCATGTGCTCCAGACCGGCCAGCACCGCGCCACCGCCGCGCTGCTCGGCGAACATGAAATCCTTGATCTCGACGATGGACGGCACCGCCGTCACCGGGTTGCCGAAAAATTCCAGGCAGACGGTGCGCACATGCGCCGGCATGCGGTGGACGATCCAGCGGGCGCTGGTGATCAGGCCGTCACAGCCCTCTTTCTGCACGCCCGGCAGCCCGGCCAGGAACTTGTCGGTCACGTCCTTGCCCAGCCCCTCCTTGCGGAAGGTGCTGCCCGGGATGTCCAGGCGCTGGCGGCGCTCGACCGTCTTGCCAGCAGCGTCGAGCCAGCGCAGTTCGAAGCTGGCGACGGCGGCGTCGTGGATCTTGCCGAGGTTGTGGTCCAGCCGCACCACTTCCAGCCACTGCGCGTCGGGGGTGACCATGCGCCAGCTCGCCAGGTTGTCCAGCGCCGTGCCCCAGAGCACGGCCTTCTTGCCGCCGGCGTTCATGGCGATGTTGCCGCCCACGCAGCTCGCATCGGCCGAGGTCGGGTCGACCGCGAACACATAGCCGGCCCGCTCGGCGGCGTCGGCCACGCGCTGAGTGACCACGCCGGCCTCGCTGCGGATCGTCGCCACCGGCCGGTCCAGGCCGGGCAGCACGACCAGTTCGACCTCGCCAAGGGCCTCCAGCTTCTCGGTGTTGATGACCGCGCTGCGCCAGGTCAGTGGCACCGCGCCGCCGGTGTAACCGGTGCCGCCACCGCGCGGCACGATCGTCAGGCCCAGCGCGATGCAGGCCTTGACCAGGGCCGGCATCTCGGCCTCGGTGTCGGGCGTCAGCACCACGAACGGGTACTCGACCCGCCAGTCGGTGGCGTCGGTGACATGCGAGACCCGCGACAGCGGATCGAACTTGATATTGTCGCGGGCGGTGTGGCGGGCCAGCAGCTTGCGGCTGCGGGCGCGCAACTCGGCCACCGCCGCGAACCGCGCCTCGAACTGGCCGACCGCCGCGCCGGCCATCGCCAGCAGCTCGCCGACCAGTGCGTCGCGGCCCAGGTCGGCAGCGGGCGTGCGCCGCCGCTGGACCTCGCCCAGGCGGTGGCGCAGGGCCTCGATCAAGAGTCCGCGGCGCTTGCGGTTGTCGGCCAGGTCGTCGTCCAGGTAGGGGTTGCGCTGCACCACCCAGATGTCGCCCAGAACCTCGTAGAGCATGCGCGCGGAGCGGCCGGTGCGGCGCTCGCCACGCAGTTGCAGCAGGATCTCCCAGGCCCGCGCACCGAGCAGCCGGATGACGATCTCGCGGTCCGAGAAGCTGGTGTAGTTGTAGGGAATCTCGCGCAGACGCGGCGCGGCGGCTGCGCCGCCCAGTTCATCGGCGGCGGCTGGGGACAGGAATAGTGGTGCGTTCATGGGAGCTGCTGCGCCGGTCGGATCAGCCGAGAGGGGCTGCGGCGGTTGGCGCCAGGCGCCCGGGGACAAGGCCCGATTTTATCGCGCTGCAACAATTTGCCCCTGGGGCGCTGGGCATCGCGCTGACGGGTAAATCCCGTTGCCCGAAATCGCCCGGCGTGACACAACCCGGGGCCTGGTCGCAGCAGATGTCACACGCCGCTGCCAGACTGCGGTCCTGCCCCCTCTCCCCCTCTCTCCCTTTCCCCCCCCCTTTTCTACTTGCCGACGGAGTTTGCATGCCTTCCAACATCTACCGCAGCCTGGCACTGGCCGGCTTGCTTGGCACGGTCGCGGTCGCCCAGGCCCAGACCGACATCCAGTGGTGGCACTCCATGACCGCCGTCAACAACGAGTGGGTCACCGACCTGGCCCGGGAGTTCAACGCCAGCCAGAAGGACTACCGGATCCTGCCAACCTACAAGGGCAGCTACGACGAGTCCATGACCGCCGCGATTGCGGCATTTCGCGCCGGCAACGCGCCGCACATCCTGCAGGTGTTCGAGGTCGGCACCGCCACCATGATGGCCAGCAAGGGCGCGGTCGTGCCGGTCGGCAAGGTGATGCAGGACGCCGGCTACAAGTTCGACCCCGGCGCCTACATCCCGGCGGTGGCCGGCTACTACACCGCACCCAACGGGCAGATGCTGAGCTTCCCGTTCAACAGCTCGACGACGGTGTTCTACATCAACCGCGACGCGTTCAAGGCCGCCGGGTTGGACGCCAGCCGGCCGCCGACCACCTGGCCCGAGGTGGCCCTGGCCGCGGCCAAGCTCAAGGCCAGCGGCCACAAATGCCCGCTGACCATTGCCTGGCAGGGCTGGACCCAGTTGGAGAGCTTCTCGACCTGGCACAACGTCGAGATGGCGACCAAGCGCAACGGCCTGGGCGGGATGGACGCGCGCCTGGTCGTCAACTCGCCGCTGCATGTGCGCCACATCGAAAACCTGGCCAACATGGCCAAGCAGGGCCTGTTCGTCTACAAGGGCCGCGCCAATGTGCCCGAGGCCAGCTTCATCTCGGGCGAATGCGCGATGGTCACGACCTCGTCGGGCTTCTACGGCAACGTCAAGAAAAACGCCAAGTTCGCCTTCGACCTGGCCACCCTGCCCTACTACCCGGATGTGCCGGGCGCACCGCAGAACACCGTCATCGGCGGCGCCAGCCTGTGGGTGCTGGCCGGCAAGTCGGCGCCCGACTACAAGGGCGTGGCGGCGTTCTTCGATTTCATCTCCAAACCCGAGGTGCAGTCGGCCAGCCACAAACGCACGGGCTACCTGCCGATCACCACCGCCGCTTTCAAGCTGACCGAGACCTCGGGCTTCTACAAGGAGAACCCGGGCACCGATGTCGCCGTCAACCAGATGGTGCGCAAGGTCACCGACAAATCGCGCGGCATCCGCCTGGGCAACTATGTGCAGATCCGGACCATCGAGGACGAGGAATTCGAGCAGGTCTGGGGCGGCAAGAAGACCGCCAAGGAGGCACTGGACTCGATCGTCAAGCGCGGCAATGAGCTGCTGGAGCGCTTCCAGAAGGCCAACAAGGGCTGAGCCGGCAGCCCAGCAGGCGCGCGCCCATGGCTGCCGAGAAACGGGTCGTCTTCCGCTCGCGCTGGCTGCCCTGGCTGCTGATCGCGCCGCAGGCGGCGATCATCACGCTGTTCTTCTTCTGGCCGGCGGCGCAGGCGCTGCTGCAATCTCTGCAGCAGTCCGACGCCTTTGGCACCTCGGTCGAGTGGGTCGGGCTGGAGAACTTCAGCAACCTCTGGGCCGACGAGAGCTACCTGGACTCGTTTGCCACCACGGCGGTCTTCTCGGTGCTGGTGGCCGCACTCGGGCTGTCGCTGTCGTTGCTGCTGGCCGTGTTCGCCGACCGGGTAGTGCATGGCGCCGCCGTCTACCGCACCTTGCTGATCTGACCCTATGCGGTGGCGCCGGTGGTCGCCGGGGTGGTCTGGATGTTCATGTTCGCGCCCAGCATAGGCATCGTCTCGTACCTGCTGGCGCAAGCCGGCTTCGAGTGGAACCACCTCCTCAACAGCCGCCACGCGATGGCTTTGGTGGTGATGGCCGCCGTCTGGAAGCAACTCTCCTACAACTTCCTGTTCTTCCTCGCCGGCCTGCAATCGATCCCCAAGTCGCTGATCGAAGCAGCCGCGATCGACGGCGCGCGGCCGTGGCGGCGCTTCTGGACGATCCAGTTCCCGCTGCTCTCGCCGACCGCGTTTTTCCTCTTCGTCATCAACATGGTCTACGCCTTCTTCGACACCTTCGCGATCGTCGACGCCGCGACCAAGGGCGGCCCCGGCAGGGACACCGCGATCCTGGTCTACAAGGTCTATTACGACGGCTTCAAGGCGCTCGACCTGGGCGGCTCGGCGGCGCAGTCGGTGGTGCTGATGGTGATCGTCATCGGCCTGACGGTGGCGCAGTTCCGCTTGGTCGAGAAAAAGGTCAACTACTGATGGTCGAGCGCAGTCCCTGGCTGCAATGGCTGGCCCATGCGGTGCTGCTGCTCGGCGTGGCGGTGGTGGCGCTGCCGGTCTACATCACCTTCGTGGCCTCGACCCACACCACCGAGGCGATCATCCACGCGCCCATGCCGATGCTGCCGGGCTCGCACCTGGTCGAGAACTACCTGGCCGCTTTGCAGGGCAGCGGCAACCACTACGGCTCCAACGCCGCCGTCGGCCGGATGATGGGGGTCAGTCTGGTGATGGCACTGGTGATCGCGCTGGGCAAGATCGCGATCTCGCTGCTCTCGGCCTTTGCCATCGTCTACTTCCGCTTCCCGTTCAGGATGGCCTTCTTCTGGGCGATCTTCGTCACCCTGATGCTGCCGGTCGAGGTGCGCATCATGCCGACCTACAAGGTCGTTTCCGACCTCGGCATGCTCAACAGCTATGCCGGCTTGACCGTGCCGCTGATCGCCTCGGCCACCGCCACCTTTTTGTTCCGCCAGTTCTTCCTGACCGTGCCCGAGGAGTTGACCGAGGCCTCGCGGATGGACGGCGCCAGCCCGATGCGCTTCTTCTGGGATGTGCTGCTGCCGCTGTCGGCAACCTCGGTCGCCGCGCTGTTCGTGATCCAGTTCATCTACGGCTGGAACCAGTACCTCTGGCCGCTGCTGGTGACCACCGAGGAAGCGATGTACCCGGTGGTGATAGGCATCAAGCGGATGATCTCGGGCGGCGAGGCGCAGACCGAATGGAGCCTGATCATGGCCACCGCGATGCTGGCAATGCTGCCGCCGGCCCTGGTCGTGCTGCTGATGCAGAGATGGTTCGTCAAAGGCCTGGTGGACAGCGAAAAATGAGCGCGATCTCGATCCGCAATGTCGTCAAGCACTATGGCCGCGGCGCCACGGCCAACCAGGTCATCCACGGCGTCTCGGCCGAGATCGGCGACGGCGAGTTCATCGTCATCGTCGGCCCCTCGGGCTGCGGCAAAAGCACGCTGTTGAGGATGGTGGCCGGGCTCGAAGAAGTCAGCGGCGGCGAGATCATGATCGGCGGCAAGCTGGTCAACGATGTCGAGCCGTCCGAACGCGATATCGCCATGGTGTTCCAGAACTACGCGCTCTACCCGCACATGAGCGTCTACGCCAACATGGCCTATGGCCTGAAGATCGCCAAGCTGCCCCAGGCCGAGATCGACGCCCGGGTACACAAGGCCGCGCGCATCCTCGAGCTCGAGGCGCTGCTGGAGCGCAGCCCGCGCCAGCTCTCGGGCGGGCAACGCCAGCGCGTGGCGATGGGCCGGGCCATCGTGCGCCAGCCCAAGGCCTTCCTGTTCGACGAGCCGCTGTCCAACCTGGACGCCAAACTTCGTGCCCAGACCCGGCTGGAGATCCAGAAGCTGCACGCCGAACTGGGTGTGACCTCGCTGTTCGTCACCCACGATCAGGTTGAGGCGATGACCCTGGCGCAGCGCATGGTGGTGATGAACGCCGGGCGAATCGAGCAGATCGGCACACCCGAGCAGGTCTACGGCCGGCCGGCCACCACCTTCGTCGCCGGCTTCATCGGCTCGCCGCCCATGAACCTGCTGGCGGGCAGCGCCGAGGCGGGGCAGTTCAAGCTGGCCGGCATCTCCCTGCCGCTGCCCGCCGCCGCGCCGCGCCCGGGCGAGTTGCTGCTCGGTGTTCGGCCCGAGCACGCCACGGTCTGCGGCGACGGCGGCTGGCCACTGGCGGTCGAAATGGTCGAGATGCTCGGCGCCGAGCGCTTGGTCTACGGCCGGCTCGGCGCCGCCGCGTTCACCCTGCGGGTAGACGCGATGCGCGCCGCCCCCCGGCCCGGCGATGTGCTTGGCCTGGCGGTGGCCGCGCCGCAACTGCACTGGTTCGACCCGGCCAGCGGGCAACGGCTGTGAGCCGTCGCCCCAGGGCGCTGACACAGCCCAAGGAACAGCCCAAGGAACAGCCCAAATGACAGCCTGGCCTTTGCCCGCCTGGATCGCCCACCGCGGCGCCGGCAAGCTCGCCCCGGAGAACACGCTGGCGGCGTTTCGCCTCGGCGCCAGCCTGGGCCACCGCGCGTTTGAGTGCGACGTCAAGCTCAGTGCCGACGGCGTGCCGCTGCTGCTGCACGACGCCAGCCTGGAGCGCACCACCAGTGGCCAGGGCCTGGCGGGCGCGCAGCGCTGGTCCGATCTCTCGCGCCTGGACGCCGGCAGTTGGCACAGCCCGGCCTATGCCGGCGAGCCCATCGCCAGCCTGGACGCGGTGGCGCGCTTTGTGCTCGCCAATGGCTACTTCGTCAACCTCGAACTCAAGCCCACCCCCGGCACCGAGCACGCCACCGGCATCGCCGTAGCCCAGGCCTGCCTGCGGCTGTGGCCGGCCGGCGCCGAGCCGCCGCTGTTCAGCTCGTTCCAGCCCGAGGCCCTGCAGGCCGCACGCCAGGCGGCAGCGGCCATCCCGCGGGCCCTGCTGCTGGACGCGCTGGTCGACGACAGCCTGGCCACCGCCCTGGCCACCGCCCTCGCCACCGCCCTCGCATTGGGCTGCGTTGCGATGGTGCTGAACCAGCGCCTGGCCAGCCGCGCCGTGATCGCGCAGATCCATGCCGCCGGGCTGCGCGCCCTGGTCTTCACCGTCAATGACGCGGCCACCGCAGAGCGCCTGCAGGCCGACGGCATCGACGGCCTGATCACCGACGCGGTCGACCGCTTCAGGCCACCACCGCCGCCGGCAGCAGGATGATCCAGCGCAGGGTCGCGGTCATGCGGCCGCGATGCAGCGCTGCGGGTTTTACCGGTGCAGGCCGGCCGGAGTGGCCAGCAGAATATCCGGCAGGCCGGACAGACAGAATAACGGTGGGAGGAATGGGTATGGCCGATACTGTGTTTTCATACAGCATACTAACGCGCTGGATGCCGCGCAAGTGGCGAAGCCACGTCGCCAACGTCCAGCCGGCAACCCACCCCATCGCCCGCCCTGCCGGACTTGCCCCTTTCGTGGTGCAGCGCCGGCCGTGTCAGCAGCCGGAGCGTTCGCTCTGCTGGCGGCGGATCGACAACAAGTTGGGCGTCATTGGCGTCGCCCCTCTTATCCTCAACTGACAGAAGTGAACTACGCTGCCCATAGATTGACTCAGCTCAACTGCGAATGAATGAAATGTCATACCAACCGATAGTTCGAGTTGCAGCAACTTTACTAATAGCGCTGCCGCTTAGCGGCTGCTGGTTTGTCTTCATTCCTGGAAGTCTTATTCAGAAGGCATCTGACAGCATTACTGGCGCGGAAGGTGAGCACTGCGTAGGAAGTACCGCGAAGGTGGGTGATCGAATCAAACTACCTGATGGACAGATAGCAATTGTGCAGTCGTTGAGCGGCGCGTCCAGCCGCTGCCCAAATGAATCAATGCCTATTCGCGCAGCTTTGAAAACCGAAAATCAAACGCGAGCCGCCGCGTCACCTGCACCACCAGTTGTGCCTCCGAGTTCCTTAGCGCCGCCAACGCAAAGCCTGAGAACTAATACAAATGTAATGTCACCACTCACTCGACCAATCGCTGTCGAGTGGACACTCTATTCGGCTCTACTTTCAGGATACGTAGTGATCGCAGACAATGGTCGCAATGGAACAATTCGACTGACTCTTCCAACTGGCGATGGCGAGTGCATTGGAAGTTACACCATGCAGGCAGCAAGGAGCGGTCAGTGGGTTATTTCATGTCCCAACAGCGTTACGGCAACCGGTTCATTGGAAACACCCCCGGCAGGTGGAACTACTACTGGCTCCGGCCAGGACTCATCTGGAAACATTATCAAATTCACTATCGGCGCGAGCGCACGTTGAATGACACCTAACCAAAGGCGTTTATCCGCCGCCGATCTGACGCGGGCAAGGCGGGCCGGTATTGCCGGCGGCGGGTAAACGCTTTTAGTTAGGCGTCAAAAAACGCGTCCACCGGGGCAAAAGTAGAAATTATGCGAGTTGTCTTTGATACAAATGCCCTAAGCAACGACAACTTTGACCTCTTGGAGTCGGGGCCGCTACGGGATTTGTGCCAGCGTGGACGGATCTCGCCTGTGTACGGTCATATATTTATTGAGGAGACACAACGTACATATGGGATCGAAAAGCGACGTGCGGACCTTGTTACCCGTCGCCTGCCTTTCTTGGCGGACACGGGAACTTTCATCTGCAATGATTTTTTGGACATCTGGCATTCCGAACTCGTTCAAGGACGGGGCACGAATGCAAGAATCTTCATGGAGCCGAGTCGACGCGAACGACTAGTAGCCGCGTGGCGTAATGTCCCATCTGATGGTTCGTGGCATGCTTGGCATGCATCGGCTGCGGCGCGAGCGGAAGAAGATCGCAAGAGGGCTGCACAAAAACTGACTTCACAGGAGGTTCGGGATGAGTTTGCTGCGTGGAAGCAGGACGTTAGCTACGACCCAAAGAAACACGGAGTTGCTGATTTGCGCGGATACATCAATACAAATTTGGAATTTGCCGGTAAGCTCTTTATCCCTGCACTCGTGAAGTCACGCAACCCTGTAGAAGTCGCAAATCGTTGGGCGAGATCACCAGATTTCTACCCGTACTTCACAACGTTTGTGAAGAACATGCTCTATATTGCCCATCACGCTGCTACAAGGCCAAACGCCATAGATCTAAATGCCCAAGCCGATCTGGACATAATGACGCACTTGCTTCATGCTGACGCATTGGTATCCAACGAGAAGCGGTTCATGCGCAAAGCGTTCGACGATCTTTGGCGGCCCAAACGCAAGGTACTTTTCACGTCGCCTGAATTTGCCACTTTTCTCCTCAAGCTTTAGGCATTGTTAAGTAATGTCGCCGACAACCAAAAGCGTTTATCCGCCGCCGATCTGAAGCGGGCAAGGCGGGCCGGTATTGCCGGCGGCGGGTAAACCGGGTTGGACAGAAGCGCCGTGCCGCTGGGCGGAGGTCGGCAAAGGGGCAATGTAAGGTCAGCGCCTGCGCCATGCAATGCGCATTGCGTCCGAGCCGGGCGTTGCCGGGCGGCGGCGGCGGTCGCAGGTGCAGTGCCAAGACCGGGTTTGGCCAGCCGGGGCCCGAACGGGCGTCGTAGACGGACTGTCGAGCAGTCTGCATGATGCCGTTTTGGGCAGGCTGGCCGATGTGGCGCTGGGCGGCGCAGCCTTGCCCACGGCGCCTTGCTGTGGCGTCGCAGCGCTTGGGTCGGGGCGGCGGGCCGGATGCGCTGCACCGCGGGTGCTGCGTGGCCGGCTGGCAGGC
>JANXYH010000035.1 GCA_025350145.1 Burkholderiales bacterium | reverse complement strand
TGAAGATGTTCGAGGCGGTGACGCGCCAATGTGCCGGGGTGCGCCGCCCGGGCGCGGCCGCGCTCGACCTGTGCTATGTCGCGGCGGGCTGGTACGACGGTTTCTTCGAGACCGGCCTGCAGCCCTGGGACATGGCCGCCGGCTCGCTGATCATCACCGAGGCCGGCGGGCTGTGCGGCAATTTCACCGGCGAGGCTGACTTCTTGTTCCAGCGCGAGATGGTGGCCGGCACGCCCAAGGTCTATGGCCAACTGGTGTCGCTGCTGAGCCCGTACACCGGCTTGGTCCGGACCGAGGCGGCGGACCCGACGCCGGCCGAGAGCGCCGCCGTGGCCGATGCCAGCGATGCCGTGGTCGCCAGCCTGGCGGCGGCCATGAACACCGTCGCCACCCCGCTGGAGCGCGAGCGCAAGCCGGTGCGGGTGCGCAAACCGCTGGACCCGGCGGCGCCACCGCCGACGGTCACCTTCAAGCCGGCGCAGGACCGACCCCGACGCCCGAACGACCGTGGCACAGACAGGCGCGACCTGCGCAGCAGCGAACGCAGCACGGACCGTCCCGCAGCGCGGCGCGCCCCGCCCAAGCCACGCGGCTGACCAGCCAATCTCCCCCACTCCATAGGCACAGCATGAGCGCCACCTTTGCCAGCCAAGCCGACCTGGACGTCAAGCAGGTCAGCTTCACCCGCCTCAGCGCCAACGCCTACGCCTACACCGCCGAGGGCGATCCGAACACCGGCATCATCGTCGGCGACGACGCGGTGATGGTGATCGACACCCAGGCCACGCCGGTGATGGCGCAGGACGTGATCCG
Source organism: Burkholderiales bacterium (assembly GCA_025350145.1). GTDB lineage: Bacteria > Pseudomonadota > Gammaproteobacteria > Burkholderiales > Burkholderiaceae_C > Pseudaquabacterium. The sequence goes on along the minus strand of JANXYH010000035.1, from coordinate 8,735 downwards.
CCACATCCGCAGCGTCACCGACCTGCCGATCAAGTACGTGGTGCTGAGCCACTACCACGCGGTGCGGGTGCTGGGCGCCAGCGCCTACGCGCCGCAGCACATCGTGGCCAGCCGCGACACCTTCGACCTGATCGTCGAGCGCGGCGAGCAAGACAAGGCCAGCGAGATCGGCCGCTTCCCGCGGCTGTTCCAGGCGGTGGAATCGGTGCCGGCGGGCATGACCTGGCCGACCATCACGTTCGAGGGCCGGATGTCGATTTGGCTGGGCAAGCTCGAAGTCCAGTTGCTCCAGGTCGGCCGCGGCCACACCAAGGGCGACACCATCGCCTGGCTGCCCGAGCAGCGCATCCTGTTCTCCGGAGACCTGGTTGAGTTCGACGCCACGCCCTATGCCGGTGACGCCTATTTCCGCGACTGGCCGGCCACGCTTGACCGCCTGGCGGAAATGAACGCGAGCGCCCTGGTGCCCGGCCGGGGCGCAGCGCTGACCACCCCCGAACTGGTCGCCAGCGGCCTGCGCGGCACCCGCGATTTCATCGCCGATGTCTGGCGCCAGGTCAGTGCCGGCGTGGCCGCTGGGCAGGACCTGAACAGCGTCTACCAGGCGACCCTGGCCGCGCTGACGCCCAAGTACGGCCATTGGGTGATCTTCCAGCACTGCATGCCCTTTGACGTGAGCCGCTGCTACGACGAGGCCAGCGGCCACGCCGACCCGCGCATCTGGACCGCCGAGCGCGACGTCGCGATGTGGAAGGCGCTGCAGGCCTGAGCCAGACCGCGCCATGGCCGCCGCGCACGACCCCCCACGCGACCGCCCGCGCGATCATTCGCTCGATCATTCGCAGGACTACCAGCAGCGGCGCTACGCCTACCGCCGCTCGGCCGAGCAAGACGCCAGCGCGCCGGTCCGCCACCCGGTCATCGTCGTCGGTGCCGGTCCGGTCGGCCTGACCCTGGCGATCGAGCTGGCGCTGCAGCAGGTGCCGGTGCTGCTGCTGGACAACGACGACCGGCTGTCCACGGGCTCGCGGGCCATCTGCTTTGCCAAGCGCACGCTGGAGATTTTTGACCGGCTAGGCTGTGGCCAGACCATGGTCGACAAGGGCGTGTCCTGGAACGTCGGCAAGGTGTTCTTTCGCGACGCGCCGCTGTACGCCTTCAACCTCAGCCCCGAGCCCGGCCACGGCCGGCCGGCCTTCATCAACCTGCAGCAGTACTACGTCGAGGGCTACCTCGCCGACCGCGCCGCCGAACTGCGGCTGATCACGCTGCGCTGGAGGCACAGCGTCAGTGGCATCGTCGCCGATGAATCCGGCGTGCGCCTGAGCGTGGACACGCCCGACGGCCCCTGCAGCCTGCTGGCCGACCATGTCGTGGCCTGCGACGGCGCCCGCTCGACCCTGCGCAAATCGCTGGGCCTGCAGGCCCACGGCCGCAGCTTCAAGGACCGCTTCCTGATCGCCGACGTGAAGATGCGCGCGCCCTTCCCGACCGAGCGCTGGTTCTGGTTTGATCCGCCGTTCCACCCGGGCCAGAGCGTGCTGCTGCACAAGCAGCCCGACGATGTCTGGCGGATCGATTTCCAGCTCGGCTGGGACGCCGACCCACAGGCCGAGCAGCAGCCCGAGCGGATCATCCCGCGGGTCCAGGCGCTGCTCGGGCCGGGGGTGGATTTCAGCCTCGAATGGGCCAGCGTCTACAGCTTCTCGTGCCTGCGCATGGACAGTTTCGTCCACGGCCGGGTGCTGTTTGCCGGCGACGCGGCGCACGGCGTCTCGCCCTTCGGCGCGCGCGGCGCCAACTCCGGCGTGCAGGACGCCGACAACCTGGGCTGGAAGCTGGCCGCAGTCGTCCAGGGCCGGGCCGGCCCGGCGCTGTTGGCCAGCTACGGGACAGAGCGCGAGGCCGCAGCCGACGAGAACATCCTGAACTCGACCCGCGCCACCGACTTCATCACCCCCAAGAGCGAGGTCAGCCGGCTGTTCCGCGACGCCACGCTGGACCTGGCGCGACAGCATCCGTTTGCCCGCAGCCTGGTCAACAGCGGCCGGCTGTCGCTGCCGGCGGTGCTGGCCGACTCGCCCTTGAGCACAGCCGACGTGGACAGCTTCGCCGGCTCGCTGCGGCTGGGCGGGGTCGCGCCCGACGCGCCGGTGCAGCACTGCGGCCAGGCCGGCTGGCTGCTGCAGTTCAGCCGCAGCGGCGCCTTCACCGCGCTGTGCTTCGGTCCGGCCCCGCCCTGGTTGGCCGAAATCGCTGTCGCCGACCTGCCGGCGCCGCTGCGCCTGCTCTGCCTGGCTGCGGCTGACCAGGCCCCGGCTGCCGACCCGGCCGACCCGACCGAGGCGGCTGAGCACCTCAGCGACAGCCAGGGCCTGGCCAGCCAGCGCTACGATGCCTTGCCCGGCACGCTGGTGCTGCTGCGCCCCGACCAGCATGTGTGCGCCCGCTGGCGCCGGCCCGAGCCGCAGGCGCTGCGTGCGGCGATGCGCCGCGCCCTGGCGCAGCCCTGAGCCCGATTGCCGCAGCCCGCCACCATGGACCTGAACACCAAGCTCCACCTCGATGCGCCCGACGACTTCTATGAGGCGCTGATCGAAGCCCACCGCGACCTCACGCCGGCCGCCAGCCAGGCCCTGAACGCCCGGCTGGTGCTGCTGCTGGCCAACCATGTCGGTGCCATCAGCGTCCTGCGGCAGGCGCTTGCCGCGGCCCGCAGCAGCGCCCCAGCCGCCACTGACATCCTCAGCAACCCGGCCCCGCCATGACCACTGCCTCGCCACCGCTCAGCGGCTTTGCCAACCACTTCAGCAGCGAGGCCGTGGCCGGCGCCCTGCCGCTGGGCCGCAACAGCCCCCAGCGACCGGCCTTCGGCCTGTACGCCGAGCAGCTCTCGGGCAGCGCCTTCACCGCGCCCAGGGCGTCGAACCGCCACACCTGGCTGTACCGGCGCCAGCCCTCGGTCGTGACCGGTGCCCATTCACCCTACCCGCAGGACCAGTGGTGCAGCGGCGCGGCCGATTGCGGCGCCGGCATGGCCGTGCCGCCCGACCCGCTGCGCTGGCAGCCGTTCGGCCTGCCGCCGCAGGCCGTCTTGGTCGATTTCGTCGATGGCCTGGCCACCGTCTGCGCCAACGGCGACCCCGAGGCCCAGGTCGGCATCACGCTGCTGGTCTACACCGCCAACGCGGCCATGCAGCGCCGCGCCTTGGTCGACAGCGATGGCGAACTGCTGATCGTGCCGCAACTCGGGCGCCTGGTCGTCACCACCGAACTCGGCGTGCTCCAGGCCGCACCCGGGCAAATCGTGTTGATCCCGCGTGGCCTGGTGTTCAAGGTCGACTTGCCCGATGGCGCCTCGCGCGGCTATGTCTGCGAGAACCATGGCAGCGCCTTCAGCTTGCCCGAACTGGGCCCCATTGGCGCCAATGGACTGGCCAACCCGCGCGACTTCATCGCCCCGGCGGCGGCCTTCGAGACCGGCGCCGGCGCCTATGAAATTCTCTGCCGCAGCGGCGGCAAGCTCTGGCGCCGGGCGCAGGCGCACTCGCCCTTCGACGTCGTCGCCTGGCACGGCAACCTCTGCCCCTTCGTCTACGACACCGCCCACTTCATGGCCATAGGCTCGATAAGCTTCGACCATCCGGACCCATCAATCTTCACCGTGCTGACCTCGGCCAGCGACACCCCCGGCACCGCCAACTGCGATTTCGTGATCTTCCCGCCGCGTTGGCTGGTGATGGAGGACAGCTTCCGGCCACCCTGGTTCCACCGCAACGTCATGGCCGAGTTCATGGGCCTGGTGCATGGCCAGTACGACGCCAAGCCCGGCGGCTTCAGCCCCGGCGGCGCCAGCCTGCACAACCCGATGGTGGCGCACGGCCCCGATGCCCAGGCCTTCGCCAAAGCCAGCGCCGCAAGCCAGGCGCCGCACAAGCTCGACCACACCCTGGCCTTCATGTTCGAGAGCCGCTACCGGCTGCACCCCAGCGCCTGGGCGATGCAGAGCGAGCACCTCGACAGCGCCTACAGCCAGTGCTGGCAGGGCCTGGCCGACCACTTCAACCCGGCACCCACATCATGAACGGCATCGACAGCTCACACGACCCGGCGCTGCGCAGTTGGCTGGCCTCGGCCAACGCCGCGCAGACCGATTTCCCGGTGCAGAACCTGCCTTTTGGTCGCTTTCGCCGCAGCGCCAGCGCCGAGCCCTGGCGGATCGGCGTTGCCATCGGCGACCAGGTGCTGGACCTGCACGCCGCGCAACACAGCTCGGGCTGGCCGGCCGATCTGGGGCAAGCGCTGGCGGCCCTGGCGGCCGGCGACCTGAACACCGTCATGGCCCTGCCCCAGCCCCGGCGCCAAGCGCTGCGCATGGCCATCAGCGCGGCGCTGGCCGAGGGCAGCGCCCAGGCCGCGAGCCTGGCCGACTGCTTGCTGCCGCAGGCGCAGGCCGAGATGGCCCTGCCCTGCGCGATTGGCGATTACACCGACTTCTACACCGGCATCCACCATGCCACCACGGTCGGCAAGCTGTTCCGCCCCGACAACCCGCTGCTGCCGAACTACAAATGGCTGCCGATCGGCTACCACGGCCGGGCCTCCTCGATCGGCGTCAGCGGCCAGACCTTCCACCGGCCCTGGGGCCAGACCCGGGCCGAAGGCGCCGACCCGGTCTATGCGCCCTGCCAGCGGCTGGATTACGAGCTGGAGCTGGGTGTCTTCGTCGGGCAGGGCAACGCTTCGGGCAGGCCTATGGGCATGGCCAGCGCCGAGGAGAACTGGTTCGGCCTGGTCCTGCTAAACGACTGGTCGGCACGCGACCTGCAGGCCTGGGAGTACCAACCGCTGGGGCCCTTCCTGGCCAAGAGCTTTGCGACCACGATCTCGCCCTGGATCGTCACCCGCGAGGCACTGGCGCCGTTCCGCGTGCCCTTCTCGCGCCCGGCCGGCGACCCTGCGCCCCTGCCCCACCTCGACAGCGACATCAATCGCACCGCTGGCGCCATCGATATCCGCCTGCAAGTGCTGCTGCAGACCGCCGCGATGCGCGCCCAGGGCCAAGCGCCGCAGCCCCTGACGACCAGCAATTACGCCGACGCCTACTGGAGCGTGGCGCAGATGCTGGCCCACCACAGCAGCAACGGCTGCAACCTGCAGCCCGGCGACCTGCTGGGCAGCGGCACCCAGTCCGGGCCCACGCCCGACCAGGGCGGATCACTGCTGGAGCTGTCCGGCGGCGGCAAGCTGCCGATCACCCTGGCCTCGGGCGAGACCCGCAGCTTCCTGCAGGACGGCGACAGCGTCGTGCTGCGCGCCCACTGCGAGCGCCCAGGCGCCAGGCGGATCGGGCTGGGCGAGTGTGTCGGCACGGTGTTGGCCGCGCTGGCCTGAACGCGGCGGCAAGGCCGGCGCGGCGCGCAGCGCTCGCAACACCTCAGTCGCCGAACATCGCGCGTTTTTTCCCGCCTTGGCCTGCTTTTGCCCGCATGGGCTGGCTGGCCGTGCCGGCCCTTGCCCCCGTGCCCCGTTCCAAGTCCCGATGAACACCGCCACCCGACCCGGCCCGCCGGCGCCGCCCGACCTGTCGGCGCACACGCCCATGATGCAGCAGTACCTGGGCACGACTTTGAAGGTCGCATGAATCCTAGCGATTTCGAGCGAAGTCGCTCATATAGTCCCTCTCTGATCCCCGGCAACCGTGTAGTTGTCACTATGATTACGAAATAAGTAGCTTATGGGAGATGAAATGCGACATGGGCAGGTGAAATGAAGACGATTTCTCGAATCGTGCTATCGAACTTCAAACGGTTCGAGACTCTCGACCTTCACGTTGATGAGACGTTGAACATTTTTGTCGGTGACAACGAGGCTGGCAAAAGCTCCATCCTGCTCGCCCTCGACCTGGTCCTGAGCGGCAGCGTGAGCAAAGTCGAAACTGTCGGCCTCGAGTCCATATTCAATGTGGGCGCCATTAGAAAGTTTCTTTTGGGCGCGAAGAAGCTTTCTGATCTGCCAAAGCTCTTCGTTGAAGTCTATCTGACCGAGCAGAACAATCCGGACCTGAACGGCAAAAACAATTCCAAAGACGCACAGAGCGACGGGTTGCGAATGGATTGCGAGCCGGTCGATGTCTATGGCAAGGACATTCAGGAAGCTCTAAGCGGGCAGGAGCCTATATTTCCATTCGAGTATTACCGTATCAAATTCACGACATTCGCCGACCAATCTTACTCAGGTTACAAAAAGTTTATTAAGCATCTCGTCATCGACAACTCGCAGATCGGCAGCGACTACGCAAATCGCGAATACACCAAGACTGTCTATGGCGCTCACGCCACGGTGTTGGAACGCAACAAGCACGAAAACCTCTACCGAAAGAACAAGGCAAGTTTCAAGACGAGCGCTCTCAGCGAAGTCAATGACAAGCTTGACGAATACAAATTCGCGGTCAGAACAGGATTGAAGTCCAATCTCGTCACGGATTTGATCCTCACCGAGGACGACATCCCCATTGAGGCAAAAGGCAAAGGGCGGCAGTGCTTCATCAAGACCGAGTTTGCCTTGAAGAAGACCGATGGCTTGCACAAACTTGACATCCTGCTGCTCGAAGAGCCCGAAAACCATCTCAGCCATGCGAATACGAACAAGCTGATCCAGAGAATTTCGGACTCCCAAAAGAAGCAGCTTTTCATCGCCACCCACAGCAGCATGGTTTGTTCGCGCCTCGATCTGCGAAAGGCGGTGCTTTTGAATAGTTCAGGTTCAGCTCCCGCGCTGCTCAGTCAATTGAGCGACGACACGGCGAAATTCTTCATGAAGGCGCCTGACAACAGCGTTCTTGAGTTCGTGCTGGCGAAGAAGGCTCTTTTGGTGGAGGGCGATGCGGAATTCATCCTGATGAACGCCTTTTACAAAAGGCATTCTGGTGGCGCAACACCCGAAGCGGACAGCGTCCACATCATTCCAGTCGGAACAAGCTGCAAACGATACATGGAATTAGCAAAACTGCTCAACATCAAAACAGCAGTCGTCCGGGACAACGACAGGAACTACCAAGCCAACTGCGTTGACCGAAATGTCGGCCATGTGACCAACGACATCATGGTGTTCGCCGATCAGGACAACTCCCGGTGGACCTTCGAAGTGTGCGTCTATCAAGACAACGCCGCAGTATGCGATTCCCTGTTCTCCACCGAACGCAAGTCCCTGAGCGTCGAAGATTACATGCTCGCCAACAAGGCCGATGCGGCCTTCGAACTGCTCGACAAGAAACAAGATGATCTTGTCGCCCCCGACTACATCCAGAACGCCATCGCGTGGATAAGAAAGTAATCTTCGCCGTCGCAGGGTCTGGCAAGACGACGATGATCATCGCCGGACTCGATCGCGAACGCCGATTCTTGCTCGTCACCTATACGGATGAAAATCTCGCTACGTTGCGCAGGAAGGTGTTCGAAAAATTCGGATTTATACCGACGAACATCACTCTGCTCACCTATTTCACTTTTCTGTATTCATTTTGCTACCGGCCTGTCCTGGCCATGAAGATGCGGACCAAGGGGATCAATTTCAAAAGCCCACCGAAGGAGACCATGAAGCTTCCCCGGCACTTGGATTCCTTCTATATCGATCCTGGCCGCAGGCTCTATCACAACCGCATTGCCAAGTTATTAGACACTAAAGGCGTCATTGCCGAAGTTACGAAGCGAGTCGCTAAATATTTCGATGTGCTTTGCTTTGACGAGGTGCAGGACATCGGTGGGCATGACTTCCAGTTGCTCGAAGCCATCTGCGGCTGCAACATGGATTTGCTCTTCGTAGGCGACTTTTTCCAGCACACGTATACAAGTAGCAGTGACGGCCCTTTGAACAAAAGTCTGCACGACGACTACGAGAAATACAAAAGACGATTTCAGAAATCCGGACTCGTGGTTGACACGACCTCCCTTTCCAAGAGTCATCGTTGCAGCGCCTCGGTGACCAAGTTCATCAGAGAGCACATAGGCATCGAAATTTACTCCCACACGGAACGAGCCTCCGAAGTCACTCATGTAACGAATCAGAAGGAAGCTGACGAACACCACGCTTGCGCGACCACCGTGAAGCTCTTCATTCAAGAGCACAGCAAATTCGGATGTCATTCGCAAAACTGGGGCGGTTCCAAAGGACAGGACCATCACGGCGACGTATGCGTAGTGATGCACCAAGCCGCTCATAAGGCCTATTTGGCGGGCAGGCTGAGAGAAATTAGTCCATTGATTAAAAGCAAGCTGTATGTGGCTTGCTCGCGAGCAAGCGGCAACCTATATTTGGCGCAAGACAAGCTGTTCAAAAAGTTTAAGCAGCTCGTTCCGACCAAATCAGTCGACGCATGATCCATTTGAATGAAAGGAAATGCACATCGGAATCGACTTACAAGCCGGATTTGTTTACGAGGGCTTGGGAAATCCCGAACTGCCAGTGGTGCCACCGCCAAATATCAGACAGGCAAAGCTAATCAAATCCGAAGCTGACTGGCAACGGTTGCCTAAGTGTTCCGTCCCGTGTGATCATATACCTGTTCGCAGCTGGCCGCTCTTCCAGGCTCGCGCGGTGATGCAGCAGGTGATTTCATCGCTCAAACAGGAGTATGGAGCATGACTCAGATTCATCCTTTGGCCCGCACGACACCCCGTACTCGCACCGAGATCAGGGTCAGTTCAGGTTCGCTGGCAGCGGTTGCCGAGCAATTC
>JANXYH010000032.1 GCA_025350145.1 Burkholderiales bacterium | reverse complement strand
CGGCGCCCAGACGCGCAGGCCGATTTCACCCAGCATCGCCTGCTGGCGCTCAGTCCAGGCCATGGCCCTGCCCGCTGAGTTGCAGGCGCATCACCAGCGCGTCCTCGCGGCCGGGTCGGCCGTCGGCGGCGGCCGGATAGTAGCCACGCCGCAGGCCGATCGCCTCGAAGCCGGCGCCCAGGTACAGGCGCTGCGCGCCCGCGTTGCTCTGGCGCACCTCCAGCCAGAGCTGGCGGTCGCCGCGCAGCCGGGCCAGTCGGGTCAGCCGCGCCAGCAAGGTCCGGCCATGGCCCTGGCGCTGGACCGGCGGCGCCACGGTCAGGTTCAGCAGATGGGTTTCTTCATGGCCGTACAGGCCCAGCAGGTAGCCGAGGATCCGGCCCGCCGGCTCGATCAGCAGCTCGGCGACATAGCCTGCGGCCAGCGAGTCGATGAAATTGCCGCGCGTCCAGGGGAAGGTGTAGGCGCTGGCCTCGATCGCCGCGACCGCGTCGACATCGCAGAGGCGCATGCTGCGCAGGCCGGTCTCGCTGGCCGCTTCGGCCACGGCCGGGCTGGCTTGGCCTGCCCTGTCCCGGACCGGGGCGCTCATGCCGGCGCCACGCCAGCGCCTGCGCTCTGGCGGCGCTGGGCGGTGGTCAGCGCAACCTTGTCGCGCAGGTACAGCGGCAGCGCATCGTCGGCGGCGATCAACCGGCCCTGCGCCCAGGCCTGTCGCGCCAGCCGCAGCAGCGCGCCCGCGCGGTCGCTGACGCTATCGACACGGGCCGCGCCGGCAGTCGGCAGACGCTCCCCGAACACGGCGGCGGCGTTGCCCGCCAGCGCCCAGGGTGGCTGCGCCGACCAGCGCGCGGCGAGCGCGGCAAGCGTGTAGAGCGCAGGCGCGGCCACCACCGTCCAGCCGGCGGACGGGCCTGACGCACGCTGGTAGGCGGCGGCATAGACCTCGTCCATGCGCGCGTCCTGTGCCACCCAATGCCAGCGTTCGGCGGCGGCGGCCGGGCCCAGCCCCCAGGCGTCCTCGGCCAGGGTCATCAGGCTGTCGATCGCGATCAGCGGTTTGTCCAGTCCCAGCCCCAGGCCCTGGGCCACGGCGCAGGCGCTGCGCAGGCCAGTGAAAGCGCCCGGCCCGGCGCTGAAGGCCACCGCGTCCAGCGCCGCCCAACCCAGCCCGGCCTCGGCCAGCAGCTCCTGCGCCAGCGGGATGAGCCGGGCCGAGGACTGCGCCCCGCCGGCCTCGTGGCGGACGGCCTGCCCGGCAGCGCTGCACAGGCCGACCGCCAGGCACTCGGTGGCGGTATCGAGCGCGAGCAGGCAGGGGTCCATGGGCGGGCCGAAGTTTAGTGTGGAAGCTGGCCATGCCATCATCGGCCGATGGTCATTCGGCGGTGGTGCGCGGGCGCTGTGGCGGGCCTCGGTCGGTGTGCAGCGGTGGCGGCGCTGGCGCTGGCCGGCCAGGCCGCCAGGTCGGCCATGCCCGACACCGGCGCATTGCCGGCGGCAGTGCGCCAGGCACTGGCCCAGGCCCAGGTGCCGGAGCAGGCGATGGCCGCCGTGGTGCTGCCGCTGGACGGTGCTGCGCCGCTGCTGGCCTGGTCGGCCGGCAAGGCGATGAACCCGGCCTCGGTGTTCAAGCTGGTGACGACGCAGGCCGCACTCGAGATCCTCGGGCCGGCCTATGTCTGGACCACGCCGGTCTGGCTGCACGGCACGCTGGCCGACGGCGTGCTCGACGGCGCGCTGGTGATCAAGGGCCAGGGCGACCCGAAATGGACGGTTGAGCGGCTGTGGCTGCTGCTGCGCCGGCTGCGCCAGATGGGCCTGGCCGAGATCCGTGGCGACATCGTGATCGACCGCAGCGCCTTCGCCGCGCCAGAGGCCGCGCCCGGCGACTTCGACGGCGAGCCGCTGCGGCCCTACAACGTCGCCCCCGACGCCTTGCTGCTGGCCCAGCGCAGCCTGGTCTACAGCTTCACCCCGCTGCCGGCACGCGGCGTCGCCCTGGTCAGCGTCGAGCCGGTGCTCGACGGCATGGCGGTGGACGCCGAAGTGCCGCTGTCGGCCGGCCCCTGCGAGGACTGGCGCAGCGCGCTCAAGGCCACGCCCGCCGATCCGCTGCGGATGCGTTTCGAGGGCAGCTACCCACGCGCCTGCGGCGAGCAAAGCTGGCCGCTGGCCTATGCCGATCCGGCCAGCTTCGACGCCCGGCTGGTCAAGGCGCTCTGGCGCAGCCTGGGCGGACAGTTGGGCGGCGTCGTTCGCGACGGCGCGTCGCCGTCAACGCCGGCCAGCCTGGTGCTGAGCTCGGCGCCGCTGCCCGAACTGGTGCGTGACATCAACAAGTACAGCAACAACGTGATGGCGCAGCAGTTGTTCCTCAGCCTGGGGCTGAGCCAGCGCGGCCTGGGCAGCAGTGACAACGCCCGGCGGGTGCTGGCCGGCTGGCTGCACGAGTCTTTCGGCGCGCTGGCCGATGCGGCGGTGGTCGACAACGGCTCGGGCCTGTCGCGCAGCCAGCGGCTGAGCGCCGAACTGCTGGCCAGGCTGCTGCTGCGCGCCTGGCATTCGGCGACGATGCCGGAGTTGCTGGCCTCGCTGCCGGTGGCCGGGCTGGACGGCACGCTGCGGCGCAGCCGCAGCAGCGTTGGCCGGGCGCACCTGAAGACCGGCTCGCTGCGCGACGTGGCGGCCACCGCCGGCTATGTGCTGGCCGCCGACGGCCAACGCCGGATCCTGGTGGCCATCATCCAGCACCCCCAGGCCAACGCTGCCCGGCCGGCGCTGGAGGCCTTGCTGCAATGGGCGGGCAATCCGCCGGGCCAAACCAGCGCCGCCGCCGCCAGCACTGCGGCTGCGAGTGGATCTACTAGCGGACCTGCAAACCCGACGACGCGCCGTCAGAAGCGGTAGCCGACCGAGAAATTGGTCGAGACCGGATTGAGCGAGGTGTCAATCTTCTGGCCGGTCGACAGCGTGGTGGTGGTCTGGATCAGCGACTTGATGACCGAGCCGTCGAGGAACCAGCGCTCGCCCAGCCTGAAGTGGCCACCGACCTGCATCGACACCCCGAACGCGTCATCGGCTTTCATCCGGGTGGCGACGGTGCCGGGCTGGGTCAGCGCGGTCAAGGCCGCCGAGCCGCGCGCGTCGAAGAAGTGGACATAGCTCGGCCCTGCCCCCAGGTAGGGCCTGAAGGCGTCGTTCGGCGCCAGGAAGCGGTACTGCATCAGCACGGTCGGCGAGATCTGCTTGACCGAGCCCAGCCGGCCTACGCCCTGGACCGCCCCGGCCCCCACCACCTCGTGCTTGTAGGCCAGACCGGCAAAGCCCTCGACCGACCAGTTGTCGCTCAGCATCTTGACCACGCTGAGGATGGGCGCGCGGGCGCTGCGCACATCGATGCGCGTGCCCGGCAGGCTGGGCGCAGACAGGTCGCCGCTGCTGACTTGCGGGCTGGTCTCGTTCATGCCCAGCGCGATCAGCCATTGGCCCCGGGTCTGGGCGGCAGCGGGCAGGCAGCAGGCCAGCGCCGCGCCCGCCACGAGGGCAGCCAGGAGGCTGGTCTTGAAGGCGCCTGAGCGGGCCAAAGACAATCCATGCTTCATCGTCGTCCCCTGGTGCGGTCAAAGGTCTAGAGCCAGCCGGCCTTGGCCATTTGCGTGCCCACATACTGGGCCAGCAACTGGTAGCCGTAGGGTGTGGGATGCACGGTATCGGCAAACTGGTAGCGCGAGACATCACCCGCGATCAGCGTCGCCGCGCTGCAGCCCAGCGATCCCAGCGTCGCCTTGCTCAGGTCGCAGGCGGTGGCGGTGGCGTTGCTCAAGCCGTACTGGGCCGGACTGGCAGCTTGGTTCTGGCTCTGCGTGAAGGCGTCGATCTGGACCACCGCCGCCGCCCCCAGGCCCGCCGCCAATTGGGCGTTGAAGGTCGAGCTCATGGTCAGGATCAACCCCTGGATGGCCGCAGACTGGCCCAGGGCAAACGGCGTCTTGCTGACATCCGGGAGGTTGACGACGACGACGTACTTGGCGCCCTTGGCCAGCACCAGGGCCTTGACGTAGCCGGCCAGTTCGGCGCCGGCCACACCCATCGCAGTCACCGCCTCGGTCGGGGTAATCTTCCCGGCGCCCACCGCGCCCAAGTTGATGAACAGGTCGTTGCCGCCGGCCAGCACCAGCACCAGTTCGCTGCCGCTGTAGCTGCCGCCCGAGGCGGTCAGGTGCCGGCCCATTTGGTTGACCACCGGGTCGGTCAACTGGCCGAGGTAGCCGCCCGGATCGGCAAGCGCGAGCAAGGCCTTGTTGTAGGGGCCGACCGGGTTGGTGACCCGCGCCCCGCCTTGGCCATAGCCATAGCAGCCGGCGTTGTTGACGGTGGCCATCGCCAGGGCTGCCAGCGGTCCGCTGCTCTGCAGGCCGGTCTGGGCCGCACAGACCGCACCCAGGCCGAGCGTGGCCGAGA
>JANXYH010000015.1 GCA_025350145.1 Burkholderiales bacterium | reverse complement strand
TGCTGGTGGACATCCTCGCCGAGCTGGCGGACGGCAACACCGTCAAGGTCGTGCCGGTCCATGCCGAGCTCACGACGCAGGAGGCGGCCGACATGCTCAACGTCTCCCGTCCGCATTTGGTGAAGCTGCTGGAAGAAGGTGGCCTGCCCTTCCACAAGACCGGCAAGCATCGGCGTGTGCGCTTCGCCGACCTGATGCGGTTCAAGTCCCATCGGGATCAAGCCAGTGAGGACGCGATGGCTGAGTTGGCGAAGCAGGCCCAGGAGCTGGCCCTGGGCTACGAATGAGGTCTTCGCCTTTCACGGCCGTCTATGACGCCTGTGTCCTGTACCCCGCGCCACTTCGGGACTTCCTGATGTGGCTCGGGCTTTCGGGACGCTTCCGTGCGCGGTGGAGTCCCCAGATTCACGACGAGTGGAAGCGCAATCTGCTGATCAACCGGCTCGACCTGACCAGCGCAAAACTCGATCGCACCTCGGGTCTGATGGACCTGGCCATTCCAGACGGCTTGGTGACCGGCCATGAAACGCTCATCACCGGCCTGACGCTCCCGGACGCCGACGACCGCCACGGGCTCGCGGCCGCGATCCGCTGCAATGCCAGCGTGATCGTGACCTTCAACGAGAAGGACGTTCCCGCATCGGCCCTGGCACCCTATGGCATCGAGGCGCAGCACCCGACCTCTTCATCGACAAGCTGTTCGACCTCGACCAGGCAGCGGTCGTCGCAGCGGCCCAACGGCAGCGGGCACAGCTCGAGAATCCTCCCCTTGATGTGGACCACTGCCTCGATGTGCTTCTGCGCCAGGGGCTCGTCCAGACCGCCAAGGCACTCGCAACCTATCGCGCGATTCTGTGATCGCACGCTTGAGCTATTGGTCAGCGACACGCCAGTTGGATCGGTATGCCAATTGGCCACTGGTCAGGCCAGTGACTGGACGCCAGCCGCCGATCCAAGGTCGCACCCAGTGCGACTGGTGCGCCGCAGAGCCAGCTCTGTTGGCTCTGCGCACCGAGCTTTCCGCGGCCGGCGCGGGTGCGTGCACAAAGGGCCTGTTCGGCCTGCATCAGTTCGGCAATGCGGGTCGGCGCAACGCCGCTGGCAGGGGGTTCATCGTTGCAGTTTCGGGTCAGTCGGCGGGCGGCAGGCCCAGCAAGGCCAGCGCCTGGTTGTAGGAGAGCTGCGGCTGCATGACGTCGAAATGCACCACCTGCATGCCGGCGCGGCGACCGCCCTCGACATTGCGCCACTGGTCATTGACGAACACGCAGCCGCGCGCCGCCAGGTCGAGCTGCTCGATGCACAACGCGTACGCGCGCGGGTTGGGCTTGAGGATCTTGGTGTAGGTTGCATCGACCACCACCTCGAACAAGTCGAGCAGCGGCAGCCGGGCTCGGAAGTCGGCGCCGTAGAACAAATCGAGCTCATTCGACAGGATCGCAAGCCGGCAGCCTGCGGCCTGGGTCGCACGGATCGCCGCCACCGCTTCGGGTCGAATCACGGCTTGCACATCAGCACCTCGAGCGCGTTGCACGAAGGTCTCCATGCGGTCCCAGTCTTCACCGACCAGACGGCCGACTTCGCGGGAGCGAGTCATCCAGTCATCTCGCTCGCTGACCTTGCCGGCCTGCATGTCACGCCACAGCGGGTCATTGCCCGGGTCGAACGGGCCGCGCCATGTTGTTCAGTTTGATCTGGTCGTTGCTGGGTTTCATGGTCGTTCCTCAGGGCATGGTGGTGCGGTTCTTGGCCTTGGCTGGCGCGGTCTGCTCGACATCCCAGTGGTCTGTCCATCATCAATCTATGGCCCTGGCCCGCGCCCATCACCTCACCGGCCCGAGCGCGGCCCGCTGGCGCAGGGCATTGCGGATCTGGTTCAGGTCTGCGGCCGAGACGCCGGGTTGCTCCGGGCCGGGGGCGACGCAGCGGAAGTTGTGCGCCAGGTCGATGCTGCCCGAGCCGTTGTAGCGCGCCTGGTTCGGGTAGACGCAGACCGGCCGTTGGCGGGTGACAGCGCCGTCCTTGAGCGTGGTCGCGATCAGCGCTTGCGGCGCGACGCCTTGCTCGACCCAGCGGGCCAGCGCCAGCACCGCGTCGTGGTCGGCGTCGAGGTAGGCCGCAGGCGGGTCGCCGCTGCCGCCGCCGATGTTCGACGGGCCCGAGCCGCCGCCGCAGTGGGCCACGTTGGGCAGCATGAACAGGCGGTGGTAGCGCTGGACCTCGGGGCCCTGGGCCTGCGCGGCGGCGGCGACGTCGGCGGCGCTGAGCCGTTCGACGGCGGCGTCGAAGTCGGCCGGTGCGAGGCCCTTCAGGCGCTCGAACTGGGCCAGGGCGTGGCCGTAGTTGGGCGAACTGTGTGGCGCCACCACCGCGTCATGCCAGCCGTGGTACTGGATCAGCTTGCCGCCGCGGGCCTTGAAGCGGCTGAGGTCGGGGCTGGGCGCGGTCATGAATGGGGCGACGGCAGACTTGATGCGGTCATAGTCGGCCACCACATCCAGGCTGCGCGGCACGAACGGCGGCGTCTGGACCGCGTCGACGAAATGGCCGACGAACACGGCATAGCCACCGTTGTCGGCAAAGGCCGGGATCCAGTCGGCCTCGGAGCCGACCACCGGCCCGTTCCAGCGCTGGCCGCCGTCAGTTGCCGGGATGCCGCGGTAGACGGCGCGGGCGGTGCGCAGTTGCTCGGTCGTCAGGCAGTCGGGCGTCTCGGCGCCGGTGCACAGCAGCACGGCGGGGTCGAAGCTGCAGGCGCGCGGGTTGGTGATCTGCTGGTCGAGCAGGCCGTCCTGGGCGTCGCAAACGGCATGGGCGCGGGCGCTGATCATCTGCCGCTTGGCCGCCGACAGCACAGGCGGCTGGCCCAGCACCGGCACCTGGCTGTGGCCGGTCCAGATCAGCGACAGCAGGGTGTCGCCATAGAACTGCGAGGGCGCACCGGCGACGATGCCGTCGAACAGGTCGGGGTAGCGCTGCGCCATCATCATCGCCTGCCGCCCGCCGTTGGAGCAGCCCTCGAAGTAGGCCTTGGCCGCCGGCCGGCCGTAGTAGGCCTGGGTCACGGCCTTGGCGGCGGTGGTGACGAAGTAGTGCGCCCGGTAGCCCCAGTCCTTGACCCGCTCCGGGTGGCCCAGCGTCCAGTCGGCCGACTCGCCGCCGCTGTGGCCCATGTCGCTGCCAGCGACGACGAAGCCCTGGGCGACATCGGCGGCCATCCGCGCCAGCGGCGTCACGCCGGCATAGCCGCCGGTGCCGTCGGTCTTGAGCCGGCCGCTCCAGGCCTCGGCCTTGGCCGGCAGCCAGACCTCGAAGTGGATGGTCGAGTCGGCCGAAGGCCTGGCCACGCCCTGGACGCGGCAGATGTCGACCCCGACCGCGACGCCGTTGTCCAGCGTGCCGGCGGCGACCACCGTGGCGGTGGTGACCGTGGCGCTGTCGCTGGCGATGCCGCTCAGCGCTTGGCAACGCAGTGGCGCGGCTGCGCTTGCGGCTGCGGCCCCGGGCAGGGTCGGACGGTCGGCGCAGCCGGCCAGCAGCAGTGCGGCGAGCGCGGCCGCACCAGCGGCTGGGTGACAGGGGGTAGGGCGCATGGTGACTCTCCTGGGGTTGCGTTCGGCCGATGGCGGCGCGGCGATTTTGCGGCAGGCGTGGCGCTGGGTGCAGCCGCTCAAACCCGCAGCCGCGCGGCCCCGGGCGCCACCCCCAGACGCCACCCCCAGACGCCACCCGCGCCACCATCAGGCCGTGATCGCGTATCGTCAAGCCATGACCGCCCTGAGCTTCTTCTGGCACGACTACGAGACCTTCGGCACCACGCCCAGGCGCGACTGGCCGGCGCAGTTTGCCGGGGTTCGCACCGACGCCGATCTCAACGAAATCGGCGCGCCGGTGATGCTGTATTGCCAGCCGCCACGCGACCGCCTGCCCGAGCCCGAGGCCTGCTTGCTGACCGGCATCACCGCGCAGCAATGCCAGGCCCAGGGCTTGGCCGAACATGCCTTTGCGGCGCGGGTGCTGGCCCAACTTGGCCTGCCGGGCACGGTCGGGGTGGGCTACAACAGCATCCGTTTCGACGACGAGGTGACGCGCCACCTGCTCTGGCGCAACCTGATCGAGCCCTATGGCCGCGAGTGGCAGAACGGCTGTGCGCGCTGGGACTTGCTCGATGTCGTGCGCTGCGCCTGGGCGCTGCGGCCCGAGGGCATCGTCTGGCCGCAGCACCCTGACGGCAGGGCCTCGTTCAAGCTGCAGGACCTGGCGGCGGCCAACGCCCTGGTGCACGAATCGGCGCACGACGCCCTGTCCGACGTGCGCGCCACCGTCGCCCTGGCCCGGCTGCTGCGCCAGGCCCAGCCCCGGCTGTGGGCGTTCTGCCTGCGCCTGCGCGAGAAGGCCGCGGTCCGGCAAGAGATCGGCATCCAGCAACCGTTTTTGCACATCTCCGGCAAGTACCCGGTCGAGCAGGGCTGCACCGCCCTGGTCTGGCCGCTGGCGCCGCACCCGGTCAACAAGAACGAGTTGATCGTCTGGGATCTGGCGCATGACCCGGAGCAACTGCTGGCGTTGGACGCCGCCGCGGTCCGCGCCCGCCTGTTTGTGCGTGCCGATGAATTGCCGGCCGGCCAGACCCGGCTGCCGATCAAGACCATCCACGTCAACAAGTCGCCGATCGTGGTCGCCAAGCAGGCCACCCTCAGCCCGGCGATGGCCGAGCGCTGGGGGCTGGACCGCTCGCTGTGGGCGCGGCACGCGGCGCGGGCGGCGGCGCTGGCGGGCGAGCTGCACGGCCTGCGCGACGAGCTCTGGCCGGCGGTGTTCCAGCGGCCCGTGCCGGCCGAGCGGGTGGATGTTGATGAGGACCTGTACGGCGGCTTCATCGGCAACGACGACAGGCGCACGCTGGACCGGCTGCGCGCCATGCCGGCGCAGCGCCTGGCCGAGCAGCGACCCAGCTTTCACGACCCGCGTCTGGAGGAGCTGCTCCTGCGCTACCGCGCCCGCAACTTTCCCGCCACCTTGAGCCCCGACGACCAAGCCGACTGGGATGCCCATGTCCGGCGCCGCCTGGGCGCATACCACGCTGACCTGGCCGGCTACCTCGCCCGCTTGGACGTGCTCAACGACAGCGCCGACGAGCGCGGCCAGGCGATCCTGGGCGCGCTCTACGACTGGGCGACCGAACTCGCGCCTGATCTAAGCGGCTGATCGGCAGATCGGCGACTCCCTCAAGCGATGGCGAGGCCTGGCCTGGCTACCCGGTCCGCATGAACCGCTCTGGTTCAAGCCAACCGGCCTCCTCGAAACCCGGGGCTGTTCAGTTCCGGGAAAGATTGCACGTTGCGGCGGGACAGATTGCACGTGGACAAGTGCCTCAGTCCACAGCTTTGCACTGGACAACTGGAGGGCGATTTCACGACCAAAGACCTGGCATTGGTCGCGCCTGCGTGGGTGCAAATGCCGCAGATTCGTGCTAAGGTATTACCTCACGATACCTCACAAGAAGCCCCCATGACCACAGCAACTGTTCGCCCTGTGGCGATCAAGATCGACGAGGACACCAAGGCCCGCGTAAAGCGCCTGGCCGACGCGCGTCACCGTACATCGCACTGGTTGATGCGCGAGGCCATCAGCCAATACGTCGAGCGCGAAGAGAAGCGCGAGGCATTCCGTCAGGACACGCTCAATGCGTGGGAGGACTACCGCACGACGGGTCTGCATGTCACAGCCGCTGAGACCGACAACTGGCTTGCGCAGCTCGAACAAGGTAGAGACGTCGAGCCGCCTGAATGTCACGTCTGAGGTGGTCGCCGCAAGCGCTGCGCGATGTGCAGCGCCTCTATCGTTTCCTGGCCAGCAAGAACATCGACGCAGCCAAACGCGCCGTCAAGGCCATACGGCAAGGGGTGAAGGTGCTCGGCCTGCAACCCGGCATCGGCCGACCCATTGAAGACATGCCCGACGAGTTCCGGGAGTGGGTGATCGACTTCGGCGATAGCGGCTATGTGGCGCGCTACCGGATTGATGCCAACGAGCTTGTGATCCTGGTCGTGAGGCACCAGCGCGAGGCCGGCTATTATTGACGAGACACCGACACATGAGCGCCCCCAGGCGGTGGCAAAGGCCCGCCGCCGCCTCCCGACGGGGTTGAGGCAACTCGGGAGCGGCCCTTCGTTGACTCATGAGCGCACAGCACAAGCCCGCGATGTGGAAGTTCTCCCCTCGATGGAAAGCCCGACCAAAGCATCGACGGTGATGTGTGCCACTGTCCGTAGAGCGGCTGGGCATGGTCAAGCGGGCGCTACAGGCTCATACCTGGTTTGGAAGTGACCATGTCCTGCGCGCTACTCGGCCCGGATGTTGTTCGTCTTCACCAGCGCAGCGTACTTGGCGAGCTGGGCGCGGGTGGCGTTGCCGAGTTCCTCGGCGCTGGAGCCGCGCGGCGTCAGGCCCTGGGCGAGGAGTTGCTCGCGCACGCCCGGGTCGGCCAGCGCCTTCTGCACCTCGGCGTTGAGCCTGGCGATGATTTCGGCGGGCGTGCCGGCCGGCGCCAGGACCGCGAACCAGGAGTTGAACTCGAAGCCCGGCAGGCCGGATTCGGACACCGTCGGCACATCCGGATACTGCGCCATGCGCTTGGGCGTGGCCACCGCCAGCAGCTTCAGGCGCTTGCCCTTGACCAGCGGGTTGACAGTGGCCAGGCCCTGGAAGGCCACCGGCACCTGGTTGGCCGCCAGGCCGCCGGCCATGTCGGCCGCGCCCTTGTAGGGCACATGGTTCATGGCGATGCCGGCCTCGGAGGCGAACAGCGCCATCGCGATGTGCTGCGGGCTGCCGATGCCGCCCGAGCCGTAGTCGACGCTGCCCGGCGCATCCCTGACCGCCTTGATCAGCGCGGCCGGGCTGTCGAACGGCGCCGCCGGGTGGGCCACCAGGCACCATTCGACCGTGGCCACCAGCGACACCGGGCTGAAATCGCGCTGGATGTCCCAGGGCAGCCGGGCCTGCAGCGCCGGCACCATGGTCATGATGCTGTCGTTGAAGCCGCCCAGGGTGTAGCCGTCGGGCGCGGCCTTGGCGACCTTGTCGGCGCCGACGATGCCGGCAGCGCCGGGCAGGTTCTCGACGATGATGGCCTGGCCCATGTTGAGCGCCATCTTCTGCACCACGATCCGCGCCGCGACATCGACGGCGCTGCCGGCGCCGAGCGGAACGACCATGCGGATGGTCTTGTTCGGGTAGCCGCTCTGGGCCAGCGCCGCCAGCGGCGGCAGGGTTGCGGCCAAAACGGCTAAAACGGCCAAAACGGCCAAAACGGCAAAGCGGCAAGCCAGGCGTTGGCGCAATCGGGTCGGCGGGTGGGTGGTCATGGGCTGCAAGGTGAGGGTGGATTCAGGCCAGCGCGGCGACGCCGAGATCGGCCGCGACCGCGTCCAGCGCGGCGCGCAGGGCGGGGGCGAGCGTGATGCCGTCGCGCTGCTGGGCGACTCGCTTGGCGTGGCTTTGTTCGCCCGGCAGCCAGATGCGCTCGACCTGCGGCATGCGCGGACCGCTGCGCAACTCGCGCACCAGCACGTCAACCCGCTGCTTGAACGCCGCCACCTCGCCGAAGGCCGCCAGGTCGACCATGGCCAGCGCCTGGCCGGTGTTGGTGGTGGTCTGGAAATCGTGGTTGAAGTCGATCACCGCGCTACCCATCGCCGCGCCGTTGAGCGTGCCAGCCAGCAGGCCGACGATCAGCGACAGGCCATAGCCCTTGTAGCCGCCGATGGGCAGCAGGAAGCCTTCTTCGGCGCGGCTGGGGTCGAGCAGAGGCTGGCCCTGGCGGTCGATCATCCAGCCCTCGGGCATCATTTCGCCGCGCTGGGCGCGGGCCTTGACCTTGCCGTAGGCGGCGACGGTGGTGGCCATGTCCAGCACCACCGGCGGCTCGTCCTGGGTCGGCACGGCGACGGCGATTGGGTTGGTCGAGAGCAGCATTTCCAGCCCGCCCCAGGGCGGCAGGTGGTTGGCGTTGCCGACCGCGAAGTACAGGCCGATCATGTCGTGGGCCAAGGCCATGCGGGCGTACAGCGAGGCCGGCCCGGCGTGGTTGCTCAGGCGTGCGCCGACCCAGCCTATGCCGCACTGCCTGGCCTTGGCCGCCGCGATCTCGGCGGCGCGCGACATCACCAAGTGGCCCATGCCGTTGTCACCGTCGAGCAGGGCGGTGGCGGCGCGCTCCTCGACGATGCGGATGTCGGGGCGGAGATTCAGGCCGCCGGCGCGGATACGTCGCAGGTAGGGCGCCAGGCGGATCACGCCATGGCCATCGCTGCCCTGCAGGTCGGCCTCGGTCATCAGCCAGGCCACCCGCGCGGCGTCGGCCTCGGGCATGCCGACCTGGACGAAGGCGCGGGCGACAAAGGCGCTCAGGGCGGCGGCGCTGACGGGTGCTGGCTGGGTCATGGTGGCTGGGGCGGGCGGCGGGTAGGCTCTATTGGAGCGCAGCAAACCTTGCCCTCCATTGTGGTGATTGCGGGTGATTGCGGGTGATTGCGGATGGTGGGGGGCGCCCAGCGTTTGCGCCAGATCGATGCCCGGCCCCCAAGGGCATGCCCGGGCTGGCGCGGCGCGTCGTCCGGCCTAGACTTCAACGGTGGCGGCACGGGCCGCCGCCGCAAAACGAATCGAGGACGCCGCCATGACCACCCCGTTCACCCCCGAGGCTCTGACCCAGTTGCGCCAGCAGGCCGAGCGCCTGGCCCGGGCCCAGCCCATCGACCTCGACCAGGTGCTGTCGCTGTTCAAGTCGCTCAAGCGCGCCGACGACTTCGCGACCGCGCGCCGGCTGCTGGGCCTGGCGCTGGCGCAGCCCGGGATTGCCCCGGAGATGACCCGGCGTTTGACCCAGAGCCTGGCGCTGAGCACCTACAAGGACGAGAGCCAGGGCAGCGAGAGCCGCTTTCGCCAGGCGCTGGCGCTGCTCGACGGCATCGGCCTGCGCGACCCGGCTTGCCACGACAAGGAGACGCTGGGCCTGGGCGCGGCGGTCTACAAGCGGATGTGGGAGAGCGGCGGGCAACTGGAGCACCTGCATGCCGCGCTGGCGTTTTATCGCGCCGGCTGGACCAGCGACGCGGCCAACGACCTGGGCTGGTGCGGCGTCAATGCCGCCTATGTGCTGGACCTGCTGGCGCACCGCGACAAACGGGTCGCCGCCCGCGACGGCCGCGAGCCCAGCCAGGCGGCCGCCTGGCTGGACCAGGCCCGTGCCCTGCGCCAGGACATGCAGGCGCGGCTGCCGGGCCTGATCGCGGCGGCCGGCCAGCAGGCCGACTATTGGTGCATCGCCACCCTGGCCGAGGTGGCGTTCGGGCTGCGCCAGTACCCCGCGGCCGGCGACTTGCTGGCCCAGGCTGCGGCCACCCAGCCCGAGCCCTGGGCGCGGCAGAGCACGCTGGTGCAACTCGCCAGGCTGGCGCACATGCAGGACCTGGCCTTACCCGGCGACGCTGAGCCGCCGAGCCAATGGCACCCCGGCTGGACCGCGCTGCAGCGGCTGGCCG
This sequence comes from Burkholderiales bacterium, assembly GCA_025350145.1. Taxonomy (GTDB): domain Bacteria; phylum Pseudomonadota; class Gammaproteobacteria; order Burkholderiales; family Burkholderiaceae_C; genus Pseudaquabacterium. The sequence goes on along the minus strand of JANXYH010000015.1, from coordinate 11,136 downwards.
CAGACGACATCAGGGCGGTCGTCCAAGCCCGCCGTGGCAAGGTTGGCTTGGCGCTGTCGGGCGGTGGCTTCAGAGCGGCGCTGTACCACCTCGGGGTGATGGCGCGGCTGGCCGAGTGCGACATGCTGCGTGGCGTCGAGACCCTGTCCACCGTCTCCGGCGGCAGCATCGTCGGCGCCCATTACTACCTGCTGCTGCGGCAGTTGCTGCGCACCCGTCCCGACGACCAGTTGCAGCGCCAGGACTACATCGCCCTGGTCGACCGGCTGATCCGCGACACCGTCAAGGGCGTGTCGCACAACCTGCGCATGCGCGCCCTGCTCAACCCTGTCCTCAACCTGCGGATGGTCTTTGACAAGGGCTACAGCCGCAGCATGCGCATCGGCGAGCTGTACGAGCGCTGGCTGTTTTCCAGCGTCAAGGACGACCAGCACAGCGGCCGGCGTCGCCGCCTGCGCGACCTGATCGTGGCGCCGTTCGGCGACGCCGACTTTCGCCCGCGCAGCGGCAACTGGCGGCGTTTGGCCAAGGTGCCCAACCTGATGCTCAACACCACCTCGCTGAACTCGGGCCACAACTGGCATTTCACCGCCCGTTGGATGGGCGAGCCGCCGGGGCTGACCGGCGACGAGGTCGACATGAACGGCCGCTACCGCCGGGTCTACTACGAGCAGGCGCCGACCCGGGCGCTGCAAGACTACCCTCTGGCCTATGCCGTGGCCGCATCGTCCTGCGTGCCGGTGATGTTCGAGCCGCTGCCGTTGCAGGGCCTGTACCCGGGTCAGACGGTGCGCCTGGTCGACGGTGGCGTGCATGACAACCAAGGCATGGGCGCGCTGCAGGACGATGACTGCGAGGTCATCCTGTGCAGCGACGCCTCGGGCCAGATGGGCAGCGAGCCCGCCCCGGCGCACAGCGCGATGGGTGTGTTCGCCCGCACCGAGAGCATCCTCCAGGACCGGGTGCGCGAAGCGCAATACAGCCAGGTGCGCAGCCGTGCCGACAGCGGCGCGCTCAAGGGCCTGTTCTTCGTCCACATGCGCCAGGGTCTGCAGGAGCCGGCGATCAACTACAGCGGCAGCGGCGACCCCGAGGCACCCCCCCAGGCCGGCGGCTGCACCGCCTATGGCGTGGACCGCGAACTGGCCAGGCTGCTGGCCGAAGTGCGCACCGACCTGGACAGCTTCAGCGAGGTTGAATGCTGCGCCCTGATGGCCTCGGGCTACCAGGTCACGCGCCAGGCGCTGCTGGATCTGGACAGCGCCCACCAAGCCAGCGGCGCCGCCGGAACTTGGTGCGACTTCGATGTCCAGGCGCCGCCGGCCAGCGGCATCAGCGGCGCCCCGCGCTGGCTGTTCGCGCCGCTGCTGCCGCTGCTGGCACTGCCGCCGGACAGCCGAAACGCGCAGCGCACCGACCTGGCACGCCAACTGGCTGGCGCCAAGGTGCAATTCGGCCGGGTCTGGGGCCAGGTGCCGGCACTCGGCTGGCTGCGCGACGGCCTGGCCGTGGCCGTGATCGCCTGGCTGCTGTGGTGGCTGGTTGGCCACTGGGGCCAGCCGGTGACGCTGGCCTGGGGCAGCAGCGTCGGCAAGCTCACGCTCGCTGCGCTGATCACCGTTGGCGCGCTGTTTTCGCCGGCGATCAAGTACCTGGACCCGCGCAGCGCTTTGCGCAACTTCGTGCTCGGCACGCTGACGGCGCTGCTCGGCAGCCTGGCCAGCGTGCTGCACCTGGCGCTGTTCGAGCCGCTGATGCGCCGCCGTGGCAGGCTGGTGCGGCTGCTCAAGCTGTAGGCCGGGGCGAGGCGCCAGGCTCACTTGAGCTTGACGACGACCTTGCCCTTGGCGCGGTCAGAAGGTCATCGGCGGGGTGACGAAGCTTCGCTGCCCCAGTGGCTGTAGTGCACGGCCACCGCCACAGCCAAGCCGAACACAGCCATGCCGAGCGCGACCAGCGCGAAGATCGTCCACGGGGCGGCTTGGGCGCGGGCCAGCAGCCAGCCGCCGACCGCCACCACCAGCAAACGCAAAGTGCCGGCCAGCACCGGCCCGCCCACTTTGCCAGCGCCAAGCGCCGAGAAATACAGGCACAGCCCCAGACCGAACAGCCCGTAGAACGGCCCGGCCCAGTGAAAGTAGAGCGCCGCCGCCGCCGCCACCGGGGCTTCCTGCGTGAACAAGCGTGTCCACAGATCGGGGGCGATCGCCAGCAGCAGGCCCAGCAGCCCGAGCACCGCGCTGGCCAGCAGCGCCGCTGTCCAGGCGACGCGCTTGGCGCGGGCGGCCATGCCAGCGCCAATGGCCATTCCGACCAGCGGCACCGAGGCCACACCGATGGCGAAGGCGATCGGCACCAGCAGGAACTCCAGCCGCGCGCCGATGCCGTAGCCGGCCAGGGCGGTCGGGCCGAATTGCGCCACCAGCCAGGTCAGGATCAGGACCGTCAACACCGTCTGCAACGGCGAGATGCAGGCCAGGCCACCGACCTTGAGGATGTCGCGCAGCAGTTCGCCCTGCAGCGGCGTGGCGTGCACCGACAGGCGCAGCGTCGACCGCCCGGCGCGCAGATAGGCGTACAGGAACGCGGCGCCCGCGCTGGACGCGATTACCTGACCAGCCGCCACGCCAGCCATGCCCAGGCGTGGAAATGGCCCCCAGCCCAGGCCGAGCGCACCGCCGATGGCGACCTGTGCCAGCGACACCAGCAAAAAGACCGCCGACGGTAGCGCCATGTTGCCCGAGCCGCGCAGCACCGAGGCGAGGGTGTTCATCAGCCAGACACCGATGGAGCCGACAAAGGCCACGTTCGAATACGCCACCGCCTGGGCCAGCGCCTGGCCGCGGCCACCCAGCCCGGCATACACCGCCGGACCCCAGGTCAGCAGCAGCAACGAGCTCAGCGCGCCAGCGGCCAGACCGATCCACAGCGCGTGCACCGCCAGCGCATTGGCCCGCTCGGGCGCGCCGGCACCCAATGCCCGGCTGACCGCCGACGAGACCCCGCCGCCCATCGCGCCGGCGGACAGCATCATCTGCAGCATGACCATCGGGAAGACCAGCGCCATGCCGGCCAGCGCAGACACGCCGAAGCTGCCGACATAGGCGGTTTCGGCCACCGTCGCCAGCGCCGTGGCCAGCATCGCAGCCATGTTCGGCAGCGCAAAGCGCAACAACGCGGGCACGATCGGCACGCTCAGCAGCGACTGGGCCGGGCGCTGCCCGGAAACTGGCGAGGGTGGGGTCGCGATAGGCTTCACGGCGGCGCGCTCTAGGCCGGGCGCGCCGCAAGGCCGGTCACCACCGCTCGGTCCAGGGCCGCAGCACGACCTCGAATGCCCAGGTCGAACGATGCTGGCGATGCAGTTGCAGATAGGTCTCGGCGATTCGATCAGGGTCGGCCATGTTGTCGTCGACCGTCGTGCCCGCCAGCCGGTGCGCCCGGCTGCCGTCGTCCTGCGTCCAGCCAACCGCCGCGTCGATGGGCACGTTCACGACGTGGATGCCCTTTGGCATCAGTTCCCTGGCCATGCTCTGGGCAAGTCCGGTCTTGGCATGGCAGGCCATCGCGAAGGCGCCGCTGGCGGGGAAGCCCTTGAGCGCGGCACTGGCGTTGGTGAAGATGATGGTGCCCTTGGCGCCGTTGGCGTTGGCGCGGTTGCCCTGCATCAGTTGCGCCGCCTGTTGGCCGACCAGGAAGGCGCTGAATGCGGCGTTGCGCAGGGTGTCGAGCACCAGCCCCGGGTCGGCCTCGGTGATGCCCTTGCGGAAGATGCCGGGTACCCGGCCGTCGATGTTGTGCAGCACCAGTGTCGGTGCACCCAGGTCTTGTTGCACTTGCTGAAACAGCGCCTGCACGGCGGCCGGGTCGGTGGCATCGCAGGCGTAGAGCCGCACGCCCAGCGTCTGCGCGAGCGCCTGCAGCACCGGCTTGTCGGGATGGCGCGCGGCGATCGCGACCGCCATGCCGCTCTGCGCGAACAGCCTGGCGCAACTCGCGCTGATGCCGGGGCCGCCGCCGACGATGAGTGCAATGTCTTGCACCGACGCTGGCCCTGCGCCGGCTGCGGATGGTTCGGATGTGGCCATGCAGCGTGCTCCTGTCAGTGCGCCAGCCAGGTTTGGCGGATGGGTTGTCCGCCCTGTGCCGGTTTGGTGTGGGCTTGGGTGTGGTTGAGTGCCAGCAGGCGTTCGCGCGCCGATTTCAGCAGATCGTCTGACTTTCTGAGATCGGCTTGTACCCGCGACAGCGCCTGCGCCCGGTCTGCCCGGGCCCCCTGTTGCCGCTCAGGCCGTCACCGCCTTGGCGGCGTCGGCGTACTCGGCGATCTGGTCAAAGTTCATGTACTTGTAGATCTGGCTGCTGTCGCGGTTGATCACCTCCATGTCGGCCTGGTATTCGGCCACCGTGGGCAGGCGGCCGAGCTTGGAGGCAATCGCCGCCAGTTCGGCCGAGGCCAGGTAGACATTGCTGTTCTTGCCCAGCCGGTTGGGGAAGTTGCGGGTGCTGGTCGAGACCACCGTCGCGCCCTCGCGGACCTGGGCCTGATTGCCCATGCACAGGCTGCAGCCCGGCATCTCGGTGCGCGCCCCGGCGGCGCCGAAGACACTGTAGTGGCCCTCCTTGGTCAGCTCGGCGGCGTCCATCTTGGTCGGCGGGGCGATCCACAGCTTGACCGGGATGTCGCGCTTGTTCTCCAGCAGCTTGCTGGCGGCGCGGAAGTGGCCGATGTTGGTCATGCACGAGCCGATGAAGACCTCGTCGATCTTGGCGCCGGCGACTGCGCTGAGCAGCCTGGCGTCGTCCGGGTCATTGGGGCAGCACAGCACCGGCTCGGTCAACTCGGCCAGATCAATCTCGATCACGGCGGCGTATTCGGCGTCCGGGTCGGCCTGCAGCAGTTGCGGGTCGGCCAGCCAGGCCTCGACCGCCTGGATGCGGCGCTGCAGCGCGCGCTTGTCGGCATAGCCGTCGGCGATCATGTTCTTCATCAGCACCACGTTGCTGGTCAGGTACTCGCGGATCGGCGCCGGGTTGAGCTTGACGGTGCAGCCGGCGGCCGAGCGCTCGGCGCTGGCGTCGCTGAGCTCGAACGCCTGCTCGACCTTCATGTCGGGCAGGCCCTCGATCTCGAGGATGCGGCCGGAGAAGATGTTGACCTTGCCGCTCTTGGCGACCGTCAACAGCCCGGCCTTGATCGCGTACAGCGGGATCGCATGGACCAGGTCGCGCAGGGTGACGCCAGGCTGCATCTGGCCCTTGAAGCGCACCAGCACCGACTCGGGCATGTCCAGCGGCATCACCCCGGTGGCCGCGCCAAAGGCGACCAGGCCGGAGCCGGCCGGAAAGCTGATGCCGATCGGGAAGCGGGTGTGGCTGTCGCCGCCGGTGCCGACGGTGTCGGGCAGCAGCAGCCGGTTCAGCCAGGAGTGGATGATGCCGTCGCCCGGGCGCAGGCTGACGCCACCGCGGTTGCTGATGAAGGCCGGCAGTTCGCGGTGGGTCTTGACATCCACCGGCTTGGGGTAGGCGGCGGTGTGGCAGAAGCTCTGCATCACCATGTCGGCGCTGAAGCCCAGACAGGCCAGGTCCTTCAACTCGTCGCGGGTCATGGGCCCGGTGGTGTCCTGGCTGCCGACCGTGGTCATGCGCGGCTCGCAATAGGTGCCGGGGCGAACGCCCTGCTGGTTGCCGCCCACGACCGGCAGGCCGACCGCCCGGCCGACCATCTTCTGCGCCAGCGTGAAACCGGCCTTGGTCGCCAGCGGCGCCTGCGGCAGGCGGAACGCGGTCGAGGCCGGCAGGCCGAGGAATTCGCGCGCCTTGGCGGTCAGCGAGCGGCCGATGATCAGATTGATGCGGCCGCCGGCACGCACCTCGTCGAACTGCACCTCGCTCTTGATCTTGAACTGCTTCTGCAGCACGCCGCCCTTGAGGATCTTGCCGGCATAGGGCTGGACCTCGACCACGTCGCCCATCTCCAGGCCGTCGACATCGACCTCGATCGGCAGCGCGCCCGAGTCCTCCTGGGTATTGAAGAAGATCGGCGCGATATTGCCGCCCAGGGTGACGCCGCCAAAGCGCTTGTTGGGCACGTAGGGGATGTCCTGGCCGAAGCCCCAGATGATGCTGTTGGTGGCGCTCTTGCGGCTGGAACCGGTGCCGACCACGTCGCCGACATAGGCCACCTGGTGGCCCTTGGCCTTGAGCTGCTCGATGAAGGCCATGGGCCCGCGCTTGCCGTCGTCCTCGGGCTTGAAGGCCGCACCCTCGCGGGTGTTCTTCAGCATCGCCAGGTAGTGCAAGGGAATATCTGGCCGGCTCCAGGCGTCGGGTGCGGGCGAGAGGTCGTCGGTGTTGGTCTCGCCGGGCACCTTGAAGACCGTGATCGTGATCGAAGCCGGCACTTCGGGCCGGCTGCTGAACCATTCGGCGTCGGCCCAGCTCTGCATCACCGCCGTCGCCTGGGCATTGCCGGCCTTGGTCTTCTCCGCCACATCATGGAAGAAGTCGAACATCAGCAAGGTCTTCTTCAGCGCGGCGGCGGCGACCTCGGCCACGGCTGCATCGTCGAGCAGGTCGATCAGCGGCTTGACGTTGTAGCCACCGACCATCGTGCCCAGCAGCTCGGTGGCCTTGGCCCGGCTGAGCAGCGCCACCGCCAGATCGCCATGCGCCACTGCCGCCAGGAAGCTGGCCTTGACTTTGGCCGCGTCGTCCACGCCCGGGGGCACGCGGTGGGTCAGCAGGTCGAGCAGAAAGTCGCCCTCGCCGGCCGGCGGCGCCTTGATCAGCTCGATCAGGTCGGCGGTCTGCTGGGCGGTGAGTGGCAGCGGCGGGATGCCGAGCGCGGCGCGTTCGGCCAGATGTTGGCGATAGGCTTGCAGCATGGTGAAACTCCTGTGCGGGCGGATGCGAAAGCGGTTTGGCGCTGGCGGCGGAGCCAATCTTATGTCTTATAGAAGACTTGGGTGGCAGCGCGGTCTTGACCGGCGCGCCAGCCGGTGGGCGCAGACACCCTTTTGGGCGCAGTGACTGGCCGCAGATTGTCGCCCAGCCAGGGCGCTGTGATCGGCCGAATTGGCCCGGCCCAAAAACACAAAAGCCCGCCGATGGCGGGCCTCTGAGCGCAGGACAAGGGGCCTGATCAGGCGTTGTCTTGCATCCACTTCGTGGCCCAGGCGTCCGAGCGGGCTTGCGCGCTGGCGCCGCTGGTCATGGTCCAAACGAGGGCGCCGGTGGCGAAGGTCAGGGGCACGAGGGCCAGGAATGCGGTGATCATGGGTCTTTGCTTGGGTCAGAGGTTGGAAATCGGGCTTACATCAGACCTCGGCGATGGCTTCGCTTCGATCTTTGCTGCGGCGCAGCATAACCGATCCTGCCGCGTTTCTCCGGGAAAACCCGAATTCACCCCAGGGCATCGGCGGGCTTTGCCTTGACTAGAGCCCTGACTTGGGCCAATGCCGTGGCGGATGGCGCACCAGGCAGCGGCCCGCGCACCTCAGAGCAGGTGCTTGACCCCGTCCTGCTCGCCCAGCAGTTCGGCCAGGGTCTTGTCTATGCATTCCTGGCTGAAGGCGTCGATGGGCAGGCCTTCGACGATGCTGAAGCCGCCACCCGAGGTGGTCACGGGGAAGCCAAACACCACGTCCTTGGGAATGCCGTATTCGCCGTTGCTGGGCACGCCCATGGTGACCCAGCCGCCGGCCGTGCCCAGCGCCCAGTCGCGCATGTGGTCGATCGCCGCGTTGGCTGCCGACGCGGCCGAGGACACCCCGCGCGCGGCGATGATCGCCGCGCCGCGTTTGCCGACCGTGGGCAGGAAGCTGTCCTTGTTCCAGACCTGGTCATTGATGGTGGCGGCCACCGACACGCCGTCGATGGTGGCAAAGCGGTAGTCGGCGTACATGGTGGGCGAGTGGTTGCCCCAGACCGCCAACTTGGCGATGCTGGCCACCGGCTTGCCGGTCTTGGCGGCGATCTGGCTGAGCGCGCGGTTGTGGTCCAGGCGCAGCATCGCGGTGAAGTTGTTGCGCGGCAGGTCGGGCGCCGACTTCATCGCAATATAGGCATTGGTGTTGGCCGGGTTGCCGACCACCAGCACCTTGACATTGCGGCTGGCCACCGCGTTGAGCGCCTTGCCCTGGGCAGTAAAGATCTGGGCGTTGGCGGCCAGCAGGTCGGCGCGCTCCATGCCCGGGCCGCGCGGACGCGCGCCCACCAGCAGGGCGTAGTCGCTGTCCTTGAACGCGGTCATCGGGTCGCTGTGGGCCTCCATCCCGGCCAGCAGCGGGAAGGCGCAGTCGTCAAGCTCCATCATCACGCCCTTGAGCGCCTCCTGCGCCTTGTCCACCGGCACTTCCAGCAGTTGCAGGATCACCGGCTGGTTGCGGCCCAGCATGTCGCCCGAAGCGATGCGGAACAACAGGGCATAACCGATCTGGCCGGCGGCGCCGGTGACGGCCACGCGGACGGGGCTCTTGCTCATGGGTTTTTCTCCAAACGGGTGGGTGAACGATCGGCATTCAGGGGCGGCAATCCGCACGCCAGGGGCGGGGTCCGCGCAGCGCATGGGGCCGCAAAAAAACGGCCGAGTGTAGGCCAGTCCTAGGGTTGTTACCGAGTCGTTACCGGGCTCGGCGCCAGTCCTGGCCCGGCGCTGCAAGGTCTGGTGGCATCTATAAGACATCTTTCATCCTCGACGCTGCCCGGCCAGCGCTGCCGTGCTGCAATCGCCGCCATGCCCAGCCGCCTCGCCGCTCCCCCTGCCCACGCTGGTGGACCGGCGTTCAGCCCGCTCTACCAGCAGATCAAGGCCTTGCTGACGCGCGAAATGCAGTCCGGCGCCTGGAAGCCCGGACAGGCCATTCCCAGCGAGCACGATCTGGCACAGCGCTACAAGGTCAGCCAGGGCACGGTGCGCAAGGCGATAGACGCGCTGGCGGCCGAGAACCTGGTGCAGCGCCGACAGGGCAAGGGCACCTTCGTCGCTAGCCATGTCGAGGCGCAGTCGCAATACCGCTTCCTGCGCCTGACCCCGGACCAGGCGCAGGCAGCGGCGCGTACCGGTGGCCGCAGCACCACTGGCGCCGCCGGCATGGCCAGGCAGTTGATGGGCTGCCAGCGCCAGCGCGCGCCCGCCGATGTCGCCCGGGCGCTGGGCCTGAAGGGCAGCGACGCGGTGGTGCGCCTGCGCCGGCTGTTGCTGGCGGCCGCGCAGCCGGTGGTGTACGACGACATCTGGCTTCCGGGCAGTTTGTTCAAGGGCCTCAGCGCCGAACGGGTCGAAAGCTACAAAGGCCCGATGTACGGGCTGTTCGAGAGCCAGTTCGGCGTGCACATGGTCCGCGCCGAGGAGAAAATCCGCGCCGTGGCTGCCGACACCGACAGCGCAGGCCTGCTCGCCATCCCGGTCGGTGCGCCGCTGCTGAGTGTCGAGCGCCTGTCGTTTACCTACCAAGACAGGCCGGTGGAGTTGCGCCGCGGCCTGTACCGCACCGAGAACTTTCATTACCGCAATGCGCTGGCGTGAGGCTCAATCGCGGCTGCAGGCGCTGGCTTTTCAGCCGCCCTTTCAGCCGCCCTTTCAGCCGCTTTTTGGGGCGCAGTGGCAGGCCCGACACCGCCACTGCGGGCCGGACTGGCGGCAGGCGACTGTCTCTGCTGCGTTGCAATAAACTGCTGCGGTTTCATCCAAAAGACAGAACAAGGTTGCACACCATGGCAGAGACCGCCAAGCCGCGCCCGGGCGCCAACATGCGCCTGATCGATGCGCTGCAGTACCGGTTGCCTTTGGCCGGTCTGGTCTCGATCCTGCACCGTGTCAGTGGCCTGATCCTGTTCCTGTTGCTGCCTTTCATCGTCTGGATGTTTGACGCCAGCGTCACCTCCGAGATCAGCTACGACAGCTTCACCAGCGCGTTCTCGTCGGGCATAGGCTGGTTGCCGGCTGCCTTGGTCAAGCTGCTGGCCCTGGCGCTGCTCTGGTCGTACCTGCACCACCTCTGCGCCGGCCTGCGCCACCTCTGGATGGATGCCACCCACAGCGTCGGCAAGGCGCAGGGCCGCAGCTCGGCCGCCGCCGCGATGGCCATCAGCGGGGTGTTGACGCTGTTGCTCGGCGCCAAGCTGTTCAACCTGTACTGAAGCCAAAGCACAGAACCAGACCGGAGACCCGCCCAACATGGCAGTCAACTATGGATCCAAGCGCATCGTCGTTGGCGCCCACTATGGCCTGCGCGACTGGCTGAGCCAGCGTGTCACCGCCGCGCTGATGGCGCTGTTCACCTTGCTGGTGCTGGCGCAGTTGCTGCTGCCCGGGGCGCTGGGCTATGACCGCTGGGCTGGCATCTTTGCCCAGCAATGGATGAAGGTGCTGAGCTTCGTCGCCATCGTCAGCCTGGCCTGGCATGCCTGGGTGGGCGTGCGCGACGTGCTGATGGACTACGTCAAAGCCATGGGCATGCGGCTGCTGCTGCAGGTGGCAAGCATCGTCTGGCTGGTCGGCTGCGCCGGCTGGGCGGTGCAGGTGCTGTGGAGACTCTGAAGACTATGGCCGCCATCAAAACCTCGGTTCCACGCCGCAAGTTCGACGTCGTCATCGTCGGCGCGGGCGGCTCGGGCATGCGTGCCTCGCTGCAACTGGCCCGCGCCGGACTCAATGTCGCGGTGCTGTCCAAGGTCTTCCCGACCCGCTCGCACACCGTCGCCGCGCAGGGCGGCATCGGCGCCTCGCTGGGCAACATGAGCGAGGACAACTGGCACTACCACTTCTACGACACCGTCAAGGGCAGCGACTGGCTGGGCGACCAGGACGCGATCGAATACATGTGCCGCGAGGCACCCAAGGTGGTCTACGAGCTCGAACATTTCGGCATGCCGTTTGACCGCAACCCCGACGGCACGATCTACCAGCGGCCGTTCGGCGGGCATACGCAGGAATACGGCAGCGCGAAGATGGCGATGCGCGCCTGTGCGGCCGCCGACCGTACCGGCCACGCGATGCTGCACACGCTCTACCAGAACAACGTCAAGGAAAATACCCAGTTCTTCGTCGAGTGGATGGCGCTGGACCTGATCCGCGATCCCGAAGGCAACGTGCTGGGGGTGACCGCGCTGGAAATGGAAACCGGCGAG
>JANXYH010000161.1 GCA_025350145.1 Burkholderiales bacterium | reverse complement strand
CGGGTTGGTGATGCGCGCGCTGTCGTAGACGAAGACGATCTGCGCCAGCCGCCAGGGCACGGCAAAGCCCTCGACCGGGGTGGTGAAGTCGACCACGTTGGAGCGTTTGGCGACGGTGTCGACCAGGCTGAAATTGGGCAGCGCCGCCGTCACCGGCCCGTACAGCAGGCCCTGCTGCTTCATGCTCAGGAAGTTCGGGCCGTTGATCCAGATCAGGTCGACCGTGCCGTCGCTGTTGCGGCCGGCGGCCTTCTCGGCGACCACGCGGGTGACGGCCTCGGCCGTGTCCTTGAGCCGGACATGGCTGAGGCTGACGCCGTAGCGCGCTTTCAGCTCGCCCGCCGCCCAGGCGATGAAGGCATTGGTCTTCTCGTCACCCGCCCAGGCGTTGAAGTACACCGTCTGGCCGCGCGCCTTGGCCAGCACCTGCGGCCAATCGGCGGCGGTCTGGGCCTGGGCGGCGGCGAATCCGCAGGTGCCGGCCAGCAGTGCCAGGCCAGACAGGGCGCGCAGGCCGGCGCGGCGGTTGGGATGTCGTGGTGGCATGGCTATCCAGGTGAGGGTGGCGGTGGTGGGTTCGGCTCGACCGGATCGGTCGCGGCGGCGGCCAGTGTCTTACAAGCCGATAAGCCAACCGCGGCTTACCACCATTCGGCGGGCACATGGACCAGGTCGGCCGGCTCGTCAATGTCGGCCAGCGTCGGCAGCTCGGCGTGGCGCAGGCCCAGTGCGCCCAGGCGCTGCCGGGTCAGGGCCATGACCTGGTCGGTGCTCCAGGGCATGTCTGCGAACAGCGCTGGCGCCGGCTGACGCAGCCCGACCAGGGCATAGCCGCCGTCGAAGGTCGGCACGAACACGGCGTCGTGCCCGGCCAGAGCGGCATGGGCCTGGCGCAACACCGCGCCGTCCAGGGCCGGCACGTCGCTGCCGATCAGGACCACCGCGCCCGCCGTGCCCAGCCGCCGCGCGATCGCCCGGGCCATGCGTTCGCCCAGGTCGCCGCCGCCCTGGTCGGTGAGTGCCAGCGCGCTCAACCGCGCCGACGCGGCAAAGGCCGGGTGGTGGCGGTCGGGGGCGCAGCAGAGTTCGACCGCGCCGACCCCCGCGCCCAGCGCCTGGTCCAGGCAATGGCGCAGCAGGCGCGCCGCCAACTCGGCCGCGCCCTGGGCCCCCAAGGCCGGGATCAGCCGGGTCTTGGCCTGGCCGGCCACCGGCGCCTTGGCCAGCACGATGGTGGCGCTGCCAAGCCCGGGTCGGCTGGCGTTCATCGGTACAGGCCGGCCAGCCGCTCGGCCGGCACGCCCAGCCAATACAGCAGCCTCAGCCGCCACATCAGCAGCACCGTGCGCAGCACGCCATGCCGCAGCCAGCGCCGGCCCGAAGTCGTCACCTTGGCCCGCAGGCAGGCCGGCCGGGCGCGGGCGCGCAGGCGTGCGGACAGCGCGATGTCCTCCATCAGCGCCTGGTCGGGGAAACCGCCAACCGCCTCGAACAGCCCGCGCTGCACAAAAATCGCCTGGTCGCCGGTGGCGATGCCGCTCCACCGCGAGCGCAGGTTCATCAGCGCCGCGATCAGCGGGAACAGCCGCGAGGCGCCCTCGATCACGACATCGAAGCGGCCCCAGGCACCGCCGCTGGCCGCCATCTGCGCGACCGCGTCGCTGGGCAAGCGGGTGTCGGCATGGAGGAACAGCAGCATCGCCCCGCTGGCCGCGCGGGCGCCAGCGTTCTGCTGGCTGGCACGGCCACGGGCTGCGGCGATCAGGCCGTCGACCCGACCGGCGCACAGCGCCAATGTGCCGTCGCTGCTGCCGCCGTCGACCACGATCAGTTGCACCCCGCAGCGGCGCAGGGGCGCCAGGCGCTCCAGGCACAGCGCGATCTCGGCGGCCTCGTTGAGCACCGGAACGATGATGCTCAGGTCGGCGTACAGCCCGGCCTCAGGCGGCGGCAGGCGGCGGTTTTGCAATGCGCGAATGGGCGTGGGGCAAGGTCAAGAGATTGTCGGCCAGCGCGCGGGCCGGGTGTCAACCCGCCTGCGTTGGAACAGCGCATTGGTGATCGAACACCAGGCACACGTTGAACAGGTGCAGGCCCATGCCCTCTGGATATTCAGGCGCCAAATGCGTATTTCGTCTTCTGTGTTCCTCAAGAACAACTTTCAGGAGCTTGCCCATGATAATTCTAGGTATCTCCTTGCGATCAAGCTTCTTGGACTCGTACCACTCGATGGGATTTCTTGCGGCCTTCTCGCGATTGCACGCGGCGCAGCTCAAAACCATATTATCAATGGTATCTGGTCCGTTCCGGCTTTTAGGAATTAAATGATCCCATTGCAGCGATTGGATAGATGTGCAGTAGGCGCAGCATTGAGGGCTTTGGATCGACTGCTTCAGGCGGGACTTGACAGTTAGACCACACCTTTTGCGCCGGCTGGCGTGGCGTGTAGTTGAAGCCCCAGAGCGGCGACCACTTTGAGGATAGTTGCGAACTCTGGATTGCCAGAAGGAGAGAGTGCCTTGTACAGGCTCTCGCGCCCCAATCCGGCCTCTCGCGCGACCTGCGTCATTCCCTTGGCGCGCGCGATATCGCCCAGCGCTGCGGCGACAAGGGTCGGGTCGGCGTCTTCGAGCGCGGCCTCTAGGTAGGCGGCCATGTCTTCATCCGTGCGGAGGTGGTCCGCTGGATCCCAGGGTGTTGTGACAGTCTTGGCCATGTTTATGTTCCTAAAGCTCGCCAGCGAGCGCCTTCGCGTTGCGGATGTATTTGTCTTGCGATGACTTATCGCCGCCCGCAAGCAGGACGATGTAGATATCTGCCTTCTGGATGAAGTACACGCGGTATCCGGGGCCGTGATCCACACGCAGCTCGGACACGCCTTCCCCTACGGGCTTGACGTCGCCTGGATTTCCGAGGGACAGGCGACGGATACGAATGTCGATCCGTACCTTGGCTGTTCTGTCCCGCAGGTCCGCGAACCACTCGGAGTACAAGCTGGTTTGACGGACTTCGAGTATGCAACGACTGTATCACATGGGATACGCAATGCGCAAGGGGGCTGTTTGGTGCGGTCTGACGTTCGAGCTAAGCGGGCGACGACGGCGAGACGCCGGGCCCGGGCTGTGGAGAATGTAGCGCGCCACAGACCGGGCCCGGTGGCTTGCCGTTGGGGCTCGGCTTGAGCGAGGGGTTAGGCCGACGCGTCTCGAAACGCACGAAGGACAGCATTGATTCTGGTTTGGTAGCCAGTACCTTGCGACCTGAACCACTCAAGCACGTCCTGATCTACGCGCAGCGAGACAAGCGACTTGGAAGGTGCAGGCTGCAGTCCCTTACGCACGATGCCACGCACGATGTGTTTGACGTCGGCTTCGGGGTGCTCGGCTGTTGGCGCGCCAGCCTTCGCGGGGCTCGCGAGACGAGCCCAATCAGTCTTGGACTTGCTGGAAGTAGATGTTTGCTTCACGCTTGGTCGCTTTGCGGAAAGAGATGACGCGGATTTCATCTTCGGACTCCGTGTGAACTATCGAAACCGGGATGCCAGCCAGTAGGCCCAGCGTCTCGAACCGTTGTTCCCCATAGTCGAACCGTGCATCCTCAAAGGTGTAGGTCGTTCCTTCAAAGACGCGGGTGCGTCTACGAAGTCCAAGCCGTGGTCTTTGAGGTTGATCGCGCGTTTGCGCTCTGACCATGTGAACCGCATGGCAACAGTGTAGCTACAGAATGAAGCTACAGCAAGGGGAGGTGGTTCTTCGGCGGCCTAACGTGTTTTCGCCCCGCCAACAGCAGGACAGCCAGTCCCGACACCGACAGGACGGTGGCCGCAGCGGATAGGGGCCATGGATGCGCCACTAACCGGGAATTGGCGCAAGGTGCCTGCGC
>JANXYH010000158.1 GCA_025350145.1 Burkholderiales bacterium | reverse complement strand
GCTGGTCGAGCGCGGTGTAGCCGGCGCGCTGCTCGGCCGGGGCGAACGGGTGGATCTGGCCGAACTCGGGCCAGGTGATGGGCAGCATCTCGCTGCTGGCGTTGAGCTTCATGGTGCACGAACCGAGCGGAATCATGCTGCGGTCCAGCGCCAGATCCTTGTCCGAGAGGCTGCGGATGTAGCGCAGCATCTCGGTCTCGCTGTGGTGCCGGTTGAACACCGGGTGGCTCAGGAACGGCGTGCGGCGGCGCAGTCCGGCGGGGATCAGCGGCTCGGTGTCGGTGGCCAGTGTGGCCAGATCGGGCAGTGCCTGGCCGGGTTCGGCGAACCAGCCCCAGATCGCGGCGATGTCGCTGCGCAGCGTGGTCTCGTCCAGCGCCACCCCGACCAGGTCGGGCGCGACCCGGCGCAGGTTGGCGCCGCCGGCCTCGGCACGGGCGATCACGGCGTCGGCGGCCCGGGCGTCGGCACAGGCCACGGTCAGCGTGTCGAAGGCCTGTGTGGTCAGTACCCTGGCACCCATCTGCCGCAGCCCGCGTGCCAGGATCGCGGTGTAGGCGGCCAGCCGCTGGGCGATCCGGGTCAGGCCCTGCGGCCCGTGGTAGACGGCGAACATGCTGGCGATCACCGCCAGCAGCACCTGGGCGGTGCAGATGTTCGAGGTCGCCTTCTCGCGCCGGATGTGCTGCTCGCGGGTCTGCAGCGCAAGGCGGTAGGCCGGCTGGCCATGGGCATCGACACTGACGCCGACCAGCCGCCCAGGCATCGCCCGTTTGAATTCGTCGCGGCAGGCCAGGAAGGCGGCATGCGGCCCGCCGCCGCCCATGGGCACGCCCAAGCGCTGGCTGTTGCCGACCACGATGTCGGCGCCGAACTCGCCCGGCGCGCGCAGCAGCGTCAGGGCCAGCAGGTCGGTGGCAACGATCAGTGCCGCCTGCCGGGCATGCAGTTGCTCGGCAATCGGCGCCAAATCATGGATCAAGCCGGTCGTGCTGGGGTACTGGGCAATGAGCGCAAAGCAGTCATGCTCGGCCAACAGCGCTGGCGCATAGCCGACCAGCACCGTCAAGCCCAGCGGCGCCGCGCGGGTCTGGACCACCTCGATCGTCTGCGGGTGGCAGTCGCCGGCGACGATCACGGTGTTGGACTTGCTCTTGACGCAGCGCTTGGCCAGCGTCATGGCCTCGGCGGCGGCGGTGGCCTCGTCGAGCATCGAGGCGTTGGCGATGGGCATGCCGGTCAGGTCGCAGACCAGGGTCTGGAAGTTGACCAGCGCCTCCATCCGGCCCTGCGAGATCTCCGCCTGGTAGGGCGTGTAGGCGGTGTACCAGGCCGGGTTCTCGAGGATGTTGCGCAGGATCACGGCGGGGGTGTGGCAGGCGTGATAACCCTGGCCAATGAAGCTCTTGAGCACCCGGTTGCGGCTGGCGATGGCACGCAATTCTTCCAGCGCCTGGGCCTCGGTTGCGGCCGGCGGCAAGTCCATCGCGCTGCGCCGGGCGATGTCGCGCGGCACCACCGCATCGATCAAATCCTGGCGCGTGAAGCCGGGCTGGCCGGGCGCCACCACGGCCAGCATCCGCGCCTGCTCGGCGGCGTCGGGGCCGATGTGGCGGGCCACGAATTCGCTGGGGTTTTCCAGGGCGTGCAGGCTGGGGAAGGCAAGTTCGGACATGGCGGCGGTCAGCACCACGCGCGGTGGTGGCAGGTCAGTACGGGTGGGCGTGGGCAGTGGCAGGGCGCTGGCAGCGCCGGCTCACAGCGTCTTGAGCAGCGCGTCGTAGCCCGGCGGGTCCATCAGCGCGTCGAACTGCGCCATGTTGGTGACATGGACTTTGAAGAACCAGCCATTGCCCATCGGGTCGCGGTTGGCCAGCCCGGGATCGTCGCGCAGGGCCGCGTTGACCTCGACCACCTCACCGTCGACCGGCATGTACAGGTCAGCCGCCGCCTTGACCGACTCGACCACCCCGGCGACATCGCCGCGCTGGTAGCTCCGGCCGACCTCGGGCAGTTCGACGAACACCACATCGCCGAGCGCGTCCTGGGCGTGCAGGGTGATGCCGACCACGGCGGCCTTGTGGTCCTCGATGTTGATCCACTCGTGGTCGGGGGTGAACATGGTCGTCATGGGCGTTGCTCTCCGGTCAGGGGTTGGGGCGTAGCGGTTGGGGCGGTTGGGGCGGCTGGGGCGGCTGGGGCAGCATCACCGGGCGTAGCGGTGCGGCGCAAAGGGCATGCTGCGGACCCGCATCGGCTGCGATTTGCCGCGCACCAGGGCGTAGACCTCGGCGTTGACCTGGCCATGGTTGGCCGCCAGGTAGGCCATCGCGATCGGGGCGTTGACGGTCGGCCCGAGCGTGCCGCTGGTGACCCGGCCGAGGCTGTGACCGTGGGCATCGACGATGGCTTGGCCCTCGCGCACCGGTACCCGCTCCAAGCCGACCAGGCCGACCCGCTTGACCGCTGTGCCGCGGGCCATTTGTCCCTCGATCACGCCGGCGCCGGGGTAGCCGCCAGCCCGGGCGCCGCCGGGGCGGCGCACCTTCTGGATCGCCCAGCCCAGGCCGGCCTCGATCGGTGTGGTACGGGTGTCGATGTCGTGGCCGTAAAGGCACAGCCCGGCCTCCAGCCGCAGGGTGTCGCGGGCGCCCAGGCCGGCCGGCTTGACCTCGGGTTCGCCGAGCAGGACATGGGCCAGCCCGACCGCCGCCTCGGCCGGCAGCGAAATCTCGAAACCGTCTTCGCCGGTGTAGCCTGATCGGCTGACGACACAGTCGACGCCGGCCAGGCGAAAGTCGGCGGCGGCCATGAAACGCAGGCCGCTGGTGGCCGGCGCCAGGCGCGCCAGTGCGGTCGCCGCCTGCGGGCCCTGCAGCGCCAGCAGGGCGCGTTCCGGCAGGGCCCTGACCTGGCAGCGGTGGCCGATCTGCGCAATCAGGTGGGAGGTATCGGCGGCCTTGCAGCCGGCGTTGACGACCAGCAGCCATTGGTCGGCGGCGCGGCGCGTGACCATCAAGTCGTCGAGGATGCCGCCCTGGGGATTGGTGAAATAGGCGTAGCGCTGCTGGCCCAGCGGCAGGTCAACCATGTCCTGCGGCAGCAGCGTCTCCAGCGCCGCGCCGGCGTCCGCGCCCGAGAGCAGCACCTGGCCCATGTGCGAGACATCGAACAGCGCCGCCGACGCGCGGCACTGGCGGTGCTCGGCGATGATCCCGCCGGGGTAGCTGACGGGCATGTCATAGCCGGCAAAGCCGACCATGCGTGCGCCGAGTTCGGCGTGCAGGGCGTGCAACGGGGTGGTCGACAGCGGGGCGGGCGAAGCGGCTGACATGGCGCAGGACTCCAGGGCAATCGAAGACGGGGCATCCCAGCCACCACCGTCGGGGGTGGCGGCCTTGCCCTCGCTGTCCGCTTTACCTGAGAGATTGGCGCCAAGGGAGGGTGACTCCGCCGACGCTTGCCCCTTCGGTGGGCGGGCTCGTCGCTGGCCTGCTGGCCGGCCACCGCCCCGCCTCTCTCCAGTGAGGAACGCCCGTGGCTGCGGGCGCCTTGCCAGTCCCTGGTGCCTGAGCGTTTGAAAGGATGGACATCCTTCTGCGCCGTCGGCGGCTGTGGCGGCGACTGCCGACACAACGCTCTCCTGACATGCGCGGCAGTCTAGCATCGGGGCCTTTGCTGCGGCCCCGGTCGCCGCCCACCGCCATGGCCACCGACGACATCTCCAGCCTGCGCCGCATCCTCAGCCAAACCCGACGCATTGCCGTGGTCGGACTCTCGGCCGAATGGCACCGGCCGAGCTACTTTGCCGCCAAATACATGCAGGGCAAGGGCTACACCATCCAGCCGGTCAACCCGCGCTACGCCGGCCAGAATGTGCTGGGCGTGACCTGTGTGGCCAGGCTAGAGGACATCACCGGGCCTGTCGACATGGTCGACGTGTTCCGCCGCAGCGAAGACGTGCCCGACATCGCGGCCTCGGCCATCGCCATCGGCGCCAGGTGCCTGTGGCAGCAGATCGGTGTGCTCAATGCCGAGGCCGATGCCCGGGCCGCAGCGGCCGGCCTGGACAGCGTGATGAACCGCTGCGTCAAGATCGAGCATGCACGCATCTTCGGCGGCCTGCATTGGGCGGGGGTGGACACCGGCGTGGTGAGTGCGCGCAAGCGCGCCTGAGCCACCGCCGCCAACCTGCGGCAGCGCCAGTCGGTGGCGCTTGAGACACACTTGCGGCTGTCGGCCGGTTGTCGGCCTCGATCTGGAGCCCTTTTGCAATGAACAAGATCTACCCCACAGCCGCCGCTGCCTTGGCTGGCATCGTCCACGACGGCCAATTGCTGGCGGTTGGCGGCTTCGGCCTGTGCGGCATACCCGAGGCGCTGATCGATGCCCTTTGCGACAGCGGCGCGAAGAATCTGACGGCGATTTCCAACAACGCCGGGGTCGATGATTTCGGCCTCGGCAAACTGCTCCAGACCCGGCAGATCACGAAAATGATCGCGAGTTATGTGGGTGAGAACAAAGAGTTCGAGCGGCAATACCTGGCGGGTGAGCTGGCGCTGGAATTCACGCCGCAGGGCACGCTCGCCGAGAAACTGCGGGCGGGCGGTGCCGGTATCCCCGCGTTCTATACCCGAACCGGTGTCGGCACGCTCGTCGCCGAGGGCAAGGAGACGCGCGAGTTCGACGGCCACACCTACGTCATGGAGCGGGCGCTGGTGCCCGATGTCTCTTTGGTCAAGGCCTGGAAGGCCGACCGCAGCGGCAACCTGGTGTTCCGGCGGACCGCGCGCAACTTCAACCCGGCGGTGGCAATGGCCGGCAAGATCACGGTGGTGGAGGTCGAGGAAATCGTCGCCACCGGCACCTTTGATCCTGACGCCGTGCATTTGCCGGGGGTGTATGTGCACCGCATCGTGGTGAATGCCACGCCGCAAAAGCGGATCGAGAAGCGAACCATTTCGGAAAAGTCTGAGAAAGCGAGCGCCTGACATGGCCTGGACCCACGACCAAATGGCCGCACGCGCTGCCAAAGAACTTCAGGACGGCTTTTACGTCAACCTCGGCATCGGTTTGCCGACCTTGGTTGCAAATTTCGTCGACCCGGCCATCGAGGTCTGGCTGCAAAGCGAAAACGGCATGCTCGGGATCGGCCCGTTCCCGACCGAGGACGAGGTCGACCCCGACCTGATCAACGCTGGCAAGCAGACCGTCACCACCATTCCCGGTTCGAGCATCTTCGGCAGCCACGACAGCTTCGCGATGATTCGCGGCGGCAAGATCAACCTGTCGATCCTTGGTGCGATGCAGGTCACGGCCAGCGGCGACATCGCCAACTGGATGATCCCGGGCAAGATGGTCAAGGGCATGGGCGGGGCGATGGACTTGGTCGCCGGCGTGGCCCGGGTGCTGGTGCTGATGGAGCATGTCGCCAAGAAAAAGGACGGCAGCTTCGACCTGAAGATCCTGCCGCAGTGCACCCTGCCGTTGACCGGCATAGGCGTGATCGACCGCATCATCACCGACCTGGCGGTGCTGGACGTGACGCCGCAGGGGCTCAAGGTGGTCGAACTCGCACCCGGCGTAACCCTGGACGAGTTGCAGGCCAAGACCGGCGTGCCGCTGCACTGAGCCCGGGCCGTGTTGCGGCTGCAGCGCTCGGCCTGGGGCGGTGGGCTCGCACTGCTGGTCGCCTGTGCGGCACCGGTCCAAGAGGCGGGCCAGCCAGAGCCAGCGCAGCAGCCTGAGGCCGCCACCGGCCTGAGCGCCAAGCCCGGCTGGGCGACGCGGCATTACGCGGTGGCGGCGGCCAATCCGCTGGCCACTGCGGCCGGTTTGCAGATGCTGCGCAGCGGCGGCAGCGCGCTCGACGCGGCGATCGCCGTGCAGATGGTGCTGACCCTGGTCGAGCCGCAGTCCAGCGGGATCGGCGGCGGCGCTTTCTTGATGCACTGGGACGGCCAGCAGGTGCAGGCCTTCGACGGCCGCGAGACCGCGCCCGCCGAGGCCGACGAGCGGCTGTTCCTGCAGGCCGACGGCCGGCCTATGGCGCTGCGCGCGGCGGTGGTCGGCGGCCGCTCGGTCGGCGTGCCAGGGGTGGTGCGGATGCTGGAGATGGCCCACCGGCAACACGGCAAGCTGCCCTGGGCCAGCCTGTTCCAGCCGGCGATTGCCTTGGCCGAGCAAGGCTTTGTGATCAGCCCCAGGCTGCACGGCCTGCTGGCAGTGGAGACGGCACTCCAGCGCGACCGCGGTGCGCTGGCGTACTTCTACGCAGCCGACGGCTCGCCCCGGCCGGTCGGCCAGACCCTGCGCAACCCGGCCTTGGCGGTGGTACTGCGGGCGCTGGCCGAGCATGGCAGCCAGGCCCTGCACAGCGGCGCGGTTGCCGCCGACATCGTCAGCCGGGTGCGTGGCCATGCCGCCAACCCGGGCCGCCTCAGCCTGGCCGACCTGGCCGGCTATGCGCCCAAGCAGCGCCAGCCGCTGTGCACCGACTGGGGCACGCACTGGCGGGTCTGCGGCATGCCGCCGCCGTCGTCGGGCCATTTGACGATGATGCAGATCCTGGCGCTGGTCGATGCCGCGCCGCCGGCCGGGCCGGCGCTGCGCGACGGTGTGCCCGGCGTGGCCTGGCTGCACCGCTACACGGAGGCCTCGCGGCTGGCCTTTGCCGACCGCGCCCAGTACATCGCCGACCCCGATTTCGTGGCTGCGCCGGCCGGCCGCTGGGACAGCCTGCTCGATCCGGCCTACCTGCGCCAGCGGGCGACGCTGATTGGCCCGCGCAGCGCGGGGCCGGCGGTGGCACCGGGCCGGCCGGCGGGCCTGCCCCTGGCCTGGGCATCGCAGCCCGAGCAGGCCGAGCATGGCACCAGCCACATCAGCGTGGTCGACGGCCATGGCCATGCCCTGGCGATGACCACGACGATCGAGTCAGGCTTCGGCGCCCGCATCCTCAGCGACGGCGGCAGCGGCCTGCGCGGCGGCTTCTTGCTCAACAACCAGTTGACCGACTTCGCGCTCGACCCTGCCGACGCCCATGGCCGGCCGGTCGCCAACCGGGTCCAGCCGGGCAAGCGGCCACGCTCGTCGATGACGCCGACGCTGGTGTTTGACCGCCGCGATGGCCAACTGGTGCTGACCGCCGGCTCGCCCGGCGGGCCGGTCATCATCCATTTCACCGCCAAGACCTTGATCGCCAGCCTGGCCTGGGGCCTGGACGTGCAGCGGGCGATCGATCTGCCGAATTTCGCCAACCTGGGCGGGCCGCTGCTGCTGGAGCAGGGGCGCTTTCCGGCCGCCTCGCTGCAGTCGCTGCGCGAGCTCGGGCACCAGGTGGTCGAGACCGACCTGAGCAGCGGCCTGCAAGCGATCCAACGCCGCCCCGACGGCTGGTTCGGTGGCGCCGACCCGCGCCGCGAGGGGGTAGTGATGGGCGATTGAAGGGCCGCTGGCCCGGTCGGTTCAAGGGCCGCTGGCCCGGCCCGTGGCGTCGCCTTCAGGGCCGCTGGTGGCCGCCACGCAGGCAGGCCTGCACCGCCTCGACCAAGGGTCCGATCGCCGAGGGCGGAAACGGCGAGACGCTGCTGACGTTGATCTCGCACAGCACATGGCGCTCGGGCTCAGCCGCGCTGGTCTGACCGAGCATGAAGTCGCAGTCCCAGAGCAGCGGCAATTGCGCCTGGCTCAGGCCAACCGCGCTGCACAGTTGCGCAATCCAGCCCGATTCAAGCTGCCGGCGCAGGCCCTGGAACCCGACCAGGTCGGGCCCGTGGTACAGCCTGGGGCCGGGCTGGGGTGGCGCCTGGCCCGGCACGGCCTGGCACAGGGCGTTGACCGCCTGGTGGCCGAACCCGGCGACCCGGTCGCCGACCAGGTAGGCGCGGACCATGCCTTCGCTCAGGCGCGGCTGCCAGGCCTGGTCGACCAGGTGGCCGCCGTTGGCCGGCTCGAAGTAGGGCGCCAGCCGCGCCAGCAGCAGGTCCAGGCTCAGGAGTTCGGGTTCGCAGCCGCGTTGGGCATGCTGGACATTCAGTGCCATGGCGCCGGCCTCGGCCTCGGCCTGACTGGCAAGCTCAACCCGCCAGACGCCGATGCCGCTGTGGCCGCGGTGTTGCTTGAGCACCCGCGCACCGCTGCGCAGGCGCAGCGGCAGTTCGGCGCGCAATTGGCTCAGGCTGTCGATGCGCTGCACGTCGCTGCCGAACGGCAGATTGCGGGTCTGCAGCAGCACGTCCTTGGTGCCCAGCTTGAGGATGGTCTCGGGGTGGGCGCTGACCGTCACCCCGGCCTCGGCCAGCCGGCGCAGCAGCGTGTCGAGCCGGTCGCGGCGCCGCCCGCCTTCGATGGGGTTGCACCAGACCAGCACCAGCCGCGCCTGGCGCAGTTGCGCCTGGACTTCGTCGGCAAAGTCGTCGTGGTAGACGGCCGGCTCGGCGGCGATGCCGGCGCCTGCCAGGGCCTGGAACAGCGCGGAAAAGCGGCTCTCGGCCGGATCGGCGCGGTCGCGCATCGCCCGGTCACCGGGGTAGAGCAGGGCAACGCGGGGCGATTCAGCGGGGCGCATGGTGCGGGCCTTCGGGTTTGGCCTGCAGCGGCAAACCGGCGCCGCGCCAGGCATCGATGCCGCCGCTGACAAAGCGGGCGTCCAGGCCGCGCAAGCGCAGGGCCAGGGCGGCGCTGCGGCAAATGTCCATGCCCTTGACGCAGTACAGCAGCAGGGGCTGGGCCGGGTCCAGCGACGGGCTCCACTCGGCGAGACGGGCGGGGTCATGCCAGGTGGCAGCTTCGGCCATGTCTTGGCCGGCGGCGAAGTCATCGCGGTGGCGCACATCGATCAGCCGTCGGCCGCTGGTTGGCGCTGCGGCCGGCGCCAGACCCAGGTCGGCACTGTCCGCCGTCACCGCAGCGCGGTAGCGAAGCTGCACCTTCGGCCAATCGAGGTTGGGCATGAAGGCCTCGACATAGGCCGCAGCCTGGGCGCCAAAGTCGAGGTGGTAGGCATGCTCGTACATGTCCAGCACCAGCAAGGGCGTCGCGCCCGCCAGCCATTGGCTGTGGTCGGCCGCCCAGTGGTTGAGCAGCCGCGCCTCGCGCCACGACCATGACAGCGCCGCCCAGCCCGAACCGCCGCCCATCGCCTTGGCCAGCGCGCAGAACTCGCTGCGCCAGCGCTGCACCGAGCCGAAGTCACGCTGCAGACCGATCTCCAGCCCGCAGGGCGGCAGCACGCCGTCGCCGCCCAGGGCGTCGAAATAAAGCTCGTGCAGGCTGGCCGAGTTGGCGGCGATCAGTTCCTCGCGCTTCAGGCCGTTGATGACGAAGGCTGGCGCTGCGGCCCAGTCGAGGTCGCTGAGCTGCCTGCGGATCGCGTTCAGCCGCTTGACCGCAGCGCCATAGTTGTTGGTGTGGTGGCTGCGGATCAGTCGCTCGGACAGCCCGCTGAGGCGGCCAGGGTCCAGGCCAAGCGGGTGGCATTGCATTTCCATCACGGGCTCCGGTGGTCAAACAGATTGCGGGTTGGCCAGCGCGGCCTGCGTGGCTTGCTGGCCGAAGTGGGCATAAAGCGAATCGAGCAGCCGGCCGATTTCGTCCAGCAAGGTGTCGTCGTCGTCGCCCAGCCGCAGGCGTGCGCCGGACATCACCGCCTCGAAGCCGCTGGCTTCGGCCACCGGCTCGCCGCCGATGTCGAGCTGGTGGACCAAGGCGCCCAGCCGCAGCAAGGCGGCGTCTTGCTCCAGGTCGAAGCTGGCCAGCAGGGTCTGAAAGCTGACCCGGTCGCCGACGTGGCTGAAGTGGGCGCCATCGAAGTCGAAGCCGAGTGCCTCTTGCGGGCAGTCGGCGGGCTCGGCCAACCAGTGGAACCGGGCGCTGCGGTCAATGAAGCGGCGGATCAACCATGCGCTGGCGACCCGGTCCACCCACAGCCGGCGTCGGGTGGCCCAGAGCCGGCCCTGGTAGTCGGCGATGTCGAGCCTGGCGATGCCGCTGTCGGTCGACTGCGGCTCGTCGGGCGCCAGCAGCCGGGCAAAGCGCTGGCCCAGGTCGACCCAAGCCGCCTCGGCCTCAAGGCTGGCCTCGGTGGGGAAAAAGTCGATCGAGCGCAATCCCTCGAACTCGCGCTGCAGCCGGCGCTGCAGCCGCAGCAATTCGGGCATGGGCTTGGCCGCCAGCGCGCGCTTGGTCAGCTTCCAGGTGCTGCGCAGCTTGGCGTAGTCCGGGCTGCGGTCGAACAGGGCGCGCCAGGCCGGCGTTGCGTCGTCGGACCGCATCTGTACCGCCAGCAACCAGGCACTGCCGCCTTCGCGCTGGCATTGCTCGGCCAGGTCTTGCAACAGCGCTTCGTGCCCGGCGCGTTCTGGCAGCAGGTAGGCACCGTCACGCAAAGCCGCGCAGCCCTTGGCCTTGAGCGCGCGCCAGATCCGCATCCGCGCGGTCGCGCTTTGGGTCGGCAGTGAGACGACCAGCAGCCACCATGGCGGCGCAGTGGAATCGATCATGTAGCGAATATTACACAGTTGTTTGATTCGCTACAAGAACATTCTTGATCGGTTGCCGCAGAGCCGATCGCTGGCGTCGCGCGGCTAGGGCAGGTCAAAGGCGGTGCGCAAGGCCGGGTCGGCCTGTGCGGCGGCGTAGCCCTGAGGTGTCTGGCCAAAGCGGTCGCGCGCCAGGCGGTCGGCGCCGTGTGCCAGCAGCAAGCGGACCATGGCCAGGTCCGCGCGCAGCACCGCCAGCGCCAGGGCGCTGCGGCCATCGCCGTCCTGGCCGGCATCCGGCCCGGCAGCGGCCAGCCACTGCCGGGCCGATTCGATGTCGCCGCGGACCACGGCGGCCAGCAGGCTATTGCCCGGTACAGGCCGGGGCCGGCCGGTGAGCGCCTTGGCCAACGCGGCTTGCCGTGGTGTATCTGCTGCCTCGGCTGCCTTGTTGTGCGTCAGCGCCAACCCATCCGCCCGCTGCCGTGCTGCGGCCGCGTTGTCACGCAAGCTTCGCTCGGCCGGCAGACCGGCCTCCGTGGTGGCGGTGTCGGCTGGCTGCGGCGTGCCGCTCAGCCCGGCTGCCGGGCGTGTGGACTCGGCGGCGGCCTGGGGCGCGGCTGGCAGGGTGGTGCTGGCCTCAGGCGGCGGCGCGGTTGCGGCCGCGCTGCCGACTGGCGCAGACCCGGCAGGGCGCGCAGGCGACGAGGGCGCGGCCGGGTGCGCACCCGCACGGCGCTGGGCCGGCAGGTCCTGCATCCGACTTGCCTGTAGCTCGGTGCGGGCAGGCGGTGGCGGTGCTGGCGGCGCTGGCGAAGGAGAAGATGCGGGCGATGCTGCCGCCAGCGTCGGCGAATCGAACCCCGGCTGGCCGGCGCCTTATCGAGCAAGCGTGTCACGACCAGCGAACTGGCGACCAGGACGCAGGCCGCCGCAAGCCCACGCCAGGCGGCGGCCGAGGCCTGCCAGCGCGGGTCGTTGGCGGCCTTCACCGGCTGGGGCGCTGCTTCTGCCGCGACCGGCACGGCCGCCAGCGCCGCAGCCAACACCGTCTCGCGGCGGCGCCGCGCGTGCTCAGGCGCGTCGCGCTCGGGCGACTCGGCCAGCGCTGCGCGGAACGCCCGGTCCAGGCTGTCGTCGTCTGGGTCCACAGGCTCGGCTCCGGTCGGCTCAGGCATGGGCATCACTCCATTGCGCCAGGCCCAGGCGCAGGGCGCTGCGGGCATAGCGCAGCCGGCTCTTGGCGGTCTCCAACCCGACCTGGGTCACGGCGGCCACTTCGTCCAGGCCCAGGCCATGCTGGGCGAACAGCACAAAGGTCTCACGCTGCACCAGCGGCAGCGCCTGCACCTGCAGCAGCAGCGCTGCGGCCAGTTGGCGGTTGTTGGCAATCGCCTCGGGTCCGAGATTGGCCGCTGCGGGGTGGGACGCCAGCAGGGCCTCGCCTGGTTCGCCCAGGTCGGCGGCCAGCACCACCGGCCCGGCGCGGTGGCGCAGGTGGTCCACCAGCTTGTGGCGGGCGATGGTGAACAGCCAGGTCACGAAGCGCGCCTTGTGAGGATCGAAGCTGGCCGCCTGTCTGGCCACCGCAATCCAGACCTCCTGGTGCAGGTCTTCGGCGCTGGCATCGTCGGCCGAGCCCAGCATGCGGCGGATGAAATCGAGGCAGCGCCGGTCGTGGCGGTCGTAGAGCTGGCCAAAGGCGGCGGCCTGACCGGCGGCGTGGTGGCGCAGCAGGTCGGCGTCGCTGTCAACGTCGATGGCCTGGTCGGCGCCGATTTGCCCACTGCCGGGACTGAGGCCGTCATCGCCGGGCTGCTCGGTGGTCATCGCCACCGATCTTAGGAGCGGCGGCCCGGCCATCGCGCTGGAATTCGCCCGGCTTCAGCGCCGCGGTGGTTCTGGAACGAAGCCCCGCCCGGCATCACCAGGAAAGGCCCTGGCCTGCGCTGCCGCCGTCGGCGCAGCGATCACGCCCGCGGCCACCAGGTTTGCCCAACTGTCGTAGACGATCTCAAGCTGAGCCTGCGGGCTGCTGCTCAGGCGCTCGAAGCTGGTGCGGCTTGACGCCGACCATTCATGCTGGCCGTAGGCCGTGCCCAGTCGCTCGCTGCTGGGCGCGCGCTGCATTTCGGCGGTTGGCTGGGCGACCGGCTGGGCGGCCGTCTGGGGGGACATCTGGGCGGTACTTTTGCGGGCCAGCGCGGTCCGCTGAGCCGTGTCGGCGGCGGCGCCAGCCGGCAGCGCTGGGTCGTCCGCCCGCTGCGGGGCCGACCCCACTGCGCCAAGGCGGGCGTCCGGCGAGCGCGGCGGGTTGGCCGGCATGGGCTGCGGCAGCGGGCGCGGCGCGGGCGCTTGCTCCAGGAACATCGCCGCGCCGATCACGCCGACATTGGCCGGGCGCCCGGTCAGCGCCGCATACGAGTCCTGGAGCGCCGCAAACTCGAACGCGGCAACGCTGCTGTCGCTCTTGCGCCAGCCGCTGATGTCGTAGCTGCGCCAGGGCGACAGCACATAGCCGCTCTGGCCTACCGCAGCGGTCTGGCCCGAAATCACGTTGACGCCATCGACCGACAGCACCACCAACACCCGGCCTGCGCTGCGGTTTTCCAGCCGAATCGCGTAGCGCGTGCCCGGCTTGCCTGCGACGTAGGCTCGGCTGTCTTTGTTGTACACGCTCAAGGGCAGGCCGCTGTCGCGGTCGACGATCGACATCGCCACCGGCGCTGCGGGTGCGGGCGGAGCTGTCACGGCCGCTATCGCCAGCGCCTTAGGCTCTTCAGCGCAGCCTGACAGTGCGAGCAGGGACATGGCCAGACCCAGGCCGGCGTCGCGGCGGGACAGGAAGGCAGAGAACGCATTGGGCATGGTGTGGCTCCGAACAAGGGGTATGGCCTTATTCGGTTGGCATGCCAAAACAGGGTTAAGGACCGCGCAGAACCTCACCACCGCGCCACCCGGCGCGAGCGCACCGGGTTCTGGCCGGCCATGAAAACGGGGCATGCGGACTGGCCGTCATGCCCCGGTTCAACCCAGCCGCCATGCCCCCGGGTCAAGCCCCTGGGGTGCAGCGTCAGCGCCGACGTGCCCGCGTCAAGCCCAGCGCCGCGATTGCGCCCAGCAGCAGGGCCCAGCCTGCCGGTTCAGGCAAGGCGTCGGTGGAGAAGTTGGTGATCTGCACGACCGCATTGCCGCTGGTGCAATCGGTGCAGTTGATAAACCAACTGAACGAATGCGCCGCCGTCAGGCTGACGCCGGTGCCACTTTGCGCGACCGCGCCACCCAGGTCGCTGAGCAGGGTGCGAACGCCATCGACCGTGACACCGAACCAGTCGCCGGCCGGGCCAGCGCCGTCATTGCTGGTGTAACTCCAGTCGAAATTGAAGGTCCCGGGCATAGACCGGGTGACGCTCAACTCACAGGGGCCGAGTACCGAGAACATGCCCCCCAGGCAACCTGCGCCCAGCGAGTCTGCGCCCCGCATCACCAGGTCGATGGCGCTGAAGCTGGCGCTGCCGGCGGCCGCAGGCGGGTCAAGCGTGCCGCTGTTGGCGACGCTGAAATAGCCCGGTGCGGCGTTACCAGTGAAGCCAGCGGCCAGCGCGGGGGTGACGGCAGCACAGGACAGCGCTGCCAGGGCGAGGGCGAAAGTTTTCATCATGTCCATGTCCTGAGCGGATGTTCAAGGGGCGAGCACGATGCTGGCGGCCGCGGCGGCCTTCAGCGCGTCGCGGTCAACGGCCAGCAGGTAGCCCTGGGAAAAGGCGCTGTCGGCGGCGGCAATGACCGCAGCGACGTAGCCGGCGTGGTTGGTGTAACGCTCGACCAAGGAGCGGCGCGAGTCGCCCGTGGCCAGGCGCTCGGCCAGCGTCTTGGCAAACGGCAGGTAGCCGCCGACGTAGTTGCAGACCTGGCCCCTGTGGAAGCCGCTGGCGGCGCTGTTCCAGCCGACATAGGTGCCCAGTGGCGCCATGTTCAGCACGGTGGGCACGCCGCCGATCTCGTTGCCATCGGCGTCGATGCGTGGCACCTTCATCGGTATCACCTGCTTGATCGCCGGCGGCAGGTTGGTGGCGACACCGGTGGCATCGCTGAAATTGAATTGCGGGCCCCAGTCGTAGTCGAACACCGGGAAGATGAAGTTCTCGGGTTTGAAGACGTTGTAGTCCACCCCCGGCACGCCGGTCGGGAAATGCGTGCCGATGAACGAGGGCTCGACCAGATTGCCGCCAACGATGGTCGGGTAGCGGCTGGCCGGCGGCAGGATGCCGCTGAGCAGCCATTGGCGCATCGCCGAGCGGATCACGCTGACCATCTGGGTCGAGGGCATGGGGTTGGCGCGCAAGGTGCCGGTGCCGTAGTTGTTGCCCGGGCAACCCGCACCCGTGGCCGGTGGCAGGTGGACGAAGCCGCCAGCGCCACCGCCATGGGTGGTGCTGGGGATGTAGTAGCGGCGCACATTGCGCGCCAACGCGATGTCGGCGTTGGCGCTGGAGCCCACCCATTCCATCGTCATCTTCAGCGCGTAGACCTCGGCGCTGCCGAAATGCTCAATCACGTTCGGGCAGGTGCCGTTGAGGTTGCAGCGCTCAAAGATGCTGCCGGTGGGCAGGCCGCGCTTGACGTCGGGATAGGGCGTCCACCACTGCGGACCTTCGCTGCCCGTTTGGTACAGCTCCAGCACGCCGTCCGGCTGGCCCCAACGCATGTTGGCGACAACCCGCCGGCCGGCAATCTGCGGCCAGGCGCCGTCATGCACCTTGCGGCCGGCCTCGTCCTGGTTCATGCCCATGTAGATGAACTGGCGGGTGAAGTTGCCCGACTGCGATGAGCCGCGCATCGACGACTTGACGACCCTGCCAGCCAGCGGGTTGTCTGTGCCCAGGTCGTCCTTGAGCGCGTACTTGAAGAACGAGCCGACATCGCGGAACGCCGCAATGCCGGCGCCCAGCACGTAGGCGCCCTTGACCGGGTAGACCGCCTGGTACAGCAGGTTGGAGTCGTAGCCGCCGCGCAGGCAGATGTGTACCGGCAGGCTGCCGGGCAATTTGGCCAGGCTCAGATCCTGCGGCGTGCCGGGAAACGGCGTGGCGGCGTCGCACTTGGCAAACGCCCAGTCGGTGGACGGGATCACGCTGCCGACCGTGACCACGCCGTCGCTGGTCTCGTGGGTGTGCGAGGTCAGCGTGGCCAGGCTCGTGTCCAGCGAGGCCGGCAGGTAGGGCACCGGGTTGCCACCGACGTTCAAGGGCTGCGATGCGACGCCACTGCGGTTGACGATTCGCCCCAGCACCTTGCCCGTCACCAAGCTGCCGTCCGGGTTCTTGGCCATCGGCACCGCCACCCAGTGGTTGGTGCCGGTCGAATGGACGGTCGGGATCGCGGTCGCGCCGGCGTTGTCGGCCTGCCAGCCGCTGGCCAGCAGGAAGTCGCCATTGCCAAGCCCGACCGTGGTCGGATTGATCACGCCGCCCCGGTTTGGCACGTCGTGCCAGAGAAAACCGCTGGCCTGCGCCAGGCTGGTCGGACGGTGCAGCGTGAAGGTCGTCTCGTAGCGCAGCTTGCCGTCCGCGTCCAGGCCCAACGCGAGGTCATTGATGACCATGTTGTGGCTGTCGCTGCCCGAGATCTCGCCAAAAGCCCGGCCGCGAACCACGGTGTAGGCAATGCCGTCGATCGTGCCGGCGCTGGCACTGTTGTCGATGACGATGCGGGTGACGCGGGCCTGCGCCGGTGTCACAGCCAGCGCGGCCATGAGCATCGCCGCACTGAGTGCGCCGATCCGCCAATTGGTCTGAACCATAGAGTCTCCTCGTCCCGGCCGAGCCGGGCTGTTGTCTGAAGTGCCGCAAGCAACACAGCCGAACCAGGGCAGTTCTGATCGCGGCGCCAAAGCGCTATGGCGTATGTCGATACGCCAGAGCCGCCCCGGCTGCGATGCCCTGTGACCCGCATGTTCGTGGGCCGAGCCGGTCAGGGCAAGGGGCATAACCCTGACTTCGGTTGCTGCCGATCAATCAACCCGTCGCCCGAATTCGAGTTCGGCCCGCCGGTGACCTGTTCGAGCCGCCAGCGCAGCCGGCTGGTGTTCATGGTCGAGGCGCGGCGCGGTCTGGCCGCTGCCGCGCGCTTGCACCCGGGACAGCCGCTGGATCTGCGGTGGTCGACGCGGACATGCTGCAGATCCGGCGCGGCCTTGCCGCAGCGCCGCGCGGCAGTCGACACCGCCTTGCGGCGCCTGGGCCTTGCCGAGCGCCAGCGGCAGTTGGCAGTTGGCAGGCACCCTGTCGGGCGGCTGGAAGCAGCGCCTGGCGCTGGCCGCCTGCTTGATCCACAGCCCGGCCTTGCTGCTGCTCGACGAGCCCACGGCCGGCGTCGACCCGAAGGCGCGGCGCGAGTTCTGGGACGAGATCCACCGACAGGCCCGCCTGGGCATCACGGTGCTGGTGTCGACCCACTGCATGGACGAGGCCCAACGCTGCGACAGCCTGTGCTACATCGCCGCCGGCCGGGTGCTGGCGTTTGGTGATGCCGCCCAGATCGTTGCCGCGGCTGGCGCCAGCGACCTCGAGGATGCCTTCGTGCGGCTGGTCACCAGCGCCCAGGGCAGCGCCGGCCCGACAGCAGACCGGGCGGCGTGATGCCCGGCTTCTCGTGGGGCCGGCTGCTGGCCATGTTCATCAAGGAGCTGCAGCAAATGCTGCGCGACCGGCTGACCTTTGCGATGGCGGTGGGGGTGCCGGTGCTGCAACTGGTGTTGTTCGGCTACGCCATCAACACCGACCCCAAGCGCCTGCCGACGGTGCTGGTGGTGGCCGAGGGTGGGCCGATGGCCCGCAGCCTGGCCGCAGCGCTGCAGAACACCGGCTACTTCCAGATCGTTCAGACCACCACCAGCCAGGCCCGGGCGCAGGATTTGGTCGAGCGTGGCCAGGTGCAATTCATGGTCGTGATCCCGCCCGAGTTCGTGCGCGCCGTGGTGCGCGGCGAGCGGCCGGCGGTACTGGTCTCGGTGGACGCCACCGACCCGGCGGCCTCGGGCAACGCGATCGCCGCACTGGCCGCACTGCCCGCCCTGGCACTGGCGCGCGAGCTGGTCGGGCCGCTGGCCGCACTGGCCCAAGGCCCGGCGCCGTTCGAGCTGCGGGTGCAGCGCCGCTACAACCCCGAAGGCCTGTCGCGGCTCAACATCGTGCCCGGACTCATAGGCACGATCCTGACGATGACGATGGTCATGCTGACCGGCCTGGCGATGACCCGCGAACGCGAGCGCGGCACCTTGGAGAACCTGCTGGCCACGCCGCTGCGGCCTATCGAGGTGATGCTGGGCAAAATCGGCCCCTGCGTGCTGATCGGCTATCTCCAACTTGGCGTCGTCCTGCTCGCCGCCTGGGGCCTGTTCGAGGTGCCCATGGTCGGCAGCCTGGGCCTGCTGATGGCGATGATCGGCGTCTTCATGCTCGCCAACCTGGGGGTCGGCTTTTGCTTCAGCACACTGGCGCGCAACCAGCTCCAGGCCATGCAGATGACCTTCTTCTTCTTCCTGCCGTCGATGCTGCTGTCGGGCTTCATGTTCCCGTTTCGCGGCATGCCAGGCTGGGCCCAGCAGTTGGGCGAGATCCTGCCGCTGACCCACTTCCTGCGAATCGTCCGCGGCATCATGCTCAAGGGCAATGGTCTTGCCGAAGTGGCCGACGAACTCTGGCCGATGCTGGGGTTTCTGGCCGCGGCCGCCGCGCTGGCGATGCTGCGTTATCGGCGGACTTTGGATTGAGGCGAGGGTTGGCCTGGGTCTGAGCCGTGGCCTGGGCAGCGGGCCGCATAACCGGGCCTTGCGGTTCAGCCTGTGCCGGCCTGACGGACGCCTGTAAATCTGCTGACTTGCTGCATAAAGTCAGGGCTGAGCCTGGGCTGCGCCAACGCCTGGTCAGGTCTTGCTTGACAGGTGTTGTCAGCCGCGGCTGGGGAATACATCCGGGGCATACATCTGGAGCGCAAATCGGCGCCATACATCGGCGTTACATTTGCGACACACTTTGTCCGCGAGGCTGCCGCCATGGACCGCAAGACCGAAACCCTCAACCTTCGCGTCACGCCCGAGCTGAAAGGCCTTTTGCGCCTGGCCTCGACGCGCGAACACCGAACGCTCAGCAACATGGTCGAGTACCTGCTGCGCGAACACTGCGAACGGCACCAGATCGCCACGCCAGAGCAGCGTCTGTCGACCGGCCGCAAGTCAGTTCGCTGATCGGTTCAGTTCCGCGGCACCCTCGGCCGAGAACCCCGAACCCACCGCAGGCAGCCTCATGTATCTTCCCTATGCGCCCGGCTCTCGGGTGGTCATCCGCGACGAAGAGTGGCTCATACGCCGGGCTGATCCATCCATGGACGGCGCTTGGCTGCTCACCTGCGACGGCGTTTCAGACTTGGTGCGCGGCACGACCGCGCTGTTCCTGTCCGCCCTGGAGGACCACATCGAGGTCCTCGATCCGGCCAAGACCGAGCTCGTGCCCGACGCCAGCCCGACCTTCAACGCGTCGCTGCTGTACCTGGAGAGCCTGCGCCGCCGCAATGTGGCCAACGACGAGAAGATCCACCTCGGCCACCGCGGTGTGATGAATCGGGTGCCATATCAACTCGATCCTGCGCTGCAGGCGCTGCGGCAACCTCGCTCGCGCATCCTCATCGCCGACGCGGTGGGCCTGGGCAAGACGCTGGAAGCCGGCGTGCTGACCACCGAGCTGATTCAACGGGGCAGGGGCAAGCGCCTCCTCGTGGTCACGCAGAAGGCCATGCTCACCCAGTTCCAGAAAGAGTGGTGGAGCCGCTTCTCGATCCCGCTGGTGCGCTTGGACTCTGTCGGCCTGGCCCGGGTGCGCAACCGCATCCCGGCCAACCACAACCCGTTCAACTACTTCGACCGCAGCATCATCTCGATCGACACCCTCAAGAGCAATCTGGAGTACCGCAACTACCTGGAAAGCGCGTGGTGGGATGTCATCGTCATCGATGAGTGCCACAACGTTGCCGCCCGGGCCGGTGAGACCGGCCTGTCACGGCGTGCGCGCCTGGCCAAGTTGCTGGCCACCCGTTCCGACACACTGATCCTGCTGTCGGCCACACCCCATGACGGCTCGGCGCGCAGCTTCGCGTCGCTGATGAGCCTGTTGGACCCGACGGCGATTTCCGATCCCGACGACTACACGCCGGAGGATTTCCGCAGCAAGGGCTTGGTCATTCGGCGCTTCAAGAAGGACATACGCGATCAGGTCGCGGGCGAGTTCCGGGAGCGCAAGACAACGTGCCTGCACCAAGCGGCGTCGGCCCTGGAGGAAGCGGCCTACCGCGCCTTGCTCGAAGTGGCTTTCACGCAGGGCGGCCAGCACAAGGCCGGCCGGCAGCAGGAGCTTCAGCGCATAGGCCTGCAGAAAGGCTTGTTTTCCAGCCCCGCCGCTGGGCTGGAGTCGACGGTAAAGCGCATTCAACTGCTGTCCGCCAAAAGAGCACAGCCTGGCGGCCAGTCCGGCGATGAGCGCGCCGAGGTGTCTGGCCTGCAGGCGCTTCAAGCGGCACTGCAAGCGCTGGTGAATGACCCCGGCGCCAAGAGCTTCAGCAAGTACCAGCGGCTGCTAACCCAGTTGAGGGCCGCAGATTTTGGCTGGCAGGTTGACGAAGCTTCCGACCGTCTGGTGATCTTCTCCGAGCGGATCGAAACGCTGAACTGGCTGGCTCGGCAGCTCGGCGCCGACTTGAAATTGAAGAAGGGCCAGCACGAGGTCTTGCACGGTGGCATGGCCGACACCCAGCAGCAGGACTTGGTCGAGCGCTTCGGTCGCCTGGACGATCCGCTGCGCGTTCTGCTGTGCTCCGACGTGGCCAGCGAAGGCCTGAACCTGCACTACTTCTGCCACCGGCTGGTGCACTTCGATTTGCCCTGGTCGCTGATGGTCTTCCAGCAGCGCAATGGGCGGGTAGATCGCTATGGCCAGAAGCACCAACCGCACATCGTCTACCTCTTCACCGAGACGGTGAACGCGCGCATCAAGGGCGACATGCGCATTCTTGAAATCCTGGAGAAGAAGGACGAGCAGGCCAACTTCAACCTGGGAGATCCATCGGCATTTCTGAACGTCTACGACCCCGACAAGGAAGCGGAGAAGGTCACCGGTTTCATGGCCGATGGCTTGAGCCCTGAACAGGTTGAAGCCACTTTGGACAAGGCCGCCGCGAGCGTCATCAATCACACCGGCGACAACGAAGCCGACTTCCTGATGCAGCTCTTCGGCGGTACAGCGGGCGACGCCGCGGCCGCCCCCCAGCCTGCGCCAGTCAGCAGCACCTCGCAGATCGACGAACCCGCTTCGCTGTTCAGCGGCGACTTTCACTACGCCAAGACCGCGTTGACCCAGCTGAACCATGGCCAGTCGCTTTGCCAGTGGGTGGCGCACGATGCCGACAGCATCATCGCCTTGACTGCGCCGCGTGACCTGCAAGAGCGCCTGCGTCAGCTACCGCGTGAGGTGCAGGCCGACAACGACTTCTACTCGCT
>JANXYH010000148.1 GCA_025350145.1 Burkholderiales bacterium | reverse complement strand
GGGTGCATCGGCAGAAAGTACAGCCAGTGCCAGAGCCAAGGCAGGGCGGTGCCCGGCGCCACCTCGGCCAGCGGGTGGTCGAGCGTGGCGCCCAGGGCCACGACCGGGGTCGGGCCGATCTGGTCGCGCAGGACTTCAGTTCGGCCAATCCAGGCGGCCAGGTCGGGGGTGTCGGTGGTCATGGGCGTGTTCCAGTTGCGGCGGATTTTCAGCGGCATTGAATGATGTGGGGCGGCGGCAATGCGAGTTCAACGCGACAGCAACGCCAGGTTGATGCCGTGCCCAGCCCCAGGCTCAGCGCGGCTCGGCAGCGCCAGCCGCGACTTCCTTGCGCATCGCCTCGACCCATTCGCGCCCTACCCGGGCGGCCATTTCTTGCTGCACCGGCTGCAGGGCCTGGGCCCAGAGCAGCCGCTGGGCCGGCGTCGGGGTATGGACCAGCGTCTTGCCCGAGGCCTGGATCGCCGCCAGGGCCTCGGCGGTGTCCTTCTGTGCGATCTCGTCGTTGTAGGCGCTGGCGTCCTTCATCGCGCCCTCAAGCGTGCTGCGGATCTCGGCCGGCAGGCCATCCCAGAACTTCTTGTTGACCACCACCGCATAGCCGCTGTAGGTGTGGTGGGTCAGGCTCAGGTGCTTCTGCACCTCGTACTGCTTCTGGGTGTAGAGGTTGGAGATGTTGCCGTCGGTGCCGTCGACCACGCCGGTCTGCAGCGCCTGGTAGACCTCGGAGAAGGCGATGGTCTGCGGCAGCCCGCCCAGGGCGCGGACGATGGCATCGTTAACCTTGGAGGAGTTGATGCGCAGCTTCAGGCCTTTGACGTCGGCCGGCACATGCAGCGGCCGGTTGGCGCTGAGGACGCGGAAGCCGTTGTCCCAGAACGCCAGCCCGATGACGCCCTTGGGTTCGAGCTTCTTCAGCAGGGCCTGGCCGATCGCCCCGCGGGTGACCCGGTGCAGCGCCGCTTCGTTGGCGAACAGGTAGGGCATGTCCAGCGCCTCGAACTCCTTCAGGCCCATCGTGCCGAACTTGCTGGTGATAGGCGCCAGCATCTGCACCGCGCCAAGTTGCAGCGCCTCGAGCTCTTCCTTGTCCTTGTAGAGCTGGCTGTTGGGATAGACCTCGACCCTGACCCTGCCCTGGGTGCGCTCCTCGGCGAGTTGCTTGAACCTGTCCGCCGCCTGGCCCTTGGGCGTGTCGCGGGCAGTGACGTGGCTGAACTTGATGACGATGGGCTGCTGGGCGCGGGCCGGCCCCAGCCCGGTCAGGGCCAGGCACAGGGCCACGGCAGCCCAGCCAAACGTCACGGCTGCTGCGCCTGGCCAGCGCCAAGGTCGGGCTGGGTGTTGACGCGCACCGGGTCCTCCTGCTCGGCGCTGATGCGCTCGGGCAGCGTCTCGGGCTTGACCGCCAGGCGCTGGCCCAGCCACAGCGCATGCTGGACATGGTCGGCGCGCGGCGCCAGGGTGTTGGGGTGAACCAGCACATCCAGGCCATCGCGGTGCAGCGCCAGCCAGGGCACAAAGCGCGCGAACACCGCCACGTCGAAGGCCACCTGGTACATCGGCCGGGTGTGCGGCCCGACCAGCACCTCATGCCAGCGGCCGAGCTGCACCGCAAAGCGCCGGGCGATCATCTCGCGCAACGCCGCCGCGCGGGCGCGCTGCTCGGCACCGTCGAAGTAGACATGGGCGTGCCAACTGACGATGGGAAGTTCGGGATCGGTCATCGGCATCGCCGCAAAGGGCAAATGGAGATACAGGGGCAGGCGATTCTGGCATCGCCATGACCCACGGCCAGGCCACTGGTCGCCGGCCGCAAGGCGCTGGGCGCGGTGCGACACTGCCCGCCAGCCACCACCGCACCGGACCTGAGCACCATGCCCCGCTGGACCCTGTACTCCGCCCCAGGCACCTGCGCCCTGGCCACCCACATCGCCTTGCGCGAGGCCGGCGCCGATGCCGAGGTCGTGCACCTGGACTTTGTCGCCCAGGAACAGCAGGGCTCGACCTATTTGGGGATCAACCCGCGCGGCCGGGTGCCTGCCTTGGTCACCCCACAGGGCCTGCTGACCGAGACCCCGGCACTGCTGATGTTCGTCGCCCAGAGCTTCCCCGCCGCCGGCCTGGCACCGCTGGACGAACCGTTCGCGCTGGCAAAGCTGCAGGCCTTCAACAGTTGGCTGGCCTCGACCGTGCATGTCGCCCATGCCCACCGCCGGCGCGGCGCGCGCTGGGCCGACGACGCCGCCGCGCAGGCCGCAATGCGCGCCAAGGTGCCGGGCAACATGGCCGCCCATGCCGCCGCGATCGAGGCCGGCCTCGCCGGCCCCTGGGTGCTGGGCGAGCAGTACAGCGTCGCCGACGGCTACCTCTACACCATCGGCGGTTGGCTCAAGGGCGACGGCGTCGATATCGCGGCCTACCCGCGCCTGCTGGCCCACCGCGCCCGCGTCGCGTCGCGCCCGGCGGTGCAGCGGGCGCTGGCCGAGGTGCCGGTCGATACCCGGCCCTGATCAGTCCTTCAGGCTCCGCAGGCGCGCGACCAAGTCGTGCATGGCGGTGAACGGCTGATCGCCGTCGTCGGCGCAGGTGCTGGCGGCCAAACGCCCGGTGCGCGCGGTGGCCTCGCCACAACGGCTCTGGGTGGCCGCCCAGTGGCCGCCTTGGCCTTTTTGGTAGTCCGGCAAGTGCTGCTTCAGGCGTTGCACGGCGTCCTGTCGGCTCAGCGGCGCCAGCACATCCTCGAAGTGCAGCAGCAGCCACAGCTCGAAGCAAGGCACCGAGGCCACCACGCAGAACGGCACGCGCCGCCGCTCGTCGTTTCTCAGCCCGCTGTCGTGCAGCGCTTGCGCCTTGCCCAGCGCATCGTGGTAGCTGGCATGGCTGTCTCGGTCGAACACCACGGCGATGCGGTCAAAGGCGCCGGCCTCAATGCGTTTGGCCTGATCGCCATCGTGAAACAGGCGCGCGGCGTACTCGACCACCTGCATCGGCGCGCTGCCATCGGCGCAGGCCAGCACTTGAACATGGGCTGTCGCCAGCCGGTGCTGGCGCTGGATCTCGCGCAAGTACTGGGGCTCGGTCTTCTCGCCTTCGCAGACGATCAACATCCGCTCATAGGGTTGCCGTACCGCCGCGCGGCGCCGCAGGCTTCGGACAGACTGGCGATCTTTGGGCTGATGGTCCCGGCCCATTGCGTCAGTTCGCCGCCGCCGCCGCCTGGCCCAGCCACTCGCCCAGGATCGGCACGGCGCCGTAACGGCCGGCCAGGTAGCCGCGGGTCAAAGACTCTTGCTTGCGCGGGCTGAAATCGGTCAGCGGGTACAGCCGCGTGGCCTGATCCGCATCCTTGTCGGCAAACCAGATCTGGTCGCGACGCAACAGGCTGTGGTCTAGCAACGAGGTGTCGTGGGTGCTGAAGATGAGCTGCGCGCCTTGGCGGTTCTGCTCAGGTGTCTGGAACATGGTGATCAGCCGCCGCACCAGCAGGGTGTGCAAGCTGGACTCGATCTCATCCAGCACCAGCACGCGGCCTTCGCGCAGGCAATCCAGCGCCGGCGCGATCAGGCCGTAGAGCCGCTGGGTGCCCTCGGATTCATCGTTTAACTCGAACCTGGCCATACCTTTCGGTGTGCGGTGTTCAAAGACCGGGGTCAAGCCCTCGCGTTCCTGCGGAATCAGCTGCATCCCGCCGGCACTGATCAGGACTTGGTTGTGCAGGCCCTTTCGGGTCTCAGCTTGGACGTCGGTGATCCCGATGTCGGCAGCAGACAGAAAGTCGCGGATCGCGGCACGACCCTCCTCAGTGGCCAGCAAGGCGGTGGTGAAGTCCGGCAACACCTTCGCCGCTGCCGCTGCCGGCAGGAAGCAGATGCGGTGAACGATCCAGCGGAACACCGGGCCGAGCTGCTCGCTGTTGAGCTGGGCCGCCATCGACAGGAACAAGGCGTTGGGACGGGTGCTGTCCAGCCACAGTTTGCGTGGGCCACTGAGGTGGCTGCTGAACTCGTACCTGTACACATCGGCCTCGACATGCCGCCGACTGAACAACTGGGTGGGCTTGCTGCTGCGGTAGACCAGCAGCGATTCGCGGACGATGCGTTCAGCGGTCATCGCAAACGCGTATCGGTGCCGCACGCCCGACAACAAGAAGCTGAGCTCGAACTCGGTGGGCTGCTGGGCGCTGGCCGGGTCCAGCAGAAAGGGCTTCAGGTTATAGGTTTGGCCAGGCTGGATCACGGTAGCGGACTCGGCCACCACGGCACGCAGGTACTCCAGCCCGCGCAGCAGATTGGACTTGCCGCTGGCGTTGGGGCCGTAGACCACGGCACTGCGCAAGGCTTGCGGCGCCGACTTCAGTCCGGTGGGCACCAGGTGGGTAGTGGCCAGCGTCTTGTCGCTGGACGCCACCAGGCTCAGCGCTTGCTCGTCGCGAATTGACCGGTAGTTTCGAATCCGGAATTCGAGCAGCATTTTTCATCCTTGACTGATCGAAAACACGATCTTCGCAGACGTTCTGCAATTTCAGCCATGAAATTTGATCTGGCGCCAAAAATTGTTCGACACACTGTTGACCCAGCCGGATCCTGCTTAGCCATAGACCTGCAAACATGCAGGCCCGGTGAGCGCTCAATAGCCCCGCGCCAGGTCAATCAGGCTTTCCGGCGACTGCCCGGCCTCCAGCAAGGCCAGGCTGCGCAGCACCTTGGCGGCCAGGGTCTGCTGCACCTGTGGGCTGATCGCGCAGGTGTGCGGTGTCAGCCAGACCTGCGGGTGGTGGTAGAGCCAATGGCCCTCGGGCAGGGGCTCGGGCTCGGTCACGTCGAGCGAGGCCCAGCCGACCTGGCCGTGGTCGAGTGCGGCGCGCAGGGCGTCGGTATCGACCAGGCTGCCGCGCGCGACATTGATGATGTGCAGCCCCGGCCTGGCCTGCGCCAACGCGGCGGCGTCGATCAGGTGGCGGGTCTGGGCGGTGCCGGGCGCGACCAGCACCAGGTGGTCGCTGCTGGCCATCAACTCGGCCAGGTCGGCCGCCCGGGTGACGCCGGCCATGCCCAGCGGCGCGTCGCTGCGGCGCAGTGCCGACACCGTCATCCCCAAGGCCAGCGCCTTGCGCGCCAGCGCCTGGCCGATGCCGCCAAAGCCCAGCAACCCGAGCGCGGCGCCGGCCAGGCCGGGGGCCTTGACGAAGCGCCAATCCGCCGCGCGCGCGATCCGCCGCTGGTCCAGCCGCAGGTGCACGCGCAGGATCTGCGCCAGCGCAAAGTCGGCGATCACCTCGGACGATGCGCCGTGCGCGGTGCTGACACGCAGGCCCGGGGTGC
Source organism: Burkholderiales bacterium (assembly GCA_025350145.1). GTDB lineage: Bacteria > Pseudomonadota > Gammaproteobacteria > Burkholderiales > Burkholderiaceae_C > Pseudaquabacterium. The sequence continues at coordinate 24,743 of JANXYH010000148.1, read as the reverse complement.
GCAGCATCCAGCCCGGATAGAAGTCCATCCCGACCGAAACCAGTTGCACCCAGCGCAGGCCGAACGGCCAACCGGCCGGCGCGGGCTGGGCCAGCAGTTGCGGCGCCACTGGCTTGGCCAGCAGCACCTGGGCAGATTCGGGCAGCGGCCAGGGATCGGCGCTGTCCAGACACAGCAGCGGCAGATCGGGCCGGCCGGCGCAGATCAGGCGATCAAAGGACTCGCCCCACTGGCTGGCGATGGTCAAGGCGGTGGCGGCGTCGCTCATGTCCGCCACGGTAACCCAAGCCGGCGCGCCATCGGCGGCGTGATTTCGGGCGGGCAGCCGCCGCCGAACGCCGCAGGTGACACCGCCTCAGGCAGCGGCGCCTGAGGCCGCCTGCCGACGGCCAAAGCGCCAAGACCTTCACGGCCCTGAAAACCTTGCCGGTGCTAAGCTCGCCGCCCCGTCGCCCCAGCCGACGCCCCCTGCCTGGAAGGATGTGCTATGCCCGGTTTGCTGCCCCATGTCGATCCCGATGGTTTGCTGGAGTTTTCGGTCGTCTACACCGACCGTGCGCTCAACCACATGTCGGCCAAGTTCCAGGGCGTGATGCGCGACATCTCGGCCATGCTCAAGGCCGCCTACAACGCCCACTCGGCGATCGTTGTGCCGGGCAGCGGCAGCTTCGGCATGGAGGCGGTGGCGCGCCAATTCGCCACCGGCCAGAACGTGCTGGTGCTGCGCAACGGCTGGTTCAGCTACCGCTGGACGCAGATCCTGGAGATGGGTGCGATAGCGCGTTCGGCGACCGTGCTCAAGGCCCGGCGGATCAGCGCCGAGCGCCAGGCCGCCTGGGCGCCAGCGCCGCTGGCGGAGGTCGTCGCGACCATCGCCAAGGAGCGCCCGGCGGTCGTGTTTGCGCCGCATGTCGAGACCGCCAGCGGCATGATCCTGCCCGACGACTACCTGCGCGCCGTGGCCGACGCGGTACATGCCGTCGGCGGCCTGCTGGTGCTCGACTGCATCGCCTCGGGCGCGGTCTGGGTGGACATGACGGCCTGCGGCGTCGACGTGCTGATCAGCGCGCCGCAAAAGGGCTGGAGCGGTCCGCCCTGCTGCGCCCTGGTGATGCTCAGCCCGCTGGCCCGGCAGCGCATTGACAGCACGACCAGCACCAGTTTTGCCGCCGACTTGAAGAAGTGGCTGCAGATCATGGAGACCTACGAAAAGGGTGGCCACGCCTACCACACCACCCTGCCAACCGACGCGCTGACGCAGCTCTGCGCGGTGATGCGCGAGACCCAGGCCGCCGGCTTCGAGCATTTGCGCCAGGCCCAGTGGGCATTGGGTCGCCAGGTGCGGGCGCTGCTGGCCTCGCGCGGCATCCGCAGCGTCGCTGCGGCTGGCTTTCAGGCGCCCGGGGTGGTGGTCAGCTACACCGACGACCCGGACATCCAGAACGCCCGCAAGTTCATCGGCCAGGGCCTGCAGACTGCCGCCGGTGTGCCGCTGCAGTGCGATGAGCCGGCCGACTACAGCAGCTTTCGCCTCGGCCTGTTCGGGCTGGAGAAACTGGGCCAGGTCGAGCGCACCGTCGCCCAACTGGCCAAGGCCCTGGACGTGGTCGCGCCGGTGGTCGCAGCAGCGGCCTGAAGCTGGCCTCAAGCCGCCGAGACGCCGCCACGCCGACGGCCCGGCCGCATGACAACGCCGGTCAGTGACGCTAGGCGCTGGCGCTGACGAACACGCCGCTGGCGCGCAGAAACAAGACCGTCAGCAAGCGGGCGTGGACGAGGTACAGCGGCCCCTGGCGGCGGCAGGCCACGACCTCGGCGACAGCCTCCAGCGCGGCGTCGATCACGCGCACGGTTTGCTGCGGTGCAATCTCGCGGTGGCAGACAAAGCTCAAGCCGGTCAGCGACAGATCGAGCCAGCGCATCGGCTCGGTTGGCGCGGGCCAACCGATCTGCACCAACGCGGCATGGCGCTGGTCACGGCGCAGCGCACCCCGACGACCCTGCGTGCCGGCGCCGATGCGGTCAGGGCCGATACGCTCTGGGCCTGCCAGCGCCGGCAGCAAGGCCGGCGCCAACGGGCTGGCGCAACGGGCGCAACGGCTGTCTTGCCTGCGCGCTGTCGGTCCCGCCGCCCCGCACAGCGCGCACCACTGGCGTGGCGCCTCGGCTGGCGAAGCGGGGAAGTGCGTGTCGGTCACCGGCGGTTATCGACCAACCGGCGCAATCCTTGAGCGGGATTTGGCGTGACGGTACTCAACGCCTGCGGCGTAACGTTCTCAACGCCTGCGGCGTAACGATCTTCAACGCCTGCGGCGTAACTGACTTCAACGCCTACGGCGTAACTGACTTCAACGCCTGCGGCGTAACGTTCTTCAACGCCTGCGGCGTGACGTTTTAACGCCTGCGGCGTGTCGGCTCCGGCGGCGGATGACCGCCCGGCGGCGCACTGAACAGCTTGGCAGCGCGGCCCTTGAGCTCCAGCAATTCGCTCGGGGTGATCGAGTAGCGGCGGCCGACGACATCGACCTCGATCCGGAACTCGACATCCTTCTTGCCGTTGGACAGCGTGCCGCAGGTGAAATCGTAGTCCTCGCGCTCGGCCGGAAATCCGTCGAGTTCCAGATCGTGCTCGAGATACACCACGTTGGTGATTTCGCCACTGGCGAGGTCGAGCACACCCGAGGCGTCGATCACCTCGTCGTACAACTCGTCGTGAATCTTGATCGGCAGCTTCAGGTCCAACGCAGCATCTTCCCGGGCAGTGGCGCAGCCCTTGTGGCGCCCCCTTGGCAGCCACGCCTGGCGGCGCCGAAACAGGGCGCGGATGATGCCATAGGCCTGCCTGGCGGCGTGCCGGCGGCGCGCGCACCAGACCGTCGGCCAAGCGTGGCGCGCCGACCACTGGGCAACAGCGCCAGGCCGCGGCCGCGCTCGGCTGCCGGGCCGGAGCGCAACGGGGGATTTCCGCACCCCGCGACTGGGGGACGTGCGGGGCGGGTCAAAACGCTAAAATCAGCAGGCCTGTGCATCGCTTGCCACACCATTTCGATGGGTTGTTGGCCGACCGTCGCCGGGCCTTGGTTGCGCCACAGCGTGCACCCCGGTTTGCCAGTTCAACCATTTATCAAGGGACGAAAAAGAATGTTCAATTCAACAATGAAGCGCTGCGCCGCAGCGGCCAGCCTGGTGGCCGGATTGCTGGGCTCGGCCTCGGTCCAGGCCGTGGTCTATGTCGGCTCATGGGATCCGACATTCAACTTGGCCGACGCCCGATTTGGCGCCTCGGCCAGCACCGGCATCGTGCTCGGCTGGCGCGGCCACTTCCTCGGTGACGTGGCTGCGGGCTGCGACCCGGGCGCCGGCAGCGGGCTGGTGGTGGTCGGCACGGGCGCGGGCTGCGCTGCGTCGCTGTCGTCTGCGGTGGTCGACCTGTACGCCGCGACCGATCCGGCCAAGGCGACGATCGCCAACATCGACTTCGATCTGAGCATCGCCGGCAACCTGAAGGTGCTTGACCTGCTCTACGACAACGGCGTGCTCAAACAATTGCGCACCACCCCGTCGGGCATGGACCTGGCCACCTATGTGCCGCCGGGCAGCGTCTACGAGACCATCGCTGGGTTGGCAGTGCGCTGGCAGTTGCTGCTCGACTTTGCCGACCCCAGCGCCAGCATCGTCGGCGCCGCCGCCTACGACGGGCCACGGCTGTCCTATGCGATTGCGGATTGCGTTCCGGGCGCGGCAAACCAGCAGCCGTGTTCGGGCGCCAATGCGGCCGATTTCGCCCCCGTCCTGCACGTTGCGCCCGCCGCGGTGCCCGAGCCGGCTGGCGCCGCGCTGGCGCTGACTGCACTGGCTGCCTTGGCCATGACCCGCCGACGTCCGGCTCAAACGCTGAGCGCGCGGGGCTGATCGGCGCCGCCCGGCGCAGCGCCCGGGCGCTGCGCCGCCTCTGCCCGCAAGCTGTCCAGCAAGCTGCGGGCGTGGGCAACTGTCTCGTTGGGATGCCACTCCTGGCCCGACTGCTCGGCCTCGGCGCAGGCGTCGGCATCGAGCGCGGTGCCCTGGTCCGCCAACCAGGCCTGCCAGCGCTGGTCGGCGTGGGGTGAGCGCAGCAACGCCAGGCGCTCTCGTTGCGACTGCAGGGCGGCAGCCAGTTGCACCGCCAGGACCGGCCTGGCATGGGCCGCCGCGATGCGCGCCACATCCTCCAGCGCGCTGAGCAATTCGTCGCGCATCTCATAGGCCTGGAAGGCCGGCAAGGCCCGCGCCAGCAAGTCCGCCGCCGTGCCGAGCCGGCCGTGCTGCAGCTCGGCCTTGGCCAACGCCGCCCAGGCCATCGCCTCGCCGTGCCGGTCGGCAGCGTCGTGGCTGATCCGCAGCGAACGCTCCCAGGCCGCCTGGGCGATCTCGAACTGGCCCGACGCGTGGGCCAGTTCACCGAGGTTGAGCTCGCACTCGGCCTGGATCTCGCGGTGGCCGATCCGCTCGGCAGCGGCCAGTCCGGCGCGCAGATGCGATTCGGCCAATGCGAAGTCACCCAGGTGCAGGGCATATTGGCCCAGGTGCACCTGCCCGATGGCCATGCCCACGGCGTCGCCCAGCGTGGCGAAGATGGCCATGGCCTCCTGCTCGCTGGCCTGCGCCGCGCGCACATCGCCGCTGTGCCATTGCGCCAGCGCCAGCGTCGACAGGGTCGCCGCGATGTCCACATCCCGGCCCAGGCCGCGGCGCAAGCGCAGGCATTGCTCCAGCATCTGCCGAGCCCGGCCGTAGTCGCTCTGCCCGCCGGCCAGCGCCGCAGCCACGTACAGCGCATGCGACTGCGCCATGTCGCTGGCCTGGATGGCCGGCAAGGCCAAGGCGGCGGCGACGCGTTCACGGCCTTCGGTGCCGTAGCCACGCAGCATCCAGAAGCCTTGCAGGTTCACGGCCAGCTTGACCGCGATGAACGGATCCACGCCGCCCGATTCGGCCAGGCTCAGGGCCGCGCGCAGGTTGTCGTGGTCGCGCTCCAGCCGGGCGACCCAGGTTGCCTGGTCGGCGCCCATCAGTCCGGTGCGGGCCTGCTTGGACAGGGCGAAGTAATGCTCCGCATGGCGCGCCGCTGTGACCGGCTGCTCGGCCGCGGCCAGCAACTTCTCGTGGGCATATTCGCGGATCGTCTCGAGCATGCGGTAGCGGGTTTGGCCATCGATTTCGTCGGCCATGACCAGCGACTTCTCGACCAGCGAACTGAGCAGGTCGAGCAGGTCGAACGGGTCCAGCGGCTCGACGCCACACACGGCTTCGGCCGCTGCCAGGTCGAAGCCGCCCATGAAAACGCCCAGCCGCGACAAGCAAGTTTGATCGTCCGCGCCCAGCATGTCGTAGGACCAGTCGACCAGCGCGCGCAGGGTCTGCTGGCGCTGCTGCAAGACCCGGGAGCCGCCCGTCAGCAGTTTGAAGCGGTCGCGCAGCCGCAGGTTGATGTCGTTCAGGCCCATCGCCCGCACCCGCGCCGCCGCCAGCTCCAGCGCCAGCGGGATGCCCTCCAGCCGCGACACGATTTCGGCCATGCCGGCGGCGTCTGCCTCGGTCAAGGCAAAGCCCGGCTTGTGCGCCTGGGCGCGCTCGACGAACAGCCGCACCGCCGTCGACTGCTGCAGCGTCGACAAATCGGCCTGGCGGTCCGGCAGCGGCAGCGGCAGCACCGGATAGGCCAGCTCGCCGGGCACCCGCAAGGCCTCACGGCTGGAGGCCAGCAGGCGCAGCTTGGGCGCCGCCCGCAGCAGCGCGTGGGCCAGGTCGGCGGCGGCCTGAACCAGGTGCTCGCAGTTGTCCAGGATCAGCAGCGTGCTGCGTGGCTTGAGGTGCGCCGACAGGGTCTGCAGCAGGGGCCGATCGGGCTCGTCGCGCAGCCCCAACGACTGCGCCACTTCGGCCACCACCAGACTGGCATCGCGCAACGGCGACAGGTCGATGAACCAAACCCCATCGGGAAACTGGTGCGAGATGTCTTCGGCCACGCGCAGCGACAGCCGGGTCTTGCCCAGGCCACCCATGCCGAGCAAGGTCACCAGACGGGTAGCGCCCAGGTGGGCCTTGACCTCGGCACGCTCGCGCTCGCGGCCGACGAATGAACTGGTCTGCAGCGGCAGGTTGTTTGGCACGGCGCGCGCCGGCACCCAGCCGTCGTGGCCCTGGATGACCCGAAAGGCCTTGTCGGCATCCGGCGGCGGCGGCAAAGCCGACGGGCCGAGACTGAGCTCGAACACCTCGATTGGCGCCGACACCCCCTTGAGCTGCCAATGGCCGTGGGAGCGGCTCTCCAGCCCCGTGCCGTCCAGGCTGCCCATCGCCTGCACGGCCTGCGGCGACAGCAGCACCTGGCCACCTTGGGCCAGCGACATCACCCGCGCAGCGGTCGGCTTGGCGATGCCGTCCACCTCCAGCAGCTTGGCGCCACGGGCGATGTCCTCGGCGCTGTTCTGGCGCAACTGCACCGGGCCGACATGCACACCCGCCCGGGCCCGCAGCGGCGGCGACAGGCGCAGCAGCCCCTCCTGGTAGGCCAGGGCATAGCGCAGCGCGTCGAGACAGTCGTCGAACAGCAGCAGCATGCCGTCGGTCTTGTCGATCTCGCGGCCGCGCCAGAGCGGCAACAGGTCGCGCGCGATCCGGTCGTGCGCCGCCCACAGCGCGGCCACCGCCACATCGCCCAGTTGCTCGGTCAACTGGGTGCTGTCCACCACATCGGTCAGCAGCAAGACTCGGTTGTCGTCCATCACTTGGGCAGGGTTCCAGGCTGGCAGCAAACGACATTCTGACCGCCCGGCCCGGCATGCAATAGCGATTGGCGCAACCGACCATCATGACCGATCTTGCCGCCGGGGGCCCGCCTGCATGCCAGGGCAACCGTCAAGAACGTCCCGGTGGTCAGATTCCGCGCCGACCGCCGCTGCGCCACGCCCGCAGTCCCGAGCTGTCGCTACAATCTTGGGTTCACCTGCCGGTGTAGCTCAGTTGGTAGAGCAGCGCATTCGTAATGCGAAGGTCGGGAGTTCGACTCTTCTCACCGGCACCATTCCCGCCAGGGCCCGCCATTGATGGGGCCATGACGCACTGGGTCTGTCCGCCACCGGTTCGACCCAGGCCTGGCGAGCCGGAAATCGCAGCGGCGGTTCAGATCAACGGGCGGTTCGCAGTCCCGCGCCTGCTCTGCCGGCCGGCCCTCACCTCAGGCCCGCCTCAACCACCTGCAAATCGTTGTCGCGGGCAAAGTTGATGGCGAAGTCCCAGGCCATCGGCTCCAGGTGGCGCAGGGCTTCGTTGACGACCACGCACTTGATGTCGTCGAACAACTGCGGCACACAGTATGGCGAGTAGCCGATGTGGGCGCCGATGCCGCCACCCGGCGGCCGAAAGCTCGACAGCGCGCCAGCCAGGCGCTCGGCCCAGTCGCTGGGACGAAACGGCCGGCCGGCGCTGGTCAGGCCTTGAACGAGGAAGACGCGAGGCGCTGCGCCGGCCGGTCGCGGGCTGGACAGTTCGGACCATGCCAGCGTCCGCGGGCTGCGGCGCACCGGTGGCTGCGACTGCGCTGTCGGGTCGACCGCAGCGAACAGATGCTGTGCTGCAACATTGGCCGGGGCCACCTGCCATTGGACCTGCATCAAACGCCTCCTGGCCGCCGCAATCCCGTGATTTCGGCAGCGCCAAGCGGACCTTTAGAATCGCCGTCCCGGTCCGCCCCTGCCCCGGTGGCAAGCGCGGGCTTTTTTCATTCAACGCCACTTCCCCGACCGCCCCAACCCCGGAGCACTTCGATGACATCCCACGTGATGAACACCTACGGCCGACTGCCTTTTGCGCTGTCGCATGGCCGAGGCTGCCGCGTCTGGGATACCGATGGCCGACGCTATTTGGATGGGCTGGCCGGGATTGCCGTCAACACACTCGGCCACGCCCACCCCAAGCTGGTGCCGGCGTTGCAGGACCAGGTTGCCAAGCTGATCCACACCTGCAACTACTACGCCGCGCCGCTGCAGGAGGCGCTGGCCGCCAAGCTGTGCGAGCTGTCGGGGCTGGACAAGGTGTTTTTCTGCTCGACCGGGCTGGAGGCCAACGAGGGCGCAATCAAGATCGCGCGCAAGTTCGGCCATGACAGGGGCATCGCCAGGCCCGAGATCATCGTCTACGACAAGGCCTTCCATGGCCGCTCGATCGCCACCTTGTCGGCCACCGCCAACCTCAAGCTGCAGGCCGGATTCGGCCCGATGCTCGACGGCTTTGTGCGCCTGCCGCTGAACGACCTGGACGCGGTCCGCGAAGTCGCCCGCAGCAACCCCAACGTGGTGGCGGTGTTCCTGGAGACGATCCAGGGCGAAGGCGGCATCAACCCGACCCGGATCGAGACCCTGCGCGGTCTGCGCCAGATCTGCGACGAGCACAACTGGTTGCTGATGCTCGACGAGGTGCAGTGCGGGCTGGGGCGCACCGGCAAGTGGTTTGCCCACCAATGGGCTGGCATCCAGCCCGACGTGATGCCGCTGGCCAAGGGCCTGGGCTCGGGCGTGCCGGTGGGCGCCATCGTCGCCGGGCCGCGCGCCAGCGATGTGCTGCAACCCGGCAACCACGGCACCACCTTCGGCGGCAACCCGCTGGCCATGCGTGCCGGCATCGAGACCCTGCGCATCATGGAGGAGGACGGCCTGCTGGCCAATGCTGCGGCGATGGGCGCACGCATCCAGCGCGGCATCGTCGAAGGCCTGGGCGGCGTGCCCGGGTACGTCGAATTGCGTGGCCAGGGCCTGATGATTGGGGTCGAGCTCGACCGTGAGTGCAATGCCCTGATCGGCCGTGCGGCCAAGGCCGGGCTGCTGATGTCGGTGACTGCGGACAGCGTGATCCGGCTGCTGCCGCCGCTGATCATTGACGCCGCCGAGGCCGACGAACTGGTCGCGATCCTGGTGCCGCTGGTGCGTGAATTCCTGGCCGAGACCGCGCCGGCATGAAGCTGGGGCACAGCCTGATGAAGCACTTCTTGCAGTTCAAGGATCTGCGGGCCGAGGAATACAGCTACCTGTTCGAGCGCGCCGCGATCATCAAGCGGCGCTTCAAGAACTACGAGCGCTACCAGCCGCTGGTCGATCGCAGCCTGGCGATGATTTTCGAGAAGGCCAGCACCCGGACCCGGGTCAGCTTCGAGGCGGGCATGTACCAGATGGGTGGCTCGGTCGTGCACCTGACCAGTGGCGACACCCAGTTGGGCCGGGCCGAGCCGATCGAGGATTCGGCCCGGGTCATCAGCCGGATGGTCGACCTGGTGATGATCCGCACCTTTGAGCATGCCCGGCTGGAGCGCTTTGCCGCGCATTCGCGGGTGCCGGTGATCAACGGCCTGACCAACGAGTACCACCCCTGCCAGATCCTGGCCGATGTCTTCACCTTCATCGAGCAGCGCGGCAGCATCCAGGGCAAGGTCGTGGCCTGGGTCGGTGACGGCAACAACATGGCCAACACCTGGCTGCAGGCCGCCGACATCCTCGGCTTCACGCTGCACATCAGCACGCCGCGCGGCTACGAGCTGGCGCCGCACCTGGGCGAGGTCAGCAACCCGGCCTGCGTGAAAACCTTCAACAGCCCCTTCGCCGCCTGCGAAGGCGCCCACCTGGTCACGACCGATGTCTGGACCAGCATGGGCTTCGAGGCCGAAAACGCCGCCCGCCAGGCCGCCTTCGCCGACTGGTGCGTCGACCCGCAGATGATGTCGCTGGCCCAATCCGACGCGCTGTTCATGCACTGCCTGCCCGCCCACCGCGGCGAGGAAGTGGCCGCCGAGGTGATCGACGGCCCCCAATCAGTGGTTTGGGACGAGGCTGAAAATCGGTTGCACATGCAGAAGGCACTCATGGAGTACCTTCTGCTTGGGCGGATCGGATGAAATCCGAGCCGTCGACCCGCCAGGGTCGGCTACCGATTTCGGTGCAGGCTCATACCGCGCAGCGGTGTGAAGGCGCGCCAGCGCCGGGCCGAAACCAAAATCGGTTGCACATGCAGAAGGCACTCATGGAGTACCTGCTGCTGGGGCGGATCGGCTGATCGCCACGTTGCCGCCTCCTATGCCCGGGCCTGCCGCTGACCCGTCCCCCGCCGCAGCGCCGCGCCGGCTTTGGGATATCTCGCCGGCCGTGGCCGCCGGCTCGCCGGTGTTCCCTGGCGACACCGCGTTCGCGCTGCACTGGAGTTGGCGCATTGGCGCCGACTGCCCGGTCAATGTCAGCACCCTGACGTTGTCGCCGCACACCGGCGCGCATGCCGATGCGCCGCTGCACTACGACCCGCTGGGCGCAGCGATAGGCGCCGTCGACCTGGCGCCGTACCTGGGGCCTTGCCGGGTGGTCCACGCCATCGATTGCGGGCCGCTGGTGCGGATGGCGCACCTGGCGCATGCGCTGGCCGGTTTGCCGCCGCGGCTGCTGGTGCGCACCTACGCCCGCTCACCCGACGGCTGGGACCCGAACCTGGCCGGCTTTGCCGCCGACACGGTGCAGGCGCTGGCCGACCTCGGCGTGGTGCTGATCGGCATCGACACCGCCAGCATCGATCCGGCCGACAGCAAGACCCTGCCCAGCCACCAGGCGATCCGCCAACGCGGGCTGCGGGTGTTGGAGAACCTGCTGCTGGACGCCGTGCCCGAAGGCGACTACGAACTGATCGCCCTGCCCCTGAAGCTCAGCAGCGCCGATGCCTCGCCGGTGCGGGCGGTGCTGCGCGCACTCTGATGGACACCCAGCACGCCATGAGCCCAAATCAACCGCCAGACCCCGACGGCGCCAAGCTCGACTTCTCGCGCGAGATGAGCTACGGCGACTACCTGCGGTTGGACGCGGTTCTGGGCGCCCAGCACCCGCTGTCGCCCGACCACAACGAGATGCTGTTCATCGTCCAGCACCAGACCAGCGAGCTGTGGATGAAGCTGATGCTGCACGAGCTGCGGGCGGCGGTGGCGGCGGTGGCGGCCGACGATCTGGCGCCGGCCTTCAAGATGCTGGCCAGGGTGTCGCGGATCATGGAGCAACTGGTCCATGCCTGGAGCGTGCTGGCGACCATGACGCCGCCCGAGTACAGCGCGATCCGGCCCTTCCTGGGCCAATCCTCGGGCTTCCAGAGCTGGCAGTACCGCTGCATCGAATTCATGCTCGGCAACAAGAATGCGCGCATGCTCCAGCCACATGCCCATGCGCCGGCCCGGCTGGCCGAGGTCGAAGCCGCCTGGCGGGCGCCGTCGCTGTACGACGAGTCGCTGCGCCTGCTGGCCCGGCGCGGCCTGCCGATCCCGCCCGACCATGTCGAGCGCGACTGGACCCAGCCCTATCGCGCCAGCGACGCGGTCGAGCAGGCCTGGCTGGTCGCCTACCGCGCGCCGGCGCAGCATTGGGACGAATACCAGCTCGGCGAAAAGCTCACCGATCTGGAGGACGCCTTTAGGCTCTGGCGCTTTCGCCATGTCACCACCGTCGCCCGGATCATCGGCGACAAGGGCGGCACCGGCGGCACCAGCGGCGTCGGCTACCTGCGCAAGATGCTCGACGTGGTGCTGTTTCCCGAACTGTGGAAGTTGCGCACCGATCTGTGAGCCGCCGATCAGGCCGACGGGCCGCGCAGCTCAGGCCAGCGGTACCGGCACAAACAGGCGTTGGCCATCGCGCCAGACCAGCAGGGCCACGCTCCGCGGCCGGCCCTGCAGCACCTGGCGCAGGTCATCGATGTCGTCGACCGGCCGGCCGTTGATCGCCAGCACCACATCACCCGATTGCAGACCGGCCCGGGCGGCGGCGCCGGCCACCGACTGCACCACCATGCCATGCTCGATCTGTGCCTGGGCGCGTTCGCCCCGGGCCAGCGGGCGCAGCGCCAGGCCGAGCTTGCCGGGCTCGACCGTCGACGGGTCGGCGGCGGCACTGGCCTCGCGTTCGCTGCCGACGCGAGCCAGCGTGACCTCGATATCGCGCGCGGCGTGGTCGCGCCAGACGCTCAGCCGCACTCGGTCGCCGGGATTGGCCAGGCCGATGCGCGAGGACAGCGCGCCGGAATGGCTCAGCGCCACGCCGTCCACGCTCAGGATCACGTCGCCTGCCTTCAGGCCCGCGCCCGCAGCCGGGGTCCTGGGGTCGACCTGGGCGACCAGCGCGCCGTCGGCCTTGGCCAGGCCGAAGGATTCGGCCAGGTTCTGGTTCAGGTCCTGCACCACCACGCCCAGCCGGGCATGTTCGGCCCGGCCATGGGCGACGATCTGGTCGCGTACCTTGAGCGCGACGTTGATCGGGATCGCAAAACTCAGGCCCTGGTAGCCACCGCTGCGCGAGTAGATCTGGGCGTTGATGCCGACCACGTTGCCGCTGCCGTCAAACAGCGGCCCGCCAGAATTGCCGGGGTTGACCGCCGCGTCGGTCTGGATGAAGGGCACGAAGGCATCACCCGGCAGGGACCGACCCTTGGCACTGACGATGCCGGCAGTCGCCGACTGCTCCAGCCCGAACGGCGCACCGATCGCCAGCACCGGATCGCCGACCATCAGCGCCTCGGCGTCGCCCAGCCGCACCGTGGGCAGGCCGGTGGCGGCGATGCGCAGCACCGCAATGTCGGTGGCCGCGTCCAGGCCCAGCACCTTGGCGCTGAACTCGCGCCGGTCGGACAGCCGCACCGTCACCGTCTTGGCGTCCTTGACGACATGGGCGTTGGTCAGCACCAGACCGTCAGGCGTGACGATGAAGCCCGAACCCTGGCCACGAAAGAGCTGGCTGCCCTGCCCCGGGCGTGCGGGAGCGCCGCGAAAGAAGCGTTGCAGTGGTGGCGGCACGGCGCCGCTGTCGTCGCCCTCGTCGTCGGCATCGCCGTTGCCGAACTTGCGCGTCCCTTCGACCGTGACACCGACCACTGCCGGCGCCGACTGCTGGACGATGGCGCGGAAGTTGGGCGCCGAGCCGGCCGGCAGCGCCGGGTTGGCCTGAGCCGCAGCTGGCACGGCCTGGGCAGCGGCCGCAACGCTGCTGGCGTTCGGCCTGGGCTTGAGCCAGGGCAGGTCGAGTGCGCCGGCGGTGGTGAGGGTAGCCAGGCCGGCACCGAGCATGGCCCAGGCCAGGGGTTTGAGTCGGTAGTTCATGCTGTGGCTCCTGGCGGCCGGATCGGTCGCCGCATCGGGGCCGGGAAATCCGGCACCCTGGGCCAGCAGTCTGGCCGGCGCCGATGAGCGCAGCGTGAACCGGAGATGAAGCCAGGATGAGGGCGAGCGCGGCCGCTGCCCGAGTCGATCAGACCTGCATGTTCATGATCTCGGTGTAGGCCTGGACCATCCGGTTGCGCACCGCCAGCACCGACTGGAACGCGAGCTGCGATTTGACCGAGGCCACCATCGTCTGCTCCAGGCTGACCGTGGGGTTGCCCAGTTGCAGCTCGCGCGCCAGGCCCTCGCTGTCGAGCTGGGCGTCGCTGGCCGCGCGCAGCGCCTGGCCCATCGCCGTCTTAAAGCTCGCCGCAGTCGCCTTGTCGGCCGGGTTGGCAGCGGCGGCGGCGGCGATCGGTTCGCCGCGAACGGTCAGCCCGGCGCGTGCGACCGCCTGCTCGAAGTTGAACGGTTGAAGTCGCAGGTCCATGGCGGCAGGTCGATGGGCAAACGCTTGAGCGAAGGCAGGCCAATGTAGGTGCGCGGTATCGGCCGTGATGGCGCGAACTGAAGCCTGAAGTTTGGGCTGTTCGCGCCATGACGGCGATAGACCCGGCCGAACAATCGACGCCAGGGGCAGTGCCGTCGGGCGCCTCTCCACCCGACGCCCCGCCCTGCCCCCAAGACCTTTCGATCAGATCGAGCCAAGCCGCCGCCCATGGACACCCCGCTGACACCCTTGACACCGGCCAACGCCGCCGCTGCGCGCGCGGCCGTGCCGCCCGGCGTCGTCGGCATGACCGCCCGCCTGGCGCTGCTGACGCTGCGCGCCCGGCTGATGTTGGGGCTGGCGGCGGCCGGCCTGGTGGCGGTCGCCGTGACCCTGCTGATCTGGGGCCAGCAGGGCAACTTCGCGATGCTCTTTGGCGGCCTGGCCGAGAAGGACGCTGGTTCGGTCACCGCCCAGTTGGAGGTGCTTGGCGTGCCCTACAAGCTCAGCGGCGCGGGCACGATCATGGTTCCAGCCGACCAGGTGCTGGGCCTGCGCATGAAGCTGGCGCAGCAGAACCTGCCGCGCGGCAGCACCAGCGGCAATGAGTTGCTCGACGTCAGCCAGTTCGGCACCACCCCCAGCAAGGAGCGCAGCACCCTCAACCGGGCGTTGCAGGGCGAACTGGAGCGCTCGGTGATGGCGCTGGACGCGGTGCAATCGGCGCGGGTGCACCTGAGCGTGCCGCCGACCACGGCGTTCTTTCATGACCAGCCCAAGCCCAGCGCCTCGGTGCTGCTGACCCTGCATGCCGGGCGCACGCTGGACCGCAACCAGATTTCGGGCATCGTCTTCTTGGTGGTCCGCGCCGTCGCCGGCATGAACCCGCGCGACGTCGCCGTGCTGGACCAGAGCGGCGCCCTGCTCAGCAACCAGACCGAGCAGGGCGGCCTGGACAGCCAGCAACTGCAGCATGTCCGGCAGATCGAGGGCCAGCTCGTCAAGCGATTGCACGAGATCCTCGCGCCCACGGTCGGGCGCGACAACCTGCGCGCCACCGTCACCGCCGAGGTCGACTTCAACCAGCTTGAGTCGACCAGCGACGAGTACAAGCCCAACCAGCGCGCCGACTCGGCGGCGGTGCGCAGCAGCCGCAGCACCGAATCCAGCGGCGCCACGCCGGGCAGCGCCAGTGGCATCCCTGGCGCGGCCAGCAACCAGCCGGCGGCCGTGGCCACCGCGCCCTTGCCGGCGGCCTCGGCGCCCAGCCTGCATGCCGCCGGGATCGTCGGCGGCGGCAGCAACGCCCGGCGCGAGAGCCAGACCCAGTTCGAGCTGGACCACACCGTGGCCGTGCGGCGCAATGCCGTGGGGGTGTTGCGGCGCATCAGCGCGGCGGTGCTGGTCAACCACCGCAGCGTCACCGACGCCAAGGGCAAGACCAGCCAGCAGCCGGTCACGGCCGAGGAAATCGACAAGATCAACGCCCTGGTGCAGCAGGCGATAGGCTTCAACGCCGAGCGCGGCGACAGCGTCAAGGTCGTCAACATGCCGTTCTTTGCCGAGGCGGTGGTCAAGCCGGAGGAACTGCCGCTGTGGCGCCAGCCCTGGCTGATCGACCTGGTGCGCGCCGCCGCCGTGCCCACCGCGCTGGTGCTGGTGGCGCTGATGCTGGTGCTGGCGGTGGCCCGTCCGGCCCTGCAGCAGCTTCAGCCGCCGCCAGATGCCGCCCTGGCTGCAGCGCCCGGCCTGGATGAGACGGTGGGCGAGGAGGCGCCCAGCGCGGCCAAACTCAGCCTGGAGTCCAGCGCCACCTTGCAGGCGCAGGAGGCCAGCCGGATGCAGTTGCAGCTCGACACCGCCAAGTCGATCGCCAAAAACAACCCCGCTGCGGTCGCCAACCTGGTGCGCGACTGGATGGGCGCGGCCTCGGCCTAGACCCACCCAAGCCCAGCGCAAACCATGGCCACCGCCACCAAGGAACGACCCGGCGACAACGCCGCCTCTGGCGACGACGGCTTGGAGAATGCCGCTATTCTGCTGATGTCGCTGGGCGAAGAAGATGCCGCCGAGGTCTTCAAGCACCTCGCACCCAAGGAGGTGCAGCGCCTGGGCGAGGCCATCGCCAAGACCAGGACAGTGCCCAAGGAGCGGCTGGACCGGGTGCTCAAGCGCTTCTGCGAACAGGCCGACGACCAGCAGACGCTGGTGCCCGACAACGACGAATACGTCAAGTCGGTGCTGCGCAAGGCGCTGGGCGAGGACAAGGCCAACCTGCTGATCGACCGCATCTTGCAGGGCAGCGACGTGACCGGGATCGAGAGCCTGAAGTGGATGGACCCGGGCTCGGTCTCGGAGCTGCTGCGCAACGAGCACCCGCAGATCGTTGCGGCGATCCTGGTGCACCTGGACTTCGACCAAGCCAGCTCCGTGATCAAGGGCTTCGGCGAGCGCCAGCGCAACGAGGTGCTGGTGCGCATCGCCACCCTGGACGGCATCCAGCCGTCGGCGTTGAAGGACCTCAACGAGGTGATGAGCAAGGTTCTGGCCGGCGGCGACCGGTTGAAGAAGTCGAACCTGGGTGGCGTCAAGGCGGCCGCAGAAATCATCAACCTGCTCGGCGGTTCGGTCGAGACCTCGGTGCTGGACTTCATCCGCGAGGCCGACAACGACCTGGCGCAGAAGATCATGGACAACATGTTCACCTTCGACGACCTCGAGAAGCTCGACGACAAGGGCGTGCAGGCACTGCTCAAGGAAGTGCAGTCCGAGTCGCTGGTGATCGCGCTCAAGGGCGCCACCCCGGAAATGCGCGAGAAGGTCTTCAAGAACATGTCCAGCCGCGCCGCCGAAACCCTGCGTGAGGACCTGGAGTCGCGCGGCCCGGTGCGGGTCTCGGATGTCGAGGCCGAGCAAAAGGAAATGATCAAGACCGTGCGCCGCCTGGTCGAAGAGGGCCAGATCATGTTGGCCAGCGGCGGGGCCGATGAGTTCCTCTAGGACCGGCACCCGGCCCGGCACGCCACGCCAGGTGCCGGCGCCGGCGGACTCGCGCCCGGCCCAGGGGAGCTACTCGCGCTTCATCCCGCGCGAGGAACTGCGCGGCTTTGCCAACTGGACCCCGGACAGTTTTGGCGCGGCCGTCAACGCGGCGATCGAGAAGGTCGCCCAGGTCAACCAGACAGGCCAGCCGGCAGCCGACAGCCCGGCCACCGCCGCCGAGCGGGCGATCCAGCGCGAGCAATCGATCCGCGCCGAGGTCAACGCTGCGCGCCAGGCCGGCTATGCCGACGGCCACCGCGACGGGCTGGTCGCGCTTGAGCATTTCAAGCGCGACCACAGCCGGCTGCTCAGCGCCCAGCTCGGCCAATTGCTGGCCAGCTTCGATGGCGAACTGGCCGGCCTGGAGCAACAACTGGCCGACGCCGTGGCCAGCCTCGCCACCGCGTTGGCGCGCCAGGTGCTGCGCAGCGAGTTGGCGCAGCGCCCCGGGCTGGTCGCCGGGGTCGCCAGCGAGGCGGTCAACGCGGTCCTGGCCAGCGCCCGCCACATCAGCCTGCGGGTCCATCCCGACGACCTGGCCCTGGTCGCCCAGGGCGCTGCCGAGGCCCTGGCCGACCGCAGCGCCCGGCTGTCGGCTGACGCCGCGGTGGCGCGTGGCGGCTGCATCGTCGACAGCGACGTCGGCTCGGTCGACGCCAGCATCCAGGCGCGTTGGCACCAGGCCACGCAGGCGCTGGCCGCCGACTTGCCCTGGGACGACAGGCCGTGAGCGGCTCGGCCGAGCCCGCCGCCGCGCCCAGCGTCCGGGCCCAGCGCTGGCGCCACTTTCTCGACGACCTGCAGGCGCTGGCCAGCGTCACTGCGCCTCTGCCGGCCCATGGCACGCTGGTGCGCGTCACCGGCCTGGTGCTTGAGGCGGCGGGCGTGCGCGCCCCGGTTGGGGCGGTCTGCGAGGTGCACAGCGGCGACGCCGCCGCCGCGCCGGTGCTGGCCGAAGTCGTCGGCTTTGCGGGCGACCGCGCCTACCTGATGCCCACCGGCGAGCTCCAGGGCCTGGCCAGCGGCGCCCGGGTGTCGCCCTGCGCCAGCCCCCAGTTCAAGCCGATGCTGGGGCGCGACAACCGGCTCTGGCGGCGCAGCGTCGACCGCGGCCTGCATTTGCCGGTCGGCGACGGCCTGCTCGGCCGGGTGCTCGACGCCCATGGCCAGCCGCTAGACCGGCTTGGCGCGGTCCAGCATGTGCAGGACGCGCCGATGCTGCGCCGGCCGATCAACGCGATGGACCGGGACCCGATCCGCACCCCGCTGGACACCGGCGTGCGCGCCATCAATGCGCTGCTGACGGTGGGTCGCGGCCAGCGCCTGGGGCTGTTCGCCGGCACCGGCGTCGGCAAATCGGTGCTGATGGGCATGATGGCCCGCTACACCGCCGCCGACGTGATCGTGGTCGGCCTGATCGGCGAGCGCGGGCGCGAGGTCAAGGAGTTCATCGAAGACATCCTGGGCGCACAAGGCCTGGCCCGCAGCGTGGTCGTGGCCGCGCCGGCCGACGCGGCGCCGCTGGTGCGGATGCAGGGCGCGCACTACGCCAGCGCGATCGCCGAGCACTTCCGCGACCAAGGCCGGCATGTGCTGCTGCTGCTCGACAGCCTGACCCGCTACGCCATGGCGCAGCGCGAGATCGCCCTGGCCATCGGCGAGCCACCGGCCACGCGCGGCTACCCGCCGAGCTGCTTTGCCAAACTGCCACAACTGGTCGAGCGCTCGGGCAATGGCCTCAACGGGGTCGGCTCGATCACCGCCTTCTACACCGTGCTGACCGAGGGCGACGACCCGCAGGACCCGATCGCCGACGCCGCCCGGGGCATCCTCGACGGCCACGTGGTGCTGTCGCGCGAGCTGGCCGAGTCCGGCCACTACCCGGCGATCGACATCGAGCGCTCAATCTCGCGGGTGATGCCGGCCGTGACCGGGCGCGAGCAGCAGGACGCCGCACGCCGCGTGCGCGGCCTGCTGTCGCGGCTGACCAAGGCGCGTGACCTGATCCAGCTCGGTGCCTATGCCGCCGGCAGTGACCCCGAACTGGACCTGGCGCTGCGCCTGCAAGCCCAGCTCAGCACGATGCTGCAGCAGGACTGGCACGACCGCGCACCGCTGGATGCCAGCCTGGCGCAGTTGCTGCACCTGGTGGGCGGCTGAGCATGGCCGACACCGCCAGCGGCTTGATCCTGCTCTGGCAACAGGCCGGCGCAGCGCGCGACCTGGCACTGCGCGCACTCGGCCAGGCCGAGGCCAACGCCCGGGCGGCCGAACGCCAGGGCCAGGACCTGGACCAGTACCGCAGCGGCTACCGCACACGCTGGAGCACGCAGTTTGCCGACGCCGGCACGCCGCCGCTGCTGCACTGCTACCAGGCCTTCGGCCAACGCCTGAACGACGTGATCACGCTGCAGCAACACCAGGTCGCACAGGCCCAACAGCGGCTGAACGCTGCCCGGGCGCTGCTGCAGCAACATGAACAGCGGGTGGCGGCAATCGCCAAACTGGTCGAGCGACGCCAGCGCGAGGCGCAGCGCCTCTGCCTGCGCCAGGACCAGCGCGACACCGATGAAGCCGCGCAGCGCAGTCGGCGGCTGCAAACCGCGCTCGGTACGGCATCGACAGTCGCCGCAGACTGATCCCAGAAACGGACCACGCCATGCAAGTCAAGTCGGCCACCCAACCCATCAACCCCGTCGTTTCGGCACCGTCGGCGCCTGTGCAGTCCGGGCAATCCACTGGGCAATCGACCGGATCGACGAACCCGCAGTCGAACGCAGCGCCGCCGAACGCGTTCGGGCAGTGGCTGCAGCGCGCCCAGGCACGTCAGCAGCCGCCTCGGCCGACCGCCAGCGCCGCACTGCCGCCAGGCGCTGCGGGCCCTGGCGCCAGGGCGCCGACCAAGGCGAGCGGCGCGACACCGGACACGCCAACATCCCGGTCGGTGCCGGCCACGGCCAGGTCCGGGCTGAACGGCGGCCGCCCAGCCGGCGCCGCCGCGCCGCGCGCGCCTGGTCCGACATCGTCAGCCTCCACTTCGCAATCGCCAGCCGCGTCGCAGCGCGACACCGGCAGTGACAGGCCAGGCCAACCGGACGAAGCGGCCAGCCCGTCCGCCCTGCCCGTCCCGGCCCTGCCGCCAGCCGGCCCATGGCCTACCGCTGCGGCCATGCCCATGGCACTGGCGTGGCCGGCGCCAAGTCTTGGCGCCACCCCAGTCGCTGGCGGGCCAAACGGTGGCGACAACGGGGCGGCCGATGGCGGCACCGAGGCCGGCAGCGGCAGGGTCGAAGCCGCTCGCGGCAGCGCGCCGACGGCGCCACCAGGCGTCGCGCAGGCGCTGCTGGGTTCAGCGGCATGGGCTCCGGGCGCGCCGCCCTCGACCGCCGTCGGCGACGGCGCCCTGCCCGCCGACCCGGCACCGGCCGGCGCGGTCAACCCAGGCGCCATCCGGTCCACCACGGCGGGCCTGCTGGCCGCGTCCTGGCGGGCAGCGGCGGCCAGATCCGCTGGCCGGGCCGCTGCCGAGTCTGACCTCGGCCGCCTGCCAGTCGCGCCGGCTGCGGGCAGCGCCGCCGCCGCTGCGGCCATGCCCATGTCGGCCGCAGCCGCGCCCCTGTCCCGGCCGGCCGACCCCGGCACCGACACACTGGCCAGCAGCCCGGTGGCCGATCGCCAGCCCGACCTGGTGGCCGAAGCGGCGGCCGACGCGCTGGCGCTGACCACCCAGCCCGAGGCCCTGGCCATCGCCCTGCCCGCCGCCAGCCCGATCGCGACCCTGGACCGCGCCACCGGACTGCATGAAGTCCACATCCCCACCGCTTTGACCGACCCCGGCTTCGCGCCAACGCTCGGCGCCACGCTCAGCCTGCTGGCGCGCGACGGCGTGACCCAGGCGCGGCTGAACCTGCACCCTGCCGAGATGGGGCCGATCACGGTCCAGATCGCGCTCGACGGCACGGCCGCCAGGGTGGACTTTCAGGCCGACGTTGCCGCCACCCGGGCGGCGCTGGAGGCGGCCCTGCCGGCCCTGGCCAGCGCCATGCAGGACGCCGGCCTGAGCCTGAGCGGCGCGGCGGTGTTCCCGCCAGCCGCGGACGCCCCGGGCGGCGCGGCCTCCGGCCAGGCCGGAAACAGTGGCGGCGGCCTGGCCGACCCGGGGCAGCCCCGCCGCAGGTTCATGGCCAATGCCGCCTCCGCTGCACTGGCCGAGGCGCCGCAAGGCCTCTTCAGGGCCACCCGAGGCATCGTCGACCTGGTGGCCTGAGCCGCCGGTCCGGCGCGGCCATTGATCGCAACCGCCAGGGCACCCATGCAGCACCAGTACAGCCCGGGCATTGCGCCGCTATTCGGCCCATCGGCCGCTGCGCTGCCTCCAAATAATCGCCTGACACGACCGCCCTGGCCGGCACAACGGCCGGCCGGTTCCCACTGCCGATAAAGAGCCACGATGTCGACTGCTGCCGCCACCCCTCCCGCCGCCGATGCGCCAAGCAAAGGCAGCAACAAGAAGCTCATCATCATCATTGCCGCCGTGCTGCTGCTGGCGTTGGTCGGTGGCGGCGCCGCGATGATGGTGATGAAGAAGAAGGCCGCCGCCGAAGAGGACGGCGACGAGCCCGCCGCTGCCTCCAGCCATGCTGCGGCCACGGCCAGCAAGCAGCCTTCGGCGCCGCCGGTGTTCGTGCCGCTGGACCCGTTCACCGTCAACCTGGCCGACAAGGACGCCGAGCGCTTTGCCCAGGTGGCCGTGACCCTGCAGATCGAGGACGCCCATTTCGCCGACCAGCTCAAGCTGTACATGCCGGCGATCCGCAACAACATCCTGCTGATCCTGGCCCACAAGACGGCGGCGGAATTGCTGACCCGCGAAGGCAAGACCAAGCTCGCCAGCCAGATCCTGCGCGAATCACTGCGGCCCTTGGGATTTGAGGTCGAGGCCGACGACGAGGACGAGGCCGAGCCCGAGGCGGCGCCAGCCAAGGGCAAGAAGAAGAAGAAGGGCAAACACAAGGCCGCGCCGTCCTACCCGATCA
This sequence comes from Burkholderiales bacterium, assembly GCA_025350145.1. Taxonomy (GTDB): domain Bacteria; phylum Pseudomonadota; class Gammaproteobacteria; order Burkholderiales; family Burkholderiaceae_C; genus Pseudaquabacterium. Next base: position 3,028 of record JANXYH010000148.1, on the reverse strand, counting down.
AGGCCGTGCAGTTCGCCAACTTCATCATCCAGTAGCGCTGTCTCCGGGTCTGCCCAGCCGCCGACAGGCCACGAACCCGACCAGGCAAGCCCCCCCTCACACCGCCGTACAACCCCTGGCACTGCCGCCCCTCCCGTGAACCAGCAAATCCTCTCGCAGGACGAAGTCGACGCCCTGCTCCAAGGCATCACCGGTGAGAGCCAGAAGCTCGACGCCGAGGAGGCGCCGACCGCTGGCGTCCGCGACTACGACCTGGCCAGCCAGGAGCGGATCGTTCGCGGCCGCATGCCGACGATGGAGATCATCAACGAGCGCTTTGCCCGCAACATCCGGATCGGCCTGTTCAACCTGATCCGCAAGAGCCCGGAGGTGTCGATCGGCGGCATCAAGGTGCAGAAGTTCAGCGCCTTCCTGCGCGAGATCGTGGTGCCGACCAATTTCAACCTGGTCTCGGTCAAGCCCCTGCGCGGCAGCGGCCTGATCGTCTGCGACCCGACCCTGGTGTTCGCGGTCATAGACGCCCTTTTTGGCGGCGCGGGCAAGTTCCACACCCGGATCGTGGGCCGCGATTTCTCGCCGACCGAGCAGCGCATCATCCTGCGGCTGGTGGAGTGCATCAACGCCGAGTACAAGAAGGCCTGGACCGGCATCTACCCGCTCGAGCTGGAGTACCAGCGCTCGGAGATGCAGCCGCAGTTCGCCAACATTGCCACGCCCAGCGAGATCGTGGTCGCCACCTCGTTCACGCTGGAGATCGGCGACACCAGCGGCACGCTGCATTTCTGCATCCCCTATGCGACGCTGGAGCCGATCCGCGATGTGCTCTACAGCACCATGCAGGGCGACGCCAGCGAGCCCGACCGGCGCTGGGTCAACCTGCTCAAGCTGCAGATCCAGGCCGCCCAGGTCTCGCTGGTGGCCGAACTGGCCCACGCCAACACCACGGTCGAGCAACTGCTGAGCTTGAAGCCGGGCGATTTCGTCGAGCTCGACCTGGACCCGGTGATCCAGGCCAAGGTCGACGGCGTGCCGGTGTTCGATTGCCGCAGCGGCATTTCCAACGGCAAATACGCCATCAAGATCGACAAACTGCTGACCGGCCACGGCGTCGGTTGGCTCGGAGCTGCCCATGGCTGAGGACAACAGCGGCGCCGCTGGCGGCGTCGACGACAGCGCGATGTCCGAAGAAGACCGCATGGCCGCCGAGTGGGCGGCCGCGCTGGCCGAATCCAAACCCGACAACGTGCAGGAGACGCGCAGCGCTGTGGCCAGTGAAGTCAGCGCGCCTGCCGAGTCAGTGAGCCGGCCGGCATTCAACAATTTTTCAGGCAGCCTGCCGGTCGCCGAGACCGGTGCCGGCAACGACCTGAACATGATCCTGGACATCCCGGTGCAGTTGACCGTGGAACTGGGTCGCACCCGCATCCCGATCAAGAACATCCTGCAACTCGCCCAGGGCTCGGTGGTCGAGCTCGAGGCGCTGGCCGGCGAGCCGATGGACGTGCTCGTCAACGGCTACTTGATCGCGCAGGGCGAGGTGGTCGTGGTCAATGACAAGTTCGGCATCCGCCTGACCGACATCGTCACGCCGAGCGAGCGGATGCGGCGCTTGAGCCGGACCTGATCGCCGCCGCACTTCCGCAGTGGCCACTTCCCTGCTAGCACCCCTGGCCGCCTTGCTGGCGGTGCTGCTGCTGATCCCGCTGGCGCTGTGGCTGCTGCGCCGCACGCCGCTGGGCCAGGCCGCCGCAGCTGCCGGCATGCGCGTGGTCGGCAGCCTGGCACTGGCGCCGAACCAGCGGATCGTCACGCTCGAGGTCGGCAGCGGCGATGAGCGCCGCTGGCTGGTCTTGGGCGTCACGCCGGGCAGCATCCAGACCCTGCACAGCCTGAGCCCGCAGGGACCGGCGCCTGCCGACAACAGTGGACCCGGCCTATCGAGCTTGCCCTTTGCGAGGCTCCTGGCCAGACACCGGGCGGTGCCGCCCACCTCGGGCGCAGACCATGGTGGTTAAGGCCCGGCGGCTCAGGCTCGTACTGGTACTGCTGCTGCTGGCTGCTGGCACGGCCTGGGCACAGCCATCGACCACCCACCTGCCTCTGCTGATCGGCCAGGGCGCAGGCGGCAACAGCTACTCGGTGCCGATCCAGACCCTGCTGTTCTTCACCGCTTTAAGCTTTCTGCCGGCGGTGCTGCTGCTGATGACCGGCTTTACCCGGATCGTGATCGTGCTCTCGCTGCTGCGCCAGGCGCTGGGCACCCAGGCCGCGCCGCCCAACCAAGTGGTGCTCGGGCTGTCGCTGTTCCTGACCTTCTTCGTCATGTCACCGACGCTGGACAAGGTCTACGCCGACGCGTGGCAGCCCTATGCCGAGCAGAAGATCGACACCGACGAGGCGCTCAAGCGGGCCAGCGGCCCGGTCCGCGGCTTCATGCTCAAGCAGACCCGGGCGGCCGACCTGCACCTGTTCGCCAGGCTGGCCAAGCTGCCCAGCGACGCCAAGCCCGAGACCCTGCCGATCAGCGTGCTGGTGCCGGCCTTCGTCACCAGTGAGCTCAAGAGCGCGTTCCAGATCGGCTTTCTGATCTTCATCCCGTTCCTGATCATCGACATGATCGTTGCCAGCGTGCTGATGAGCCTGGGCATGATGATGCTCAGCCCGGTGCTGGTGGCACTGCCGTTCAAGCTGATGCTGTTTGTGCTGGCCGACGGCTGGAACCTGCTGCTGGGTTCGCTTGCCGCGAGTTTTTCGACCTAACCGGACAAGTACGTGGACGCAACCCAAGTCTTCAACCACGGCCAGGAAGGCCTGTACATGCTGCTGATGGTCGCCGCACCGGTGCTGCTGACCATTCTGGCGGTCGGCCTGCTCGTCAGCATCTTCCAGGCCGCCACGCAGATCCACGGCCCGGCGATCGCCAGCACCGCCACGGCGGCGATGACCTTGGGCACGAACGACAAGGTGGCTTCGTGGATCTGCGTGGCGGCCTGGAAGATGCTGACGAGCAGGCCGACCGCCAGAATGG
>JANXYH010000096.1 GCA_025350145.1 Burkholderiales bacterium | reverse complement strand
CAACAAGGCCGGCGGCGTGACGCTGGGCGACGGCGCCAAGGCCAAGCTCGTCATCGAGTACCTCGATGACCGCTGCAATGCCGAGGAAGGCATCAATGCGCTGCGGCGCATCGCGTCGCAGAACGACGCCATCGTCGCCGTCGGCCCGACCTGCAGCAACGTCGCCGAGCCGGTGTTCGGCATTCTGCAGAAGAAGGTCGGCGACGCCGGCGACTCGGGACTTCAGTTCCCGCTGTACACCGACGTCGCGGCCAAGGGCGGCTTGGCGTCGATCTCGCAATGGGCCTTCCGCAACGTGCCGAGCGAGGCGGCCATGTACAAGAGCCTGTTCGAGTGGATCAAGGCCACGCGGCCGGAGATCAAGACGGTGTGGGGCGGCGTCGAGAAGGATTTCGCCCACAGCAACGCCACCTACAACGTGATGAAGGCCGCCGCCGAGAAGGCCGGCCTCGAGGTCAAGGGCACGAGCGAATGGCTGCTCGCTGACACCAGCTTCTCGACCCAAGTGCGCGAGATGAAGCGCGGCGAGGCCGACCTGGTCGCGATCTCGGCGCACCCGTTCACGACCTGCGGCGCACTCAAGGAGATGGCACGCCAGGGCGTGAAGCCCAAGATGCTCGTCGGCCTGACGAGTTCGTCGAGCATGGAGACGCTGCAGGGCTGCGGCGCGCAGGCCGAGGGCCTGATGATCCCGACCAGCTTCGCGCCGGTGACGCCGGAGGCGAAGAAGGCGGCCGAAGCGGTGCAGGCCGCCGGCACCAGCATGGATCTGCACAACGCCGCCGCGTGGGAGAACATCTACACGCTGAAGGACATCATCGAGAACAGCAAGATCATGGGCAAGCCCGAGACCGTGCTGGCCGACCGGCTGAAGATCCGCGAGGCGCTGGCGGGCCTGAAGCAGACGCACGGCCTGCTCGGGCCCGTGGGCCGGGGCGACGACCGCGAGGCGATCAAGCCATTCCTGTTCGTGCAAGCCAAGGCCAACCAGTGGACGGTGGCGTACAAGCCGGCTCCCTGAGCGGCTGAGCGGGCACACGCGCCAGGAGATCGGCGATGTCGCTGCTCGACCTGCAGGACCTCATCCAGTCGGTGGCCGACGGGGTGATGTTCGGCACGACCTACGCGCTGATCGGCATCGGCTTCACGTTGATCTTCGGCGTGATGCACAAGCTCAACCTGTCTTACGCTGCGGCATCGGTGGGTGCGGCCTACCTCAGCCTGCTGGTGGTGCAGGCGGTGCCGGCGCCGCTGGTCTACCTTGCCGCAGCACTGGCTGGAGGGGTGCTCGGCGCGCTGATCTACGTTGTCTGCTTCCGCTTCATGCCGCTGGACAAGCCGCTGGCGACGCTGATGTCCACCGTCGGCATGCTGCTGCTGCTGGAAGAGGCCATCATCCACTTCACCGCAGGCATTCCGCAGAACTATCCGGCGGCGTTCAGCGGCGCCAACATCGACATCGGGCCGTTCACGATCCGCGGCGACCTGCTGTTCGTGTTCGGGCTCGGCTGCGCGGCGATGGTCGGACTGAAGTTGCTGTTGGAGCGCACGCGGCTCGGCCTGGCCACACGTGCCGTGGCGCAGCAGCCGGTGGCCGCGCGGCTGTGCGGCATGGGCGTGGACCGCACCAATGCCAGCACCTTCGTGATCGCCGGCCTGCTGGGCGGCACTGCGGGCGCGATGACCGGCGCGGCCGTCGGCGTGCTGTCGCCGCTGCTGACGCTGCCGCTGACCGTCAAGGGGCTCGTGGTCACGGTGATCGGTGGCCTGGGCAGCATCCCGGGCGCCATCGTCGCCGGACTCATCGTCGGCGGCGTCGAGAACCTGTTCCAGTTCTGGCGCGGGGTCTCCGAGCGCGACATCTACGTGATGCTGATGCTGTTCGCGTTCCTGGTGTTCCGTCCGGGCGGCCTGTTCAAGCCGCCGGCCGGGCGCGACTAAAGGACGACCGGCGATGGACTTCTATCTCGGTCTGGCGCAGGTGATCGGCGTGCACACGCTGCTCGGTCTGTCGGCCTGGTGCGTGCTGCACACCGGGCAGGTGAGCCTGGCGCAGGGTGGCTTCTTCGCCATCGGCGCCTACGTCGCGGGCATGCTGACGACGATGGCCGGCTGGCCGCTGCTGCTGGCGCTGCCGGTGGCGTCGCTCGTCGCTGCGGCGATCGCGGTGGCGGTGGGGTTCCCGGCGCTGCGCGTCAAGGGCCTGATGCTGGTGGTGGCGACGACCGCCTTCGCCGAGATCGTGCGTCTGGTGTTCTTCAACTTCAAGTGGCGTGTCGAGACCGCAGCCGGCCCGGTCGGCCCCGACGGCGGCCTGGGTTTCGGCGGCATCCGCTACTTTCAGACCCATGGCTGGTCGTCGTTGCAGATCCTCGTGCTGATCTGGGCCCTGGTCGTGTTGGTGATGCTGGCCCTGTGGTGGCTCGACCGCTCGCGCATCGGCACGCTGTGGCGGGCGGTCGGCGAGGACGAGGTCGCCGCGCAGAGCGCCGGCATCGACCTGACGGGGGCCAAGGTCTCGGCCTTCGGCATCGGCGGTGCGATCGCCGGTGTGGCCGGTGGGCTGTTCGCGCACAACACCACGCACATCGAACACGGCAACTTCACCATCCTGCTGGCCACCTTCGCGATCGCCTACCCGATCATTGGGGGCCTCGCCAGCCTGGCCGGCACGCTGGTCGCGGTGGTCTTCATCCAGGGCGTGCTCATCGAGGGGCTGCGCTTCCTCGGCGACTGGCGCAGCCTGCTGTTCGGCGCGCTGATCCTGCTGGTGATGCTGGCGCGCCCCGGCGGACTGCTGGGTCGCGCGCTGGCGCTGCCGTGGCTGCGCAAGAACCGCAACACGATCGAAGGCGAATCCCGGCATGCTTGAGCTGCGCGACATTTGCCGTCACTTCGGCGGCGTGAAGGCCGTCGACGGGCTCGACCTCGATGTCCGCCAGGGCGAGATCCTCGGCCTGATCGGCCCCAACGGCTCGGGCAAGAGCACGACCGTCAACCTGATCGCGGGCCTGTACAAGCCGATGCGCGGATCCATCCGGTTCCTGGGCCAGGACATCGGCAGCCTCGCGCCGAACCAGCGCGCCGAACGCGGCATCGCGCGCACCTTCCAGAACATCCGCCTGTTCGGCCACCTCACGGTGTGGCAGAACGTGTGGGCGGCGCAGGTGGTGCGCGAAGGCGGCTGGGCGGGCTTTCGCCGCCGCTGGCTGGCCGGCGCCGACGCCGCGCGCGACGAGGTGGCCCGGCTGCTGGCCTTCAGCGGCCTCGCGGACAAGGCTGATCTGCTGGCCGGCAACCTGGCCTTCGGCGAGCAGCGCCGGCTCGAGCTCGCACGCGCCGCCGCGTCCGGCGCGCCGCTGCTGCTGCTCGACGAACCTGCGGCCGGCATGAACGCCGAGGAGATCGGCGAGCTCGACGAGCGCATCCGCAAGCTGCGCGAGCAGGGCCGCACCATCCTCCTGATCGAGCACCACATGGAACTCGTGATGGAGGTCTGCGACCGCATCGTGGTGCTGAACTTCGGCCGCAAGATCGCCGAAGGCACCCCGGCGCAGGTGCAGGCAGACGCCCAGGTGCGCGCCGCGTACCTCGGGGCCGACGAGACCGCCTGAGGAAAGCGCCATGCTGGAGATCCGCGACCTGGCCACCGCCTACGGCAAGATCGATGCGCTCAAGGGCGTGTCGCTCGGCGCCAAGGCCGGCGAGGTGACCTGCCTGCTGGGGCCGAACGGCGCCGGCAAGACCACGCTGATGATGACGCTCTCGGGCATCCTGCGGCCCAAGCGCGGTTCGGTCTTGTTCGAGGGCGAGGAACTGATCGGCAAGACGCCGGCCGAGATCGTCGCCCGCGGCCTTGCGCTGGTGCCCGAGAACCGCCTCGTGTTCCCGGCGCTCACGGTGCGCGAGAACCTGCTGGCCGGCGCCTTCCGCCGCCGCGACCGCGCCGGCATCCGCGCCGACACCGAGAAAATGCTCGACCGCTTCCCGCAACTGCGCGAACGCATCGGCCAGTTGGCCGGCACGCTCTCCGGCGGCGAGCAGCAGATGCTGGCGGTGGCGCGTGCGCTGATGTCGCGGCCCAAGCTGCTGCTGATGGACGAGCCTTCGGTGGGCCTTGCGCCGCTGGTGGTGGCGGAGATATTCGCCATCGTCCGCCAGTTGCATGCCGAGGGCACGAGCATTTTCCTCGTCGAGCAGAACGCGCACATGGCGCTGAAGGTGGCGCAGCACTTCTACCTGATCGAGCAGGGCAAGATCAGCTTCTCCGGCACGCCGGGCGAGTTGGCCGAGGACGACGTCGTGCAGCGCGCCTACCTGGGCCAGCGCAAGGCGGCGTGATGAAACCGCCACGCTCGCGCGTACGCTCGCTGCCCCCCGAGGGGGCGCTTGCCACGGACCGGCGAAGCCCGATCCGTGCAAGACCCTGACCTGATCGGCGATGTGGATCGATCTGCTGCAGCGCACGGTCGACGGCCTGCTCGACGGCGCCGCCTACGCGCTGGTGGGCCTGGGCCTGACACTGACCTTCGGCACGCTGCGACGGCTGAACCTGGCCTACGGCGCGACGGCGATGTTGGCTGCCTATGTCGGCGCCTGGCTGTACACGCGCTGGGGCGTGCCGGCCTGGAGCGTGGCGCTGGCGGTGGTCGCCGTGGCGGCGCTGGCGGGGCTCTACGTCGAGTGGCTGTGCTTCGCGGCCACGGCCGACGACGCTCCGGCCTCGCGCGCCGGTGGCCCGGTGGCCGGCGGCGATGCACGCGAGGTGGTGGCGCTGGCGTCGAGCTTTGCGGTGTGGATGCAGCTTGAGCAGATCGGCGTGAACCTGCTGCCGCGCCACCTGAACCCCTTTCCTTCGCTCGCTGCGGGCACCGAACGGGCGCTGGGCCCGCTGATGCTGCGGCCCGACCGGCTGGCGCTCGCGCTGCTCGCGGCGGTGCTGACGGCCGGCCTGGCGCTGTGGCTGGCGCGCTCGCGCACGGGCCTGGCCTGGCGGGCGGCGGCTGACCAGCGCACCGCCGCGCACCTGGTGGGCATCGCGGTGCCGCGGGTGCAGCGCGCCGCGTTCGCGGTGGCCTGCGCGCTCGCCGGCGCCGGCGCCTTCGCGGTGCTGGCCATCGAAGGCCAGGTGACGCCGATGTTCGGCATGTGGGTGCTGGCCAAGGGCCTGGTGGCGGCGCTGCTCGGCGGGCTGGGCTCGGTCACCGGCGTGCTCGTCGGCGGGCTGATGCTGGGTGTCGCCGAGGCACATGCGCAGGCGGGCTTCGGCGCGCTCGGCCGCGAGTTCACCGGCTGGGCCCTGCTGTTCGTCGTGCTGCTGGCGCCTTGGCGCCTTGGCTCCTTCGGGCTGTCGCGGGGGGCTGCCCATGCCGGCTGAACAAGCCATCGGCCTCGCCACCGACATGGCCACCATGTCGTTGCTCGCGCTGTCGGCCTTCGTGCTGCTGGTGGCTGGACGCATCTCGTTCGGCCAGCAGGCCTACTTCGGCCTCGGTGCCTACGCCTCGGCGCTGGCGTCGACCGCAGCGCACTGGCCGCTGGCGCCGTCGCTCGCCGCCGGCTGCGTGGCGGGCGCCGGCGCGGCGTTCCTGCTCGGCCTGCCGACGCTGCGCCTGTCGGGGCTGCAGTACGCGGTGTCGACGCTCGCCTTCGCCGAGATGCTGCGCATCGCGCTTCAAGGCTGGGTCTGGCAATGGGCTGCGGACGATGGCAGCCTGGTCGGCCCGAACGGCCTCGACGGCTTCCGCGACATACGCTGGCTGCTCGAGAACGACGTCTCGCCGGCGGCCTTCCTCGCGCTGGCGGTGGGCGCGCTCGTCGCCGTGCTCGCCGCAGCAGCCTGGCTGTGGCGGCGCCGCAGCGGGCTGGCGCTGCGCATGGTCGGCCACGACGACACGCTGGCCGCCGCGCAGGGCATCGCGGTGATGCGTGTGCGCCTGGCCGCAGCCACCGTGGCGGGCGCGCTGGCCGCGCTCGGCGGCGGGCTGTATGCCCACCGCACGACCTACATCGAGCCGGCGATCTTCGATCCGATGCTCGGCGTGCATGCGGTGGGCTACGCGCTGATCGGCGGCCTGGGCACGGTGGCCGGCCCGCTGCTGGGCGTGCTGTTCGACCTCGGGCTGCTCGAGGCGACGCGTGTCTTCGCCGGCTGGCGCATGGTGGTGTTCGGCGGGCTCGTCGCGCTGTTCCTGCGCTGGCGGCCACGTGGCCTGCTCGACGAGGCCCTGCTGCACCGCCTGGCCTCGGCCTGGCTGCGGCGCCGCGCGGGCCGCATGCACTCGATCGAGGTCCTGCGATGACACGCTTCTTGTTCGCCGCGCTGGTGGCCGCCGTTCCGCTCGCCGGCCACGCCGCCCGCCCGGCGGTAGACCTGCAGTGCGTCGCCTTCGGCATGGGCCCGCAGCTCGAATGCACGGTGCGCCTGCGCAGCGCCGACGGCCAGCCGCTGGTCGGCGCCGACGTGACCCTGGGCGCGACCATGCCGTCGATGCCTATGGCCCACCAGGTCAAGCCGGCGAGCGCCGCGCCGACCGGCACGCCGGGCGAATACCGCGGCCGGCTCGGGCTCGAGATGACCGGCGCCTGGGCGGTGCAGGTCGACGTCGCCGGCCCGCTGCGCGATCGCGTCGCCCGCACGCTGCAGGTCGACCAATGCGAAGGCGACCGCCGTTGCGCCGTGCCCCCGGTTTCCCCCGCTGCCGCGAAGCCGGCGCGCAAACCCTGAACACCAAAAAGGAGAGAGAGACCCCATGGCTGCCCAGAACCTGCTCGCTGACCGCACCATCATCGTCACCGGCGCCGCCACCGGCATCGGCCAGGCCTTCGCGGTGGGCTGCGCCGCGCAAGGCGCGAACGTCGTCATCGCCGACCTCAACTCCGCCGACGAGACTGTCGCGCTGGTCGAGCAGGTCGGCGGGCGCGCGCTGGCCGTCAAGGTCGACGTGTCCGACGACGCCTCGACCCAGGCGATGGCCCAGGCCGCGCTCGACCGCTTCGGACGCATCGACGGCCTCGTCAACAACGCCGCCTACTTCCGCGAGGTCAAGCTCACGCCCTTCGAGGAGATCGACCCGGCCATCTGGGACCGCATCTTCCAGGTCAACGTGAAGGGCGTCTGGCAGTGCAGCAAGGCGGTGCTGCCGGCGATGCGCAAGCAGGGCGGCGGCGCCATCGTCAACATCGCCTCGGTGGTGGCCGTGGCCGGCCAGCCGGGCTACCTGCACTACGTGGCGACCAAGGGCGCGGTGCTGTCAATGACCAAGGGCCTGGCCAAGGAATGCGGCGCGCACGGCGTACGCGTGAACGTCATCGCGCCGGGGTTCGTGATCACCGGCGCGACCCAGAATCGCCCGATCGAGTGGCAGCAGAGCTTCCTGAAGGCCCGCGCGATCTCGCGCGAGCAGCGCCCGGACGACCTGGTCGGCACCGCGCTGTACCTGCTGAGCGACCTGTCCGGTTTTGTGAGCGGCCAAACCATCATCGTCGACGGTGGCCACATCATGTACTGATGGAGACAAACGTGAGCGACCTCATCCTGCACCAATACGCCTTTTCCACCTTCTCCGAGAAGGTGCGCGTTGCGCTCGGCCTGAAGGGCCTGGCCTACCGTTGCGTCGACATCGCTGGCGTGCCGCCACGCCCGCTGCTCGAGCCGCTGACCGGTGGCTACAGGCGTGCGCCCGTGCTCCAGGTGGGCGCCGACATCTACTGCGACACGAACATCATCCTGCCTGCGCTCGAACGGCTGTTCCCCGCGCCCCAGCACCCGACGTTCTACCCGGACGGCAACGAAGGCCTCGCGCGTGCACTGGCCTTCGCCTGGGAACGCGCGATTTGGATCCCGACCATTGGCGTGCTGACGCACTTCATCGGCGAGCACATCCCGCCCGAGTTCATCAAGGACCGCAAGGAGGGCTACCTCTACGTCGACATCAGCAAGGAGGCGATGGCGCCGGACCTGCCGCTGTACCGCCAGCGCGTGACGGCGCAGTACGCCTGGCTGAAGACGCAGCTCGCCGACGGCCGCCGCTTCGTCTTCGGCGCTGCGCCGAGCGCGCTCGACCTCGCGTGCTACCAGACGATCTACCTGCTGCGCAAGAACTGCCCGGCCGACGTCGACACGATGCTCGGCATCGGCGGCTCCGCCTGCCCTATCCCCGGCTGGTACGAGCGCATCGCCGCGCTGGGCCAAGGCACGCCGACGCCGATGAGCGCCGAGGACGCGTTCGCCGCTGCGCGCGACACCAAGCCCGCGCCGGTGACGCACCTGCTGCCGAACGGCGACCCCGGCGGCCTGCCGGCCGGCGCCAAGGTCACCGTCACGCCCGACGACAACGCGCGCGTGCCAGTGGCCGGCACGCTCGTCGCGGCCAGCGACACCGAAATCGTCATCCACCGCCGCGACCCGCAGGCCGGCGACCTGCACATCCACTTCCCGCGGCTGGGCTTCGACGTCCTGCCCGCCTGAACCATTCCAAAAGGAGACAGACCATGAGCGTTCTCGAAGCCAACAAGCAACTGTGCCGCGACTACTTCAAGGCCTTCCTGGCCGGCGACAAGGCCTGGTGGGCGCAGTACATCGCGCCGACCTTCGTGCGCCACGACGCCGGCCTGCCGTTCGAAGTGCGCGGCCCGGCCGGCGTCGCCCAGTTGCACGACGCGCTGCTGCCCGCCTTCCCCGACATGCAGTTGCCGCTGCTGGACTTCGTCGCCGAAGGCGAGAAGGTGCTGGTGCGCCTGCGCGTCCAGGCCACGCACACCGGGCCGTTCGGCGACATGGCGGCCACCGGCCGCAAGATCGACATCGGCGTGCTCGACCTGTTCCAGATCCGCGACGGCGTGCTGATCGAACACTGGGCGATGCTCGACAACCTGGGCATGCTCAAGCAGCTCGGCGCGCTGCCGGCCTGACACAGACAGAGAGAGACGCTCGATGCACCTGCTGATCAACACCACCTCGCCGTACACCCGCATCGCGCGCATCGCGCTGGCCGAGAAGGGCTACGCCGACACCACCACCGAGCTCGTCGATCCCTGGGGCGACACGCCCAACTTGCTGCAGGCCAACCCGTCGGGCCGGGTGCCCACGCTGCTGACCGGCGATGGCCACGCCCTGACCGAGTCGCTGCTGATCCTGCTCTGGCTCGAGCACCAGCGGCCGCAGCCCTCGCTGCTGGGTGTCGACGCCACCGGCGCCGTCGCACGCGCCGGCCTGGCGATGGGGGTGATCGACGCCGCGGTGCACACGCTGATCGGACGCAAGATCACCACCCCGTCGTTCGATGCCTCGCCGGTGGGCCAGCGCCGGCGGCGCACGATGGTCGAGGGCCTGCAGCGGCTCGAAGCCGATGCGCCGGCGTACGCCGTCGGCACGCCTGTGATCGACGTCATCACCGCCGTGGTCGCACTCGACTACGTCGACTTCCGCTTCCCGAAGGCCGCGTGGATGCCGGCACTGCCGCGCCTGCGCGCACTGGCGGCCCAACTGGCCCCGCGTGCATCGTTCGAAGCCAGCCGGCCGGTCTGACAGGAGGGCCTGACCCATGCGCCTGTTCTTCAGCACCACCTCGCCCTATGCGCGCGTGGCGCGCATCGCACTCGCTGAAAAGGGCCTGGACACGGTCGAAGGCACGCTCACCGACCCCTGGCACGACGCGCCCGCGCTGCTGGCCGCCAACCCCAGCGCGCGCGTGCCGGCGCTGCTGCTCGACAGCGGGTTGCCGATCACCGAGAGCCTGCTGATCGTGCTCTGGCTGGAGACGCAGCGCCCGCAGCCCTCGCTGCTCGGTGCGCAGCCGGACCACGCGATCTCGCGTGCCGGCGTCGCGATGGGCGCGATCGACGCCGCAGCCGCCATCATCATCAGCCGCCGCATCGACCCAGGCTTCGACGAATCGCCGCTGGGCCTGCGCCGCCGGCGCTCGGTGGTCGCGGCGCTCGAACGGCTGGAGGCCGATCCGCCCGCGCTCGGCGACCGCGACGCCACCGCCGACCTCGGCGTGATCGCGGCCGTGACGCTGCTCGACTACATCCGCTTCCGTTTCGCCGCCGCGACCTGGGTGCCCGCGACGCCGCGACTGGACGCACTGGCCTCACGTGCCCGCGAGCGACCGTCGTTCGCGTCGACGCTGCCGCGCGACATGCCCAAGACCTGAACCGAAGGCATTCCCAGGCCCGCAAAGTCCATCGAGGTGCGCGCCCCGTTCGACCGCGCGCCGGTCGGCACGGCCGCAACTGCGTGGAGGTACTGGTACTGCGCACCGAGGGCGCTCAGGTGAGTGCGACCGCGTCGGTCGCTGGGTCGAAACCGCCGTGGCCGATGGCTCAGCCTTCGTCGTCGCCTTCCTCGGCGTACTCCTGCAGGTGGGTCACCAGGGCCTGCAGCGCCGAGCCGGCTGCCGGCTCGGCGCGCAGGCACAGCAGCATCCGGCGGCGAGCCCAGGGTTCGGTCAGCGGCAGGACGCGCAGCCGCATCGCCGGCGCGAAGCTGCGCGCGGCGCGCAGCGGCAGCACGCCGATGCCGAGCCGCGCCTCGACCGCGCGGCAGACCGCTTCGAAGCTGCGCACCTGCACGCGCAGCGCGATCGGCTGCATCATGCGCGCCGCCTGCGCCGCCAGCAACTGCGTCAGCGTGCTGCCGCCTTCGAGCCCGACCAAGTCGCGCTCCAGCAGGTCGGCGAAGCTGATCTCGCGCCCGGCCATCGGGTCGTCCTCGCGCAACACGGCCGACAACTGGTCGCTGCGGTAGTGGGCCGTCCAAAGGCCCGTGGTGTCGACGCCCTCCATCGCCACGCCAAGGTCGATCTCGCCGCTGCGCACGCCACGCACCGCGCCTTCGCTCCAGCACTCCGCCAGCACCACGCGCGCATCGCTGCGCGCAGCCTGGAAGCGGGCGATGTCGCCGGGCAGGTACTGCGTCATCGCCGAGGTGTTGCCGTGCACGCGCAGCACCGTCTGCTCGCCGCGCGCGTAATTGCCCATCTCGGCGCGCATGTGGTGCACGCTGGCGATGACCTCGCGCGCCAGCTTCAGCAGCCGCCCGCCGGCCGGCGTGAGGTCCAGGCCGCGCGAATGACGCTCGAACAACTGGGCCTTGAACTTGTGTTCCAGCAGCGACAGGCGCCGGCTGGCCGCAGGCACGGTGATCAGGCTGGCTTCGGCGGCACGGGTGAGGTTGCGCATCTCGGCCGCGCGGACGAACAGGGCCAGCGAATCGAGGTCGGGCAGCATGCCGCGATTGTGGGCCTGGCGGATGCTGCGTTGCCGCCGCCGCAAGGCGCCGTTGACGACATTCCAATTCCGCGCATGCGGCGCGCTGCCTACAGTGCCGGCATCGCACCGAGGAGATTCCGGCCATGCAGAAGATGTTCATCGGCGGCCGCTGGCTGGCCGCCCGCGACGAGCGCACCCTGCCCGTGGTGGCACCCGAGGACGGGCAGACCTTCGATCACATCGCCCGCGGCGGCGCCCACGAGATCGACCTCGCGGTGGCTGCGGCGCGCCACGCGGTGGAGCATGGCGCCTGGGGACGCATGACAGCCACCGAGCGCGGCCGCGTGCTGGTGAAGATCGGTCAGGCGGTGCTCGACCACGCCGACGAACTGGCGCGCATCGAGGCACGCGATACCGGCAAGCCGATGGCCACCGCGCGCAACGACATCGCCGTGCTGGCGCGCTACTTCGAGTTCTACGGCTCGGCCGCCGACAAGGTGCACGGTGAGGTGATCCCGTTCCTGAACGGCTATCAGGTCTCGCTGGTGCGCGAGCCTCTGGGCGTGACGGCGCACATCATCCCCTGGAACTACCCGGCGCAGATGATCGGCCGCACGGTGGCGCCGGCGCTGGCCATGGGCAACGGCACAGTGCTCAAGCCCGCCGAGGACACGAGCCTGTCGGCGCTGCGCTTTGCCGAGATCGCCACCGCCGCCGGCCTGCCCGAGGGCGCGCTGAACGTCGTCACCGGCCTCGGCGAGGAAGCCGGCGCCGCGCTGGCGGCGCACCCGGGCATCGACTTCGTCTCTTTCACTGGCAGCAACGAAGTCGGCGCGCTGGTGCAGCAGGCCGCGGCGAAGAACGCCGTCAAGTGCGTGCTGGAGCTCGGCGGCACGAGCCCGCAGGTGGTCTTCGCCGATGCCGACCTGGACCGCGCGGTGCCGATCATCGTCAAGGCCATCGTGCAGAACGCCGGCCAGACCTGCACCGCGGGCAGCCGGCTGCTGGTCGAACAATCGGCCTACGAACGTGTCGTCGGCCGCGTCGCCGAGGCCTTCGCGAAGGTGCGCGTGGGCACGCCGGCGATGGACCTGGATTGCGGGCCCCTGATGAACCCGGCGCAGCTTGCGCGCGTCAACCGCTATATCGACGGCGCCATCAGCGCCGGCATCCCGGTCCTGGCGCAGGGGCGGGTCGCCGATGGTGTTCCCGCCGGTGGCTTCTACGTGCGGCCGACGCTGTTCGGGCCGGTGCCACGCACGGCGGCCCTGGCCTGCGAGGAGGTGTTCGGCCCGGTGCTGGCCGCGCTGCCCTTCGCCGACGAGACTGACGCCATCGCGCTGGCCAACGGCACGCCCTACGGCCTGCTCGCTGCGGTGTGGACCGAGAACAGCGGTCGCCTGCACCGGGTGGCCAAGGCCGTGAAGGCCGGCCAGGTGTTCATGAACTGCTACGGCGCCGGCGGCGGCGTCGAGCTGCCCTTCGGGGGCACCAAGCGCAGCGGCCACGGCCGCGAGAAAGGCCTGCTCGCGCTCGAGGAATTGAGCACGACCAAGACGCTCGTCCACTTCCACGGCTGAGGCAAAGCACCATGAAGCAACTTGAGGGCAAGGTCGCGATCGTCACCGGTGGTGCTGCCGGCTTCGGCGAAGGCATCGTGCGGCTGTTCGTCGAGCAGGGCGCGCGGGTCGTCATTGCCGACATCGACGCGGGCAAGGGTGAGACGCTCGCGGCGCAGTTGGGGTCGGCCGCGCGCTTCGTGCGCTGTGATGTCTCGGTCGGCACCGACGTGGCAGCCTTGGTGGCCGCCTCCGTGCAGGCCTTCGGCACGCCCGACATCGTCGTCAACAACGCCGGCACCACCCACACCAACCAGCCGATGCTGAACGTGGACGAGGGCACGTTCGACCGCATGTTCGCGGTCAACGTGAAGTCGATCTACCACATGGCGCACGCGGTGGTGCCGCTGATGCGCCAGCGCCGCCGTGGCGTGATCCTCAACGTCGGCTCCACCGCCGGCATCCGTCCGCGGCCGGGACTCACCTGGTACAACGCCAGCAAGGGCGCGGTGAACATTCTGTCCAAGTCGATGGCGGTCGAGCTCGGGCCCGACGGCATCCGCGTCAACGCGATCTGCCCGGTGATCGGCGAGACCGGCCTGCTGGAGAAGTTTATGGGCGTACCCGACACACCGGAGAACCGCACGAAGTTCATCGCCACCATCCCGCTGGGCCGCCTGTCGCGCGCGGCCGACGTCGCGGCTGCGGCGCTGTACCTGGCCAGCGACGCCGCCGAGTTCATCAGCGGCGTCGAGCTGCCGGTGGACGGCGCGCGCACGGTCTGATGTAAGCCGCCGCCCCCCCCCCGCAAAGCACCCTGTTCGTGCCCGGCAACCGGCCCGAACGCTTCGACAAGGCCTGGGCGAGCGACGCCGCTGCGGTGATCCTGGACCTGGAGGACGCGGTGGCGCCGGGGGTCAAGCTGCTCTGAGCTGACCCGGCCAATCGCGCGACACTGGATTTGCGCTGCAGGCCACTTCACACAGCCTCGCCGCGGACCCGTTCCATACGCCGTCGGTGCAGTCGTCGCTCATACCGAGTGACGGCGCCAGGGTGACCGGAGGAAAGCGTGACTGGCAAGAATCGCGGAACGTGTCAATCACTTTGCGACACCCGGTGGCGTTAATTTAGTGTGCGGGCGACGGGTTCAATGGTTGGCTTTTTCTCCTCTGGTGGCGGGTTGATCCAGGCGGCTGTGGGCATGGGCGGCAGTCGGGGCGGCTTGTTCTTGAACCGGTTGGGGTTGGCCAGGAACGCTGCGTCCAGGGTGCTCTGGCGGATGCGCCGCAGGTCTGCGGCCAAGCCGTAGTGGACGCTGTGGGGGTCACTTCGGCATCACGAAGCGCGATCTGCACGTCGTCCTGCACGGGCTGCGCCACCAGTGCGCCGGTCGTGAATTCACCGGCATCACCGGCGCACTGCCTCCAGTAGCGGGCGGACTGGCGGTTGATGCAGCGCTGGATGAGCGCGCCCGCGACACGGTCTCTGAGCAACTCGGGCACGGGCGGCGCGAAATAGTCAACGTGTACCTCGGTCGACGACTGACCGAGAAGTCGCCCAGGGGCTGTCACGACCGGCTCGATGGTTTTCCGACCTGACCGCGTCTGCCCGCGATTGCGGACAACTCCGGCACCATTGAGCAGCGTGACACTTGGAAGAACGCGGCCTGCCGACCCAGAGCGGCACGGGACTTGAACGACCGGACTTCGAACCAACCAGCGCCCGCCGTCGACCCCAAGCGGAAGTCCAGACCTCCAGACTCGCTGCCGGAGCGGAAGTTCGTCCTGGGCTTGTCCAAGCTGGCGTGGAGAAGCTCCCTTGAGCGATAGTTCTTACCCGCTGACCTCGGATCTCGGCAGGCCGCCGACCTCGATCAGCCAGCCCGCGCCGCGGCGCAGCGTCCGCCAGGCGGGCAGTCCGCGCTCAGGTGAGTTCATGGCGGTCGAGGTTCATCACCTTGCTCCATGCGTCCACGAAGTCGCGAACGAACTTCTCCTTCGCATCGGCGCTCGCGTACACCTCGGCCAGCGCGCGCAGCACAGAGTTGGAGCCGAAGACCAGGTCGGCGCGCGTGGCGGTCCACTTCAGCTTGCCGGTGTTGCGATCCTTGCCTTCGTACACGCCGCCGGCCGGCTTCCACTCGGTGCCCATGTCGAGCAGGTTGACGAAGAAGTCGGTGGACAGCACGCCCGGCTTGTCGGTGAACACGCCGTGCTTGCTGCCGCCCGCGGTGGCACCGAGCACACGCAACCCGCCCAGGAGCACGGTCATCTCGGGCGCCGTCAGCGTGAGCAGCTGCGCCTTGTCGACCAGCAGTTGCTCGACCGGAACGCCGGCCGGGCCCTTGAAGTAGTTGCGGAAGCCGTCGGCCACCGGTTCGAGCACGGCGAACGATTCGACGTCGGTCTGGTCCTGCGTGGCATCCGCGCGGCCGGGCGCGAACGGCACCGCGACGGCGACGCCCGCCGCGTTGGCGGCCTGCTCCACGCCCACGCCGCCGGCCAGCACGATCACATCGGCCAGCGAGAGCTTGCCCGAGGCCTTCTGGATATCCTCCAGCCTGGCCAGCACCTTGGCCAACTCGCCCGGCGTGTTGGCTTCCCAGCCCTTCTGCGGTGCCAGGCGGATACGCGCGCCGTTGGCGCCGCCGCGCTTGTCGCCGCCGCGGAAGGTCGAGGCCGAGGCCCAGGCGGTGGCCACCAGCTGCGCGACCGTCAGCCCCGACGCGGCGATCTTCGCCTTCACGTCGGCGATGTCGGCAGCGCTCGGCGCCGGCAGCGTGGCTTTGGGCAGCGGGTCCTGCCAGCTCAGGTCTTCCTTGGGCACCTCGGGGCCGAGGTACCGCGCCTTCGGGCCCATGTCGCGGTGGGTGAGCTTGAACCAGGCGCGCGCGAAGGCGTCGGCAAAGGCCTGCGGATTGTCCAAGAAGCGGCGCGAGATCTTCTCGAACTCGGGGTCCATGCGCAGCGTCAGGTCGGTGGTTAACATCGTCGGCTTGTGCTTCTTGCCGGGGATGTGCGCGTCGGGAATGATCTCCGGCGCGTTCTTGGCCACCCACTGCTTCGCGCCGGCCGGCGATTGGGTCAGCTCCCACTCGTACTTGAACAGGTGCTCGAAGAAGTCGTTGCTCCAGCGCGCCGGCGTGGTGGTCCAGGTGACTTCCAGGCCGCTGGAGACGGTATCCTTGCCGCGGCCGCTGCCGAAGTTGCTGTTCCAGCCCAGGCCTTGCGCCTCGAGCGGCGCACCTTCGGGCTCGGGGCCCTTGTGCGATTCGGGCGCGGCGCCGTGCGCCTTGCCGAAGGTGTGGCCGCCGGCGATCAGGGCCACGGTCTCTTCGTCGTCCATCGCCATGCGGCCGAAGGTGGCGCGGATGTCCTTGGCGGCGGCGACCGGGTCGCCGCTGGCGTTGGGGCCCTGGGGGTTGACGTAGATCAGGCCCATGTGGGTGGCGCCCAGCGGCTGGTCCAGGTCACGGTCGCCGGTGAAGCGCTTGTCGGTGGCAAGCCAGGTGGTCTCGTTGCCCCAGTTGACGTCGTTGTCGGGTTCCCACACGTCCTCGCGGCCAGCGGCGAAGCCGAAGGTGCGGAAACCCATCGACTCGAGCGCCACGTTGCCGGTGAGGACCAGCAGGTCGGCCCAGCTGATCTTCTGGCCGTACTTCTGCTTGATCGGCCACAGCAGGCGGCGCGACTTATCGATGTTGACGTTGTCGGGCCAGCTGTTCAGCGGGGCGAAGCGCTGCTGCCCGCGTCCGCCGCCACCGCGGCCGTCGGCGGTGCGGTAGGTGCCGGTGGCGTGCCAGGCCATGCGGACGAACTGCGGGCCGTAGTGGCCGAAGTCGGCCGGCCACCAGTCCTGCGAATCGGTCATCAGCGCCATCAGGTCCTTCTTGAGCGCGAAGTAGTCGAGCTTCTTGAATTCCTCGGCGTAGTCGAAGGTGGCGCCGAGCGGGTCGGACTTGCTGGAGTGCTGGTTCAGCAGCTCCAGGCGCAGCTGGCTGGGCCACCAGTCCTTGTTCGTTGTGCCGCTGCCGGCGGCGTGGTTTAACGGGCACTTTGCTTCACTTGACATCGGTGATCTCCTGTTTCAGGTCGTTGCGTCGAACTACTGCACACGCCTCGGAAAGTGTCAATGACTTTGCGACACCCGGTGGCGTTAATTTAGTGTACGGGCGACGGGTTCAATGGTTGGCTTTTTCTCCTCTGGTGGCGGGTTGATCCAGGCGGCTGTGGGCATCGGCGGCAATCGGGGCGGCTTGTTCTTGAACCGGTTGGGGTTGGCCAGGAACGCTGCGTCCAGGGCGCTCTGGCGGATGCGCCCCAGGTCTGCGGCCAAGCCGTAGTGAACGCTGTGGGGCGTCATGTAGCCGATACCGCTGTGGC
The DNA here is from genome assembly GCA_025350145.1 of Burkholderiales bacterium. Taxonomy (GTDB): domain Bacteria; phylum Pseudomonadota; class Gammaproteobacteria; order Burkholderiales; family Burkholderiaceae_C; genus Pseudaquabacterium. The sequence goes on along the minus strand of JANXYH010000096.1, from coordinate 288 downwards.
AGTGCTGATCGTTGTACCAGGCGCGGAATGTGTCAGCCACCCTGTTGGGGAGTGTCCGCAATTCTGCGTGTGAGGCTTTTGGGTGAATTGGTTTTGATCTGATTTCTTCAGGTTTTTCAGGCCCCTGCCAGGCCGCCGGAGGCGCCGCGGTTGGGCCATGTACTCATGGTCCAAGCCACCATCAGGCGCTGCCATGGGCAGCCCGCGTGAATCGGTCTTCGTAGAGTATCGCGAACTGGTTCATGGCCTCCTTCCATTCTCTGGCCGGATTGCCCCAGTTGGCGGTGA
>JANXYH010000081.1 GCA_025350145.1 Burkholderiales bacterium | reverse complement strand
CGCGCCGGCCTGCGCCGTGGGCTTGGCGCCGGCTTCGGCCGTGGCGGTGCCGCCGCCCTGCGCGGCCAGCAGCGCGGCGATGAACTTGCCCTTGAACACCTGCGACAGCGCCTGCACCGGGAACAGGAAGCGCTGGCCGCGCGTGGGCCGCAACCACGCCGGCCGACCTTGCGCGTCGCGGCCCAGCGCGCCGCAGGCCATCAGCGCGTGCAGATGCACATGGCGGCGCAGGTCCTGCGTCCAGGTGTGCAGCACGAGGCTGAAGGCGCCCACGCCACCGAGCCACTTGGCGTCGGCGGCGAAGGTGGACAGCGGCGGCTCCTGCGCGCCCAGACCCTCGAAGTCCCGCGCCTGGGCTACCGCGGCAGCGGTTCAGTCCAACCCCGCTTCAGCCTGGCTGGCCGAAGCTCTGCGACTGCACCGTCAAGCGCCGCGCCTGCTCGCTCAGCGTAAAACCCAAGCCCGGCCGATTCGGCACCTGCATGCGGCCGGCGGCGATCACCAGGTGTTCGTTGAACAGCGGCTGCAGCCAGTCGAAATGCTCGACCCAGGGCTCCAGCGCATAGGCTGCGGCCAGGTGCAGGTGGATCTCCATCGCGAAGTGCGGCGCCAGCCGCAGCCGGGCCTGCTCGGCCAGCGCCATGATTCTGAGCATCGGGGTGATGCCGCCGACCCGCGGCGCGTCGGGCTGCAGGTAGTCGACTGCGCCACAGCGGATCAGCTCCCAGTGCTCGGCCACGCTGGTCAGCATCTCGCCGCTGGCTACGGGCGTGTCGAGCAGGGCCGCCAGCGCGGCATGGCCCTCGGCGTCGTAGGCGTCCAGCGGCTCCTCGATCCAGGCCAGGTTCAGCGCCTCGACCTGGCGGCCGAAGCGCTGGGCGCTGACCCGGTCCCATTGCTGGTTGGCGTCGACCATCAGCGCCGCCCGGCCGTCCAGCAATCGGTGCACCGCCTGCACCCGCGCCAGGTCGGCGGCGCTGTCGGGCTGGCCGACCTTGATCTTGATGCCGCCTATGCCGCTGGCCAGTGCGGCCTCGACATTGCTCAGCAACTGCGGCGTCGGGGTCGAGAGGAAGCCGCCCGAGGTGTTGTAGCACTGCACCGACTCGCGCTGCGCGCCCAGCAGCTTGGCCAGCGGCAGGCCGGCGCGGCGTGCCTTGCAATCCCACAGCGCGATGTCGAAGGCGGCAATCGCCTGGGTCGCCAGGCCGCTGCGGCCGACCGAGGCGCCGGCCCAGACCAGCTTGTCCCAGAGCCGGGCGATGTCGTTCGGGTCCTCGCCCAGCAGCGCCGGCGCGAGCTCGCAGGCGTGGGCATACAGCCCCGGCCCGCCGGCCCGCTTGCTGTAGCTGAAGCCGCAGCCGGCATGGCCGTCGCGGGTCTGGATCTCGGCGAACAGCAGGGCCACCTCGGTCAGCGGCTTTTGCCGGCCGGTCAAGACCTTGGCGTCCGAGATTGGCGTGGCCAGCGGCAGCCGCACCAGCGACAGGCCGATCCAGGCGATGGCGTCGCCACCGGTAGTGCCGGCGCTGCCGGGAGCGCTCATTCGGGCTGGATCCCGGCGGTCTTGATCACCCGGGTCCAGAGCGCGATCTCGGACTTGATGAACTCGGTGTAGCGGGCCGCGCCGGGCGGCGGCACGACGAAGCCTATGGCCTCCAGCCGCAGCTTGATCTCGGCCGAGGCCATGACCTTGGTCAGCGCCTTGTCGAGCTTGTCGATGATCGGCTGCGGCGTGCCGCGGATCGCCGAGATGCCCGACCAGGACAGCGCCTGGAAGCCGGGGAAGCCGCTCTCGGCCAGCGTCGGCACCTCCGGGTACAGCGGGTTGCGCTGCAGGCTGGTGACCGCCAGCGGGCGCAGCTTGCCGGCCCGGACATGGGGCAGGGCGGTATCCTGGTTGATGAACATCAGCGGGATCTGGCCGCCCAACAGGTCTTGCATCATCGGCCCGCCGCCACGGTAGGGAATGCCGACCATGAAGAAGCCGTTGCAGCCCTTGACGCCCTTGGGGCATTCACTGGCGCGCTGCTTGAGCAACTCCATCGCCATGTGGCCGGATGCCGCATGGGTGAAGCCGTAGTTCAGCTTGCCCGGGTTCTTGCGCACGTACTCGACCAGCTCGGCCACCGTCTTGTACGGCGTCGCCGGGTGGACGACCAGCACATTGGGGCCGGAGTTGACCTGCGCCAGGTGGACGAAATCGCGGATCGAGTCGTAGCCGAGATTGGCCGAGAGGCCATGGGCGACGGCGTTCTGCCCGACCCCGGTCTGCATCAGGGTGTAGCCGTCGGCCGGCAGCTTGGCGGTGCGCGCCGTACCTACCGTGCCACCGGCGCCGGCCAGGTTTTCGACCAGGAACTGCTGGCCCAGATCTTTGGACAGGGCGTCGCCCACCAGGCGCGCCATCACGTCGCTGGTGCCGCCGGCCGGGAAGGGGCAGATGATCCTCACCGGCTTGGTCGGCCAGGGCTCCTGGGCTATGGCGTGGCCGGCGCCCAGACAACTTGCGGCGACGACCAGCACGGCATGCAAAACGGTCTTGAAGTGGCGGCTTGGCATGGGGTGGGGCTCCCTAGGGGCGCCGATTGTCGCTGCCCACCCCCTGGCGCCGCGGCTGCCGGGCCTTGCTCAGTCGTATTCGATCTTGCAGTTCAGCTCGACCGATTTGACGCTTCGGCCGGGCTCGACATCGGCGTCGATGCTGAGCCTGCGGCGGCCGCTGGTGTCCGGTGGCGTCGCCCTGGCGGCCGTGGTGGTGGTGGTGGCCGTGGCCGTGGCCGTGGCCGTCGTGGCCAGTTCCTCGGGCCTGAACTGCTGCTGGAACCTGTCGATTTCGGCCTGCAGGGCGGCTTTTTGATCGCCAAAGCTCTGCTGGGCAAAGGGCGAGGCGGTGGCGTCGATGTCGGCCTGGACGCGCGCCTGATTGGCCGTCTCACCCAGGCCGTGGTAGGCCTCGGCCAGGCTGGTGTAGACCCATTCGCGGTCGCCGCGCGCGGCAAACGCGGCCTTGTCTGCGCACAGCGCCTCGCAGATGTCGGCGACCCGGCGGCGGATGATGTTGGCATGGCCAAAGGCCACGATTGCGGCGAACCGGTCGCTCAGGATGTTGGCCTTGCGGGTGTACATGAAGGCGACGTTGATGCCGTTGTAGTAGTCCTGCTTGATGTAGAAGCCGCGCTCGTAGCAGCGGATCGCCAGCTCCAGGTCGGCCAGCGCGCCGCCGTGGTCAAAGCGCCGCTTGTAGATCGCCCCGGAGAGCCCCAGCGTCTCCGGGTCGGTGGACAGATCGGGCTCGCAGTACTGGCGCAGGATCGCCTGCGCTGCGTCCAGCGCGGCCAGCGCGCGGGCCTTGTCGATTTGCCCCTCAAGCTTGACCTCGCCGGCCTTGTAAGTGACCAGGGCCAGCCGCTGGGCCAGGAACAAATCGGGTTTGCCGGCCGGCTTGCCGGGCGCGCTGCGGCCCTTGACCTGGGCCTGCATGGCCTGGCTGAACAGCGTGATCGCGGGCTCGAACTGCTTGCGGGTCTTCGCGCCCTCAGCCGCGTCGATGATGCTGGCCAGGCTGGCGCCGGGCTGGGCCTCGGTCTGCCGGCGCTGCCCGGGGGGCAGGTAGGCCGGCGGCGGCATGAAGCTGCGCGGCTGGTAGGCCGGCGCGGTCATGCCGCTGAGGAACTGATAGACCGGGCTGTCGGTGGCCGGCGGCAGATCGGGGGCGTTGCGCTGCCGCTCGGCCTCGGCCGCGAGGATCTTGGCCAGCACCCCACCCAGGTGCTGGCTGAAGCGGCTCTGCTCGGCGGCGCTGATGCTGCTGCCACCATGCTCGTACTTGTGGACGACGAACGAGCTCAGGTCGAACGGGATGCGTTGCACCAGCACCGACTCGGCAATGATCACGGTGGTGTTGGGCTTTTGCGCATGGCGCACGCCGAGTTCATAGAACACGTTGGCGTTGAGCGTCGAGAGGTCGGCGATCACCAGGTCGGCGGCATAAATCCAGTGGTACATGACCGCATCAATGCTGCCGCTCAAGTTGGCGTCGATGGCGCGGAAGGCGTTGACATTGACGCTGTCGCAGGCCGGCCTGACCAGGGTCTCGAAGGTCAGGTCCAGGTTCAGCACCCGGCCGGTGGCGTAGTCGGTCTTCTCGCCGAAGCCGGTGACGACGAAGCAATTGAGCTGCCTGGCCGGGGCCGGCTGGGGCGCTGCGGGTTTTCTTCTCATGCGTGTCTTTGGATCGATGCGGTCGGGTGGCAACGCCGCTGGCGGCGGCTCAATGCAGCCGGGCGGCGTTGAGCTTGTCGAGCTTGGCGGCGTACAGCGCGCGCTCGCCGGGGCTGCTGCTGTTCTCGCTGGCGAGTTGCAAATGGCGTCTGGCGGCGGCGCTGTCGCCCAGCTTCAAGCAGGCCTGGGCGAGCCAGAAATGCACCTCGGCCGAATAGTCGGCGCGGGCCAGTTCGCGCTCGAACAACGCGCGCGCGGCCGACCAATCGCCAGCGGCGGCGGCGGCGCGGCCCTGGTCCAAAAAGTGCATCGGCGGGTAGGGTTCGAGCCGGACCAGCGCCGCCCGCCAGTGCTGCGCCTGCTCCGGTTTGCCGAGCGCGTCGAGGGTGTCGATCAGGTTGGCCATGGCCTGGCGCTGGCCGTCGTCCAGCGTCAAGGCGTATTCAAAAGTCTTTGCCGCCAGGGCGTTGTCGCCATGGTGCCGGTAGACCAGGCCGAGGGTGTTGTAGGCCGGCACAAAGCCGGCGTCGTGGCGCAGCGCGGCCCGGGCAAAGGCATAGGCCTGGTCGAGATCGCCTTGCACCAGCGTCTCGGCAGCGCGGTTGTTGAAGTACATCGCCAGCACCGTGGCCAGGCTGATAGCCCGGCTGCGCAGGCCTTGCAATTCCTGCGCCGGCAGGAAGTCCACCGTCAAGGCCCGGGTGTCGCGGCCCATCCCCAGGCTCAGCGGGCGCGGACCCAGGGTCAGGTTGACATGGCCCGAGCGCACCAGCAGCTTGCCGCGCCGGCTCCAGGTTTCCTCCAGCAGGGCGCTGTTGAAGCTGACGTCCAGGTCCATGGCCTGGGCAAAGGCGGCGGTCATCAGCACCAGCGACAGGCAGTTGCCGGCGCGTGCGGCAAACGCCTGGGCGGCATTGCGGGTGCTGCCGGCGTCGTACTCCAGGCGCAACTGCTGCGGGCTGTAGAGCGCATCCAGCAGGGCCCGCTGCGGGCTCTCGCGGGCGCTGGCGCGGCGGATGTCATGGGCGATGAACTCGCGCATCGCCGGACTCAGCGCCAGCACCTGCTGGCTGTCCACCGGCTCGGCCGGGGCGCCGAACAGGGCGTCGTTGAACAAGGGCTCGGGCAGCGGTGGCGGGGTCTGCAGGCCGGCGCAGCCGACTGACAGGAGGGCGACCAACAGGCAAATCAGGTAGGCGGCCAGGCTCGGGCCAATCTTGTCCAGCCGCAGCCTGGCCAGCAGCGGCGCTTGCCCAGACAGGCGCATGCAGGCTGGCATGACCGTTCTCCTGCCGTTCGGGCTACCAGCGACGCCCCGACAGCGCCGCCGCCATCGCCGCCAGCCTGAGCAGCAGTGCCTCAGGCATCACCGCCCCGGTCTGCCCGCGTCTGGCCGATCTGGCCGATCCGGCCGACGAGCTGCTTGCAGATGTTCTCGCCGGTGATGGTCAGCTTGAGGCTGCCGCCCTGCCACTCCAGCCAGTTCAGGGCGACGTAGCCGTCGATGTCGTCAGGATTGATCTCGGCAGCGCGCCGACGCTTGAGCAGGCTGACCGTGGCCAGTAGCGAATCGCGCAGTTGTTGGTGCCGCGGTTCGGAGGTGATTGCTTGGCGCATGGGTCGTCTCCAGGGACCGGTTGACGATAGCACCGGGCGGCCGGGTGGTGCCCGGTGGTGCCCGGTGGTGGTTCAGGGCCGGATCGCCATCCGCGCATAGCCGGGGGTGCGCAGCGGCTCGGCCAGGCGGGCAAAGTCGCACAGCAGGGCGCGGGTCTGGCGCGGGTCAATGATCTCCTCGACCCAGAACTTTTCGGCGCTGCGAAACGGTGAGCGCAATGCGTTCAAGCGGGTCTCGATCTCGGCCAGCTTGGCCCTGGGGTCGGCGGCGGCCTCGATCTCGGCGCGGTAGGCGGCCTCGATCCCGCCTTCGAGCGGCAGCGAGCCCCAGTAGGCCGATGGCCAGGCGTAGCGCAGCGACAGCCGTCCGGCCGGCTGGTGGGCGGCGCCGGCCACGCCGAAGGCATTGCGCACGATCACCGTACACCAGGGCACGCTGGTCTGGTTCATCGCCGCCATCGCGCGCACGCCGTGGCGAATCGTCGCGCCGCGCTCGGCCTCCAGGCCGATCATGAAGCCGGGGCAGTCCATCAGGTAGACCACCGGCAGGTGGAAGGTCTCGGCCAGGTCGACGTGGCGGACCACTTTCTGGCAGGTGTCCGGCCCCCAGGCGCCGCCATAGTGGTAGGGGTCGCTGGCCAGCAGCAGCACCGGCTGGCCTTGCAGCCGGCCTAAGCCGGTGATGATCGAGCGGCCGAAGTTGGCGCCCATCTCGAAGAAGCTGCCGGCGTCTAGCACCGATTCAATGATCGGCCGCATCTTGTAGACCGAGCGGCGGTTGCGCGGAATGGCCCTGAGCAAGGCGGCGTCAGCACGTGCCGGGTCGTCGCTGCTGGGCAGCACGGGCGGCAGGCTGTGGACCGAAGCCGGCAGGTACGAAAGGAAGCGGCGGGCGTTGGCGAAGGCCTGGGCTTCGGTCGCCACCGCCGCATCGACCGCGCCGCTGCGGGTCTGGATGTCGGCGCCGCCCAATTCCTGCTTGGTCAGCGGCTGGCCCAGCCTGGCCACCACCGGCGGGCCGGCGACAAACATCGCCGACTGGCTGGTCATCACCGAGTAGTGGCTGGCCGCCAGCCGGGCCGCGCCCAGGCCGGCCACCGAGCCCAGCCCCAGCGCCACCACCGGCACCTCGGCCAGGTTGGCGGTGGTGACGTAGAAGCCGCGCGTGCCGCCGATGCCGCCGGGCAGGTTGGAGGCGCCGGTGGTCTCAATCGTCTTGACCGAGCCGCCGCCGCCCGAGCCCTCGATGATGCGCACAACAGGCAGGCGGAACTGCGCCGCCATGTCCTCGGCCATCAGCGGCTTGTTGCTGATCGAGGCGTCGGCCGAGCCGCCACGGACCGTGAAATCGTCGCCGACCACGACCACGCTGCGGCCCTCTATCCTGGCCCGGCCGAACACGCAGTTGGCCGGGGTGACATGGCGGACCTGGCCGCTGGCGTCGTAGTCGGCGATGCCCGACAGCGCCCCGACTTCGTGAAAGCTGCCGGCGTCCACCAATTGGTCGATCCGCTCGCGCACCGTCAGCCGGCCGGCGTCATGCTGGCGCTTGACCTTGTCGGCGCCGCCCATCTGTGCGGCAAAGGCGGTGCGGCGGGCAAGCTCGTCGAGTTCGGGCGTCCAGGGCATGGTGGTGGCAGTGGTAGCGGGTGGATCGGGCGATGATGCCGCAGCCGCTGCCGCCGGCCGTGCCTGAGAATCCCGAGCTCAGCCGATCAGCCCACCAGCCTCAGGACAACCGCCATGGCCCAGACCGCCCTCGAATCCCATGTCAGCGGCACCGTCTGGAAGATCGAGCGGCAGGTCGGCGACGACCTCGCCGCCGGCGACACGGTGCTGGTGATCGAGGCGATGAAGATGGAGATCCCGGTCGACGCGCCCAGCGCCGGCAGGCTGGCCAAACTGCTGGTGGCCGAGGGCGATGCGGTGACCGAAGGGCAGGTGCTGGGGCATTTGTTGTCGCCATCGGCCTGAGGCGGTGGCATTGGCCGCTGCCCGATGCCCCATGCGCCATGCGCCTGTACCTGGACCTGATCCGCTGGAACCGGCCCGCTGGCTGGCTGCTGCTGCTCTGGCCGACGCTGGCCGCGCTGTGGCTGGCGGCGGACGGCTTTCCCGGCTGGCATTTGCTGGCGGTGTACACCCTGGGCACCTTCTTGATGCGCTCGGCCGGCTGCTGCGTCAACGACGTTGCCGACCGCGACTTCGACCGCCATGTCAAGCGCACCGCGCAACGGCCGGTGACGCGCGGCGCCCTGTCGGCGGCGCAGGCGCTGGGCTGTGGCGCGCTGCTGGCGCTGCTGGCTTTCGGCCTGGTGCTGACGACCAATCCGCCGACCATCCTGCTGTCGTTCGCCGCCCTGGCGGTGGCCCTGGCCTACCCCTTTGCCAAGCGCCTGCTGGCGATGCCCCAGGCGGTGCTCGGGCTGGCCTTTTCGTTTGGCATCCCGATGGCCTTTGCGGCGGTGCTGGGCGGGCGCGCATGGTCGCTTGCCGGCCTGGCGGAGGCCGTGCCGGCGCAGGCCTGGTGGCTGCTGCTGGGCAACCTGTTCTGGGTGCTGGCCTACGACACCGAGTACGCCATGGTCGACCGCGACGACGATCTGGCCCTGGGCATAGGCAGCTCGGCCATCGCCCTGGGCCGCTGGGACGTGGCGGCGGTGCTGGCGTTTTACGCCGTCTTCCTGGCGTCCTGGGCGGTACTGGGCCACGGGTTGGGCCTGGGCGGGGTGTTCCAGGCCGGCATCGCGCTGGCAGCGGGCCAGGCGCTGTGGCACTTCAGGCTGATCCGCAGCCGCAGCCGCGAAGGCTGCTTCCGCGCCTTCAGGCTCAACCACTGGCTGGGGGCCAGCGTCTTCGCCGGGGTCGCGCTCGACCTGGCGCTGCGCTGACCTGCCCGCTCCAGGCCGGCGCTCAGGCGCCGAATTCGTCGCCCAGTTCCTGCGCCCGTCGCTGCGCCGCCCGCAGCGCCAGGACAATCGCCTCGGCGACGCCAGCGCCGCGCATCGCTTCGAGCGCGGCATAAGTGGTGCCGCCCTTGCTGGTGACGCGCTCGCGCAGCAGCGCCAGCGGTTCGTCCGAGCCCGCCGCCAGGGCGGTCGCGCCGTCAAAGGTGGCCAGCGCCAGCCGCCGACCCTGTTCGGCGCTCAAGCCCATCGCCACCGCCGCCGCGACCATGGCCTCGACGAAGTAAAAAACATAAGCCGGGCCCGAGCCCGACAGCGCCGTCACCGCGTCCAGATCGGACTCGTTTTCGACCCACAGGGTCTGGCCGGTGGGCGCCAGCATCGCCTGAACCTGCAGCCGCTGCTGCGCCGCCACCGCCGACGTGGCGAACAGGCCGGCGATGCCGCGGCCGATCAGGGCCGGCGTGTTCGGCATGCTGCGCACGATCCGCGCACTCGCCGGGTCGATCGCGCAGGCGCGGGCAATCGCCTGGCAGCGGATCCCTGCCATCACGCTCAGGTGCAGGGCGTCGCCCAGCGCGCCGTTGCAGGCCGCCGCAGCCGGCGCAAAGGACTGCGGCTTGACCGCCCAGACCAGCACCGGCGCGGCCGCCAAAGCGGCATCGGCAACAGCCTGGGTGCGCACCGCGAACCGCGCCTCCAGGCGTTGCCGCTGGCCGGCGTCGGGTTCGATCACCAGGATGGCGGCGCCGTCATGGCCAGCCTGGCGCAGCCCACCGATCAGCGCGCTGGCCATGTTGCCGCCGCCGATGAAGGCGACCTGGACAGGGCTGGCGGCAGCGCTCATGCCGGCAGTGTATCGACCGGGTATGGCCGGCCCGCGGGCGTTCCCGGGCGCTGAGGGTGCCGCCGGCAGGGGTATTGGCGGGCCAAAGGCTGAGCGCCTGGAAGGCAGTCTTTACAAGCTTGGTCTGCTGCGAAAGGCTGAAGGCGCATCCGGCAGTTCTGGCGCTGCCGGGCCTGGCCGGAGACCGTTGGCTTTCATCCCGGTGAACGCGCGGCAAGGCGACTGGCCCCGCCACGCCCGCCTCAACCACCTGCGCATGCCCTGCGCCGTCGCTGCCGTCCTCGTCAGGCCCGTCGCCATGGCACTGCGC
>JANXYH010000060.1 GCA_025350145.1 Burkholderiales bacterium | reverse complement strand
GAGCCCACCGGCTGGCCGTCGGCGATGTAGCGCTCGACCAGAAGTTTGAGCAGGGTGCGGGCACGTTCGTCCATGGTGAATTTCATTGTATGCAGGCGCGCTGGCGATGGCCCAGGCGATGGCCCTGACGTGGCCCTGGCGACGGGCTCGGCCGCAGGGTGCTGTGGTGTAATTCCTGCCATGGGCCGTAGCTTCGTGCATGCCGCGCTGGTCGGAAAGTACCAGGCCGACGGCATCCGCCCGGTGCTCGACGAGATCGCCCAGTTCCTGACCCGCCAGGGCCTGGAGGTGTCGCTGGAGCGGCAGACCTGGCAAAGCAGCGGTCTGAGCGACTATGCCGGCCTGTCCACCGCCGAGATCGGCGCGCAGTGCGACCTGGCGGTGGTGGTCGGCGGTGACGGCACGATGCTGGGCATCGCCCGCGAGCTGGCCCGCCACAAGGTGCCGCTGGTGGGCATCAACCAGGGCCGGCTGGGCTTCATCACCGACATCCCGATTGGCCAGTTCGCCGAGGCGCTGGCGCCGATCCTGGCCGGCGACTACGAAGAAGAGCACCGCGCAATGCTGGAGAGCGAGCTCTGGCGCGACGGCGAATGCATCTTCGAGGCGCTGTCGCTCAACGATGTGGTGGTCAGCCGCGGCGCCACTGCGGGCATGGTCGAGCTGCGGGTCGAGATTGCCGACGAACTGGTGGCGCACATCCGCGCCGACGGTCTGATCGTGGCCTCGCCGACCGGCTCTACCGCCTATTCGCTGTCGGCCGGTGGCCCCATCCTGCACCCCGGCATCGCCGGTTGGCTGCTGGTGCCGATTGCCTCGCACACCATGTCGAACCGGCCTATCGTGCTGCCGGATTCGGGCACGGTGCGCATCACCGTGGTGGCCGGGCGCGACGCCTCTGCCAACTTCGACATGCAGAGCCTGGCCAGCCTGATGCACGGCGACCAGGTGCGGGTCCAGCGTTCAGCCCACAAGGTGCGGTTCCTGCACCCCAAGAGCTGGAGCTACTACGCCACGCTGCGCCGCAAGCTGCGTTGGTACGAAGGTGCCTGAGCACGGGGTGGCGGCGGCCCCGGGCCGGCATTGAGATGCTGCGCCGCATCGCATTGCGCGATTTCGTGATCGTGCCGACGCTGGACCTGGAGCTGGCCGCCGGCTTCTCGGTCCTGACCGGCGAGACCGGCGCCGGCAAGTCGATCCTGGTCGACGCGCTGCAATTGGCCCTGGGCAGCCGCGGTGATGCCGCTGTGGTGCGCGAAGGCGCGACGCGGGCCGACATCGCCGCCGAATTCGACACCCCGGCGACCCTGCTGCCCTGGCTGGAGGAGGCCGGTTTCGACCCAGCCGGCAGCCTGCTGCTGCGCCGCAGCATCGACACCCTGGGCAAGAGCCGGGCCTGGATCAACGGCAGCCCGGCGACGCTGGCGCAGTTGCGCGAGGCGGCCGAGCAACTCGTCGACATCCACGGCCAGCACGCCTGGCAAAGCCTGACCCGCCCGGCCACGGCGCGTGAGCTGCTCGACAGCCATGCCGGCATCGACACCGCCGCGCTGGCCGCCGCCTTTGTCCGGCGCAAGGCCAGTGCGCAGGCGCTGACGCAGGCGCGCGCCCAGGGCGACCGGCTGGCCAGCGAGCGCGAGCGCCTGCTCTGGCAGATCGCCGAGCTGGACCGCTTGGGGTTGGACCAGCACGAATGGGCGCAGATTTCGGCCGAGCATGACCGCCTGGCCCATGCCCAGGCGCTGATCGACGGCGTGCGCCTGGCGATCGATGCGCTGGACGACGCCGAGCCAAACGCCCAGGCACTGGCCGCCCGCGCCGCCGATGCGCTGGCAAGGGTGGCCGGCCATGACCAGCGGCTCACGCCGGTGATCGAGGTTCTGGGCAGCGCGCTGGCGCAGTTGCAGGATGCCGGCCACAGCCTGAACGCCTACCTGGCCCAGGCCGAACTCGACCCGGCGCGGCTGGCGGAATTGGATTCACAGCTCGCGGCCTGGGTGAGTCTGGCGCGGCGCTTCAGGCGGCCGCCGGCCGAGCTGCCGGCCCTGCTGGCAGAGTGGCGGCAGGCTCTGGCCGAGCTGGATGCGGCCAGCGACCTGGGCGCACTGCAGGCCGCCGCCGAACGCGATGAGGCGCTCTACCAATCTGCGGCAATGCACACCGGCGCCCAGCGCCGTGCCGCAGCGCCCGGCCTGGCCAGCGCCGTGACGCGGGCGATGCAGGGCCTGGGCATGGCCGGCGGCAGGTTCGAGATTGCCCTGAGCCCGGCAACGCAGCCCCAGGCGCAGGGGCTGGAGTCGGTCGAGTTCCTGGTCGCGGGCCATGCCGGCAGCACGCCCCGACCGCTGGCCAAGGTCGCCTCCGGCGGCGAGCTGTCGCGGCTGGCATTGGCGATCGCTGTGACCGCTTTGCAGGGCGGCGGACCGGCGGATCCTGCGGGCAGCGCCGGCACGCTGATCTTTGACGAAATCGATGTCGGCATCGGCGGCGCGGTAGGCGACACCGTCGGCGCCATGCTCAAGCAGCTTGGCCGCCAGCGCCAGGTGCTGGCGGTGACGCACCTGGCACAGGTCGCGGCCTGCGCCGACCAACATGTGCTGGTCAGCAAGACCCAGCAGAACGGGCGTGCGGCCAGCCTGGTCACGCCGGTCACTGGCCAATCGCGCGTGACCGAAGTCGCGCGGATGCTGGGCGGCGAGCGCATGGCCGACACCAGCCTTGCGCACGCGCAAGCCATGCTGCACGATGCGGCCCTGCGCGGCGCCTCGCCGATGCGCTGACATCCCGCACCGCCGCCCTGACCATGGCCATTGCCACCGCCGCCACAGCCAACACCCCTCCCACGCCCGCCGAGCGCGAACTGGTGCTGATCACTGGCATCTCGGGCTCGGGCAAATCGGTGGCGCTGCACGCGCTGGAGGACGCCGGCTACTTCTGCGTCGACAACCTGCCGCCCGAGTTGCTGCGCGCCTACATGGCGCTGGCCGACGAGCGCTACACCGGCAAGGTGGCAATCGCCGTCGACGTGCGCGCCGCACGCAGTCTGCCGGCGCTGGTGCCGCTGATCGCCGAGATGCGTGAGCGGGGGGTGGTGATCCGCCCACTGTTCCTGGATGCCAGCACCCAAACGTTGGTGCGACGCTTCTCCGAGACCCGCCGCCCCCACCCCTTGAGCCAGCCCGAGACCAGCGGCGCCGGGCAGCATGACTTGATCGAGGCGATCGAGCTGGAGCGGCTGCTGCTGGCGCAACTGCGCGAGGTGTCCACCGTGGTCGACACCAGCACACTGCGCCCGGCCGGGCTGCGCGCCCAGGTGCGTGACCTGCTGGCCGCCCCGACCCAGCGCCTGACGCTGGTGTTCGAGTCGTTCGCCTACAAGTACGGCGTGCCGCTGGACGCCGACTTCGTGTTCGATGTGCGGATGCTGCTCAACCCGTACTACGTCCGCGAGTTGCGTCCGCTGTCCGGCCGCGACGCGCCGGTGGCGCACTTCCTGGCCGAGCAGCCCGAGGCCGGCGAGTTGCTTGACCAGATCGAGGCCTTCCTGCGCCGCTGGCTGCCGTCGCTGGCCGACGACCAGCGCGGCTACCTCACCGTGGCCATAGGCTGCACCGGCGGCCAGCACCGCTCGGTCTACATCGTCGAGCAACTGCAGTTGCGCTTTGCCGACCACGCGGCCACCCTGACCCGGCACCGTGAACTTGACGCGGTCGACTGATGTCCGGGTCAAGCGCTGAACCTCGGCCCGCCGACACCTGAGGCATGGGCGTCGCACCCCTGAACCTGGACAGCCTGCCGCTGTTCCCACTGCAGACCGTGCTCTTTCCCGAGGGGCGGCTCAAGCTCAGGGTGTTCGAGGCGCGCTACCTCGACCTGGCCACGCTGTGCCTGCGCACCGGCGCACCGTTCGGCGTGGTCTGCATCCTCGACGGCAGCGAGGTGCGCCAACCCGGCGCCAGGCCGGTGCGCTTTGAAACCATAGGCGTGCTGGCCCATGTGCGCGAGCTCGACGCCGAGCAGGCCGGCATCCTGAGCTTGCTTTGCCAGGGCAGCCAGCGCTTCAGCCTGGCCGCACCCGTCCAGCGTGGCGATGGCCTGTGGTTGGCGCAGGCCCAACTGCATGCCGCCGACGAGCCTGTGGCCGTGCCCGCCGAGCACCAGTCCTGCGCCCGGGCGCTGGCGCATGCGATCGAGGCGCTGATCGCCCAGGGCCATGGGCAGTTTGCGCCGCCCCACCGCCTGGACGACGCCGGCTGGGTGGCCAACCGCTGGTGCGAGTTGTTGCCCATCGCCATGGCTGCCAAGCAACGGCTGATGGCGCTGCAGGAGCCACTGCTGCGGCTGAAGCTGGTCGACGAGTACCTGCGCGGCCAGGGCGTGGTTTAAGCGACCAGCGCAGACCCAAGCCAACGGCGGATCGGCGCTGGCAGGCCCAAAGCCAGGGCCTGGTCGACTGGCCACCAGCGGCCCTCGGGCAGCGCGCTGTCAATCGCCGACTGGGCCAGCCGATCCAGGCTGCCAGGCAAGTCCCAGACCATGGGCGACAGCCACAGGTCGAGGTGGGTCAGGACATGCTTGATCGGCGGCACGGCCAAGGGTCGGCCGGGCCAGGCGCTGCCGAACGCTTGCAATTCGGCCGCGTCGTCGAACTCGGGAAAGGTCCACAGCCCGGCCCAGACCCCGCTGGCCGGCCGCTGCACCAGCCAGACCTTCTCGCCCTGGCGCAGCCAGAGCAGGTGGTGGTGGCGTTGGCCGCGCTTCAGGCGCCGGACCTTGACCGGATAGTCCTCGGGCCGCCCCTGCGCCCGGGCAACGCAGCCTGGCGCCAGCGGGCAAGCGTCGCAGGACGGCTGGCGCCGGGCACAGAGCGTCGCGCCCAGGTCCATCAGGCCCTGGGTGTAGGCAGCGACATCGCGCTCGGGCACGAGGCGCTCGGCGAGTGCCCAGAGCGCCTGCTCATGGCGCGCCTCGGCCAAATCGGCGTCAAAACCCAGCACCCGCGTCAGTACCCGCTTGACGTTGCCGTCGAGGATGGCGCAGCGTTGGCCGAAGCAGAAGGCGGCGACCGCAGCCGCCGTCGAGCGCCCGATGCCGGGCAGGGTCGCCAGGGCGGCAGCATCGCCAGGGAACACCCCGCCATGCTGCGCCACGACGACCTGGGCGCAGCGGTGCAGATTGCGCGCCCGGCTGTAGTAGCCCAGGCCGCTCCAGCCGGCCAGGACATCGTCCAGCGGGGCGGCGGCCAGCGCGGCGACGCTGGGAAAGCGGGCCAGGAACCGTGCGTAGTAGGCCAGCACGGTGCCGACCTGGGTCTGCTGCAACATGATCTCGGACAGCCACACCCGGTAGGGGTCGCGCGTACCTTGCCAGGGCAGGTCATGGCGGCCATGCTGGCGCTGCCATTGCACCAGCGCCGCAGCCAATCCGCCGTCGGCGGCGTTGAGGCTCACGCCGCGCCGAGCGAAATGCTGTCGGCCGCTGCCTTGACCAGTTGCAGGCGTGGCGCCGGGTCGTCTGCCTGCGACGCAGGCGGCGAGGCGGCGAGTTGGCGCACCTGGTCGACCTGGCTGGAGATCCGCTCGGCCTGCTGGCGGTAGCGCTCCTCTTGGGCCTGCTGTTCGGCGATGCTGCGCTCGAGTTCTTCCTCGGCGCTGCGCACCCTGGCCACGGCCTGACGCCGATGCTGCAGGCTGCGGCGGCGTTCGCGGAGTTGATCGTTCATCTGCGCACTGACCGCCTGACCCCACAACTCGACCTCGACCGCCGCGCTCTCGAACACCACCCGCAGCCGCGACACCAGCATCCGCAGCAGTTGATCGAGAAAGCCGCGGCGCGAAAGCCGCCAAACCTGGAGCACGCCAAAGTAGCGGCTGTAGCCTGCCTGCAGGCCCTCGAGTTCGGCCGCAAACCGGCTCAGCGCCGGCGGTGCGGGCAAGTTCAGCGCAAACCCGAACTCGGTGTTGATTTGCTGCTGGGCGCCGCTGATGAGCTGGTTCAACTCGTCGAGTTGCGCCGCAGCCGCAGCGAGCAGGCCGTCAAGGCGCTCGCCCAGCAGCGCGAAGGCCCGGCCGGCACCGAGGTGGAGGATGCCGACTTGGCTTTGCGCTTGCATGCGGGCGACCTCCTCGCGCAGCGTCTGGCTGGCCAGGTTCTGCATCACTCCACGCAATTGCCGCGCCATCACGCCACGCAGCGCGCTCAGCCGCGGCGTGCAGCGCTCGAACTCCTGGGCCTCGCGCTCGACCCGTTCGCCGACCAGCCCCATCCGCGCATCGCTCTTGCCGCGCAGGCTGCGCAACTCGACCAGTTGCTCGGTGGTCTGCCGCCGCCTGTCAGTCAATCGCCCCAGCGCACGCTGCTGCAGCGCCAGCACGCCATCGTCGATCATGCGGCCGATCACCTCACTGCGCTTGGGCAGCAACTGGGCGGTCAGGGCGCGTTCTAGCTGCGGCAGCCGGCTGTGTACCAGGGCCGCCTCATCGCCCTGCAAACGGGCAGCCAGCGCCTGGCGTGCAGAGAGCGGAAATACCCGATCCCGGCTCACGCCCAGCACCGCCGCGACCTGCTCGCACTGGCTCTGGACTTGGGACTCGATCTCGTCGCCGGTCAGCAGCGGATCGGCCAGGGTGTCGATCTTGTTGAGCACGACAAAGTGCTCGCAGGCGCGGTCGCCAAGGTGTTCGCGCCAGACCGCCAGATCAGAGCGTGAGACGCCCGCATCGGCGGCCAGGACAAACACCGTGGCATGGGCCGAGGGCAGCAGCCCCAAGGTCAGCTCGGGTTCAGCGCCGATCGCATTCAGCCCCGGCGTGTCGATCACCACCAGGCCGCGGCGCAGCATCGGATGCGGGTAGTTGATCAAGGCATGGCGCCAGGCCGGCACCTCAACCCGGTCCTGAGCGTCGCAAGGCGGGTTGTCGTCGGGCTTGTCGTCGTTCCAGAAGCCCAGCGCCCTGGCCTGCTCCATCGACACCCTGGCGGTGCGAGTCACCTCTTCAAAGGTCTGCGCCAGCGCCACCGGGTCGTTCAGCGGCAGTGGCAGGCGCCGCCACTGCTCGGGGCGCTCGCGCAGCGTGGCCAGGGGCTGGCCGGACAAACGGCTGTCAATCGGCAACAGTGCCAGCGTCGGCGGCTCGGCGCCGACCCAGCCCAGCTCGACCGGGCACATGGTGGTTCGCCCAGGCGAGGCCGGCATCACCCGGCGGCCGCTGTCACCAAAAAACAGGGCGTTGATCAATTCGGATTTGCCGCGCGAGAACTCGGCGACAAAGGCCACCACCAGCCGGTCCGAGGCCAGGCGCTGGCGCAGCGCTGTAGCCAGCGCCATGTCCTCGGCCGTGAGCAGGTCAAGGTCGGTCAACAGTCCGGCGAACTGGGCAATCCGACGGTCCAGGCTCTGCCGCCATTCGGCGAGCAGGTCAAGACGTTGGGACAGCGCGGTCGACATTCGGGTTTAGCCTAGGCATTCGGCCAATGCTAGCGCAGCCTCAGATCGACAAAGGCGGTTTGAAAGCCGACGAAACATCTCCTGACAAGGCCGGGCGCCGTGACCGGTGAGACCGCACAAGACAAGGGCTGCGGCTGCGGCCTGCGCCTTCAGCGGCGTTGGCAGCCAGGGCACCAGAAGGTCGCCCGCTGGGCCTGCAGCAGGCGCCGAACCGGTGTGCCGCAGCGCCTGCAGGGCAGCCCGGCGCGGCCATAGACCTGAGCCTGCGCCTGAAATTCGCCGCCCATGCCGTGGGCATCCCTGAAGTCGCGCAGCGTCGAGCCACCGAGCGTGATCGCCTCGGCCAGCGTGGCCTGCACCTGGCTCAACAACCGCGCGGCACGGGGCCGGCTGAGCATGTTGCTGGGCAACCGGGGGTCGATTCCGGCGCGATACAGCGCCTCGCTGGCATAGATGTTGCCGGCGCCAACCACCGCCTGCCCGGCCAACAGTGCCTGCTTGATCGACACGCTGGAGCGTTGCAGCTTGGCATGAAAGCGCTGCGGCGTCAGTGCCGGATCGAACGGCTCGGGGCCGAGCTTGGCCAGCAGCGTGGCCGCCGGTTGCGCCGCCAGGCCGTCGGACCAGACCACCGCGCCAAAGCGGCGCGGATCGGTCAGCCGCAACAGGCCGCGGCTGGTGTGCAGGTCGAAGTGGTCGTGCGGGCCGGGCGCAGCCTGACCGGCGGACAGGTTCAGCGAACCCGACATGCCCAGGTGGATGAGCAAACCGCCCGCATCAGCGTCGGCACGCGGCGGCAGGCACAGCGGCATCCACAGGTACTTGCCGCGCCGCTGCAACTGGCCTATCACCCGACCCAGCAGGGACTCTGGCTTACAGCCCAGCGGCCAGCGCAGCGGCTTGCCCATGCGCACGCTGCTGATGCGCGCGCCCTGGATCCGGTCGGCAAAACTCAGGCGGGTGACCTCGACTTCGGGTAATTCAGGCATGGCAGGACGGTACGGCTGGCATGGATTATTATGGTCTGATGTTGCCAATTCAACGCCTAGGGACCCTCTGCA
>JANXYH010000052.1 GCA_025350145.1 Burkholderiales bacterium | reverse complement strand
GTCATGCGGCTCGACGGGTAGAACAGCCGGTCGCCCCATTGCACGAGCAGGCCATCGACGGTGCTGGGCATGGCAGTTCTCCTTCACAGGCGGTCGATCAGCGCTGAGGCCCGATCGAGGTGGCGGCGGATCTCGGCGTCGCCTCGAGGCGATCCCGGTAAGGCCGCGCCTGTTCGACCTTCGATTGGCGCAGCAGGGTGACGAGCGCCACGAGATCGGTCGACAGCGTGGCCATGCGGTCGTTCGACGCAAGCAGGGCTGCGCGATCGGCCTGGCGCTCGGCAACGGGCTGCGGCAGACGGCTGCCGGCCACAAGCCGCCCCACGTAATCGCCGTAGGACAGTCCGAGTGCGCCCGCGTTCAACATCAGTGCGTCGGCGTGGGCTTGGGGGAGTCGCAGCGTGAGCTTGGCGGTCTCTCGGGTCGGCATATGGTCCGGGGTCTGACCGTCAGACCCGCTCTTCATCGACGCCACTGCTGCGGTCGCGCGCAAGTCGAGACTCATCACGAGCGCACGGCGCACGAGCTGGGCAACGCACATCCCGCGGCAAGCCGCAGCAGAGCGGACGACATCGCCAATGCCGCGCAGGTCGACCGTCACGCGATCACGCGACGCGGCCGGCATGTCGACCTCGCGCGGGATGCCGTATGGCATCCATTCACTGGCGTGCCGCCTATCCTGCCATCCATCTCTTCTCACCTTCTTCACTCCACTCTCCACGGGTTTAGCGTTCAGCCTGCGAAGGGGTCTGACAGGCAGACCCCTGCAGCCAACGTGTGTTGATGGCTTCGACCCGGCTGCGCAAGGCGATTAGTTCGGGCGCCGCGACCGTGCTGGCGTCGGGCAACTTGATGCGTCTGAGCGCGCGCTCCAACCGATCGCATGCGGCGTTGGCTTGGGCGACCCGCGTGTCGGGCGAAGACCCGTTGGACACGGTCGGCGCGGCCTTGCCGGACGCGGAACGGATAGCGGACACCGCCGCCCGCGTGATCTCTGCCCCACTGACCAGCAGAGCCTGAACCTGGTCGGGGCTGTCCCCATGCAACGTCCTCAGTTCGTGCAACGTGCGGGGCGATGTGCAGCGGCCAGACTTCAGCGCATCGTCGATCACAGGCGGAAGCTCCAGCAGCGACAGATGGTGGGCTACCGCCGTCAGGTTCATTCCGAGCTGCCTCGCGATCGTCGAGTTCGAGTCGCCCGCATCGACCTGTGCACGGATGAACCTCGCCAGTTCGAGCGGGGTCAGCCCATGTCGTTTCTGGTTCTCGGCGACCTGGGCATAGCGATCGGCAGGCAGATCGCGCACGACGACCGGAACCTCATGCAGACCAGCAAGAATCGCTGCGCGCAGCCGCTTGGCGCCGAAGTGAACCTGGTGCCGGCCATCGCTGTCGGCAGGATGCACGACGAGCGGCTGCAGGACGCCGCGCTGTCGGATGTCCTCGGCGAGTTCGGCAATCGACTCCTCGGGGAACTCGGTGCGCGGGTTGTGCGCGTCCTCGTAGAGCATCGACACGGCCAAGAGCAGTGGCCTGCCATCGCTGCCGATAGGCATGGCTGCAGCGGGTGAGATCGCTGCTGCGTCGCGGCTCGATACGACGGCTCGCGGCGCAGCCGATACAGGTTGATGCGACGTCGCTGCCCCTGGCTCCGCGTCGAGCAGATCCAGCTGAACCTCTTTCGACTTGTTCCACGGCAATCGCATCAGCGGATCGTGCCGCGGCCGATCCAGATGAGGAAGTCCCTGTCAATGGTGGCTTCGCGTCCCGCGATGTCTCGGCCGAATCCGAGTCGTCTCAACAAGTCCCACCGTCGTCACGCACGGTTTCAACTTTCGTCGTGGGCAACGGATGTGCAGGCTAGAGGTGCTCAAGAAAGCTTGACTTGAGCAGCACGTTGTCCCGATGGAACTGCAAGAAGCGCCGCTGCCCTGACGAGAAAATGCCCACCTTTGGCGGACTGTCCGGTTGGATGCCCATGCGCAGAAGAGATTCGCGATGGGCCACGGGCGAGACGATGACTTGGCCGGTGTCTTCGAACGCGATGAATCCGCGGTCAAACAAGTGGTCGACGCTCGGCGTGAGCAACAAGCCGTTCTCGCCGTCGAGCCGTTCTTCGTTTGAAGCGTCGCGCCACGGCTTGCAATGGCTCGCGCGCAGATGCTCTTCGCGGTTCACCCCCGTGATTCGACAGGCGTGTTCGATGTTCATCACTCGCTTCTTGAAGAGCCCTTGGCCTCGACGCGCAAAAACGAGGGCCTGGCGATCGGTCTCCGGCAAAGTGGTGTCGGCCTTCACCTCGCTCAATTCATGTTCTTCCCACTCGACAAGCCCGATGGCCGAAGTGACCTGCGCCTCGTCAGCAACCCGGTAGCCCAAGACCAGGTCGCGTGCCTGTGCACCCAGCAGATCGACCAACGCTGCTGCGAGTCGATCTGGAACCCGGGTCAGGTAGACGTTCTGCAGCCCTGCGCCGTTGGCCCGAAGCGGCGCATATCGATCGGGCAACAGGGGCTTGAGTACATCCATGTGGGCCGACGGTTTGATCGGCAGCCTGAGTTCGCTGAATCGCATGTCGAGGCGCCAGCCGATCCTGTCCCAATACGCGCCGGCTTGCCCGAACTCCAGCGGCTTGGGCGCTTCGTACGCATGCGACGCCGCCATGCCGATCGCACGGATCAGGGTGTCTGCAAACGAAAACACAACATCGCCCGGGGCCACCTCGCGCATGAAGTCGTAGAACGGGTTGGCTGCGAGATTGGTCTTGCGCTTGGGCGACCAGAGATACCCGCCGCGCACTTCATGGCGGTAGGTCTGGTTTTGGTTTACCCACCAGTAGCGCATTGCGGTCAGATCAACGCCGCGGCCTCACGCAATCGTTGCGCAGTCAGAACCAAGGCATTGCGTTCAAGTGCGTCGGCAAATGCCGATGGCGTGTAGGCCGGGTTCTTGAGCCTCGCTCGTTGTTCCTTGAATGCGGCGAGCACGCTCAGCGGGTCCAAATCCATCTGTGCGACCAGAAACTCGTCGGGGTGGATGACCTGAATGCCGAATGGCGCCAGCGCATCTTCAGGGAAGTCCTTCAGGTTGGCCGTGACGATGCAGTCGGCGTGGCCCGCGATCGCTGCAGCAAGAACATGCACGTCGTCTGGATCCGGAAGCTGAAGACACGGTGCGATGCGCATCCAGGCTTGCTTGGGCACCTCCCAGTCCGGCGCCGCGTCGCGCATCGCATCTCGCCTGACCGCGTACGAGCCCGGTGGCCGCCCGCTCTTCTGCTCCAGAGACCGCGTCCATTCATCCTCGATACGCTGCGTCCACTTTGGCGCATACAGGCCGGTGGCGGCAACACTCATCAGAGAGTCGCACACCGCCACCGGGAACAGCACGCACGCGTCGAGCAACGCCGTATAGCGAGCGTGCCCCGCCATGTCAGTAGTCCAGGCAGAGCTCGCGTGCGTTGTCGGCCATGCGCTGCAATGCGCCCTTCTGGTCGGCCCGCATCTCGGATGCGTAAGCCTGGAGGTCATCGAACGCGATGCGGCGATGGCTGCCGACCATCCGGCAGGCCAGCCGCTTCGATTCGATTTCCTTGATGACGAACGGGCGGGACACGTTCAGGTAGTTCGCCGCCTCCACGGTGGACAACTCCTGCTTCGTCGGCATCAGGACCACCGGTTTGCGCTCACTCAGGGCGCCGAGCAACTGCGCGATGAAGCGCAGTGCCTGCGGCGGCAACTGGATCGCCGGCAGGGAACCGTCGTCGCTTTCCAGCGTGATGGTGGCGGCCTTGGAATGGTCCAGCGCGGCCATGATGCAGCGTTGCGCTGCGCGCGCCATGTCGGCCTCCGCGACCGTCAACTTCGGCGGGAGAATCTGTTGCTCGCGTTCTGCCGTGGTCATGTCGATGCTCCGTTTGAGGGGCCAATGCAGGCCATCGACCTGCGCAAACATCCTTTTCGGCATCTTAGAAGACAAGTGCAATAAACGCATCAAGTGTTTTTACTGAAAGAATTCGCGCGACTGCCAGTTGCACTGCCGGATCAGCGAACACGTGTGCGGCGCAGGCATTTGCGCCTTGGGCTTCCGAAGCTACACAAGCTCGGCACCCAGCCGCAGCTTCGGAACGTGTCAATGACTCTGCTACACCGGTGGCGTTAATTTGGTGCGCGGGCCGTCTAGGTGCAGCGGCCCTCGCCAGCAGGGCCATGGCAGGCTCTGGCTCGCAAGGGGCACCCGGTGCGGCGGGCCGTTCAGCTTGCCGGCCCTTTGCCGCTTCATCCGTTCGGCGGACAGCGACCAGGTGGCCGCGTCAAGGGCAATTTCCGGCCAGCGGGCGTGCCGCAGTTCGCTGGGGCGCAGCAACAGCATCGGCGCCAGTCGAAGCGCGGTGCGCACCACCGGTGTGCCGACGCAGGTGTCGCAAGCCCGCAGCAGCTCGGCCAGGCGCTCGGGCTGGGTGATCGCCAGAGAGTGCCGGAGAGTGCCGGGCCGGCGGTTTGGGCAACAAGCCTTTCAGATCGCGGGCCGGATGCCGGCGCACGTTCTTGCACTTCCGCGGACAAGAAAAAAGCCCTAGAGCGTTGGTTCTCTGGGGCTTTGACCTTCGCGGATTTCCGCGAACGCTTGTTTGGTGGCCTGGGGCGGAATCGAACCACCGACACGCGGATTTTCAATCCGCTGCTCTACCGACTGAGCTACCAGGCCGAGCCGGCGATTATAGCCAAGGGGTCAGGCCAGACCGCTGCGCTTGTGGCGGGACAGGTCCACGCCGAGTTGCTTGAGCTTGCGGTACAGGTGGGTGCGTTCCAGGCCGGTCTTTTCGGCGACGCGGGTCATCGAGCCGTTCTCCTTGGCCAGGTGGAATTCGAAGTAGGCCTTCTCGAAGGCGTCGCGGGCTTCGCGCAACGGCCGGTCGAGCCCGAAGCGCTGCTCCGACGGCAGGCCGGCGCTGGCCGCGACTGCGGCCAGGCCGGTGGCGCTGGCCTGCGGTTGGCCGGGGCCGCCCAGGCCGGCGCTGGCGGTGAAGGGGTCGTCGGCCGCCGCGCCGCTGCCCGGGGTGGCGTGGCCGCCATGGGGCGGCTGGGCGTCGCCGCGTGGCAGCGGTTTGATCAGCGCCTGCTCGACCGCACGCAGCAGTTTTTGCAGCGTGATCGGCTTTTCCAGGAAGGCGGCCGCGCCGAACTTGATGGCCTCGACGGCGGTGTCGATGGTGCCGTGGCCGCTCATCATGATCACCGGCATGGTCAGTTGCCCGGCGCTGGCCCATTCCTTGAGCAAGGTGATGCCGT
The DNA here is from genome assembly GCA_025350145.1 of Burkholderiales bacterium. Lineage (GTDB taxonomy): Bacteria > Pseudomonadota > Gammaproteobacteria > Burkholderiales > Burkholderiaceae_C > Pseudaquabacterium. Next base: position 18,427 of record JANXYH010000052.1, on the reverse strand, counting down.
CGACGTCGGGCATCCAGATGTCGAGCAGCACCAGGTCGGGCCGCAGCCGCTGGCGGGCGGCGCGGGCGTCGGCGGCGTCTTCGGCCAGCTCGACCGTGTGGCCCTCGTCGGAGAGGATTTCAGACAGCAGGCCGCGGATGCCCAACTCGTCGTCGACTACCAGGATCGTTGCCATGCGCGTGTCTCAATGCCCGTTGAATGCTGCGGCCGCTGCCGGCGGCGTGGGGTTGCTGTGGTCGGCCAGTTGGGCGGCGGCGCTGCCCGACAGTGTCGGCGCTGCGGCCGAAGTGCCGCCTTGGGCCGCTGCAAAGCGCGAAAACGACAGCGACACCGTCGCCCCGCTGATGCTGCCGGCCTCGTGTTCGGGTTCGCCGGGCGCAGCGCTGCTGCGGTTGAAGATGCGCACCCGCGCGCCATGCTCGTCGGCGATCTTCTTGACCACCGCCAGCCCCAGTCCGGTGCCCTTGCTCTTGGTGGTGACGTAGGGCTCGAAGGCGCGCTTGAGCACCTTGTCGCTGAAGCCGCCGCCGTTGTCGCCGACCTTGAGGCGAACCACCCGCAACTCGCCCTGCTCGCTGTAGGCCGCCTCGGTGCTGACGCTGACCCGGCCGGGGTGCCGGTCGGCCACCGCATCCAGGCCGTTCTGGACCAGGTTGTGGATCACCTGGCGCAACTGGCTGGCGTCGCCAGCGATCCACGGCAGGGCCGGCGCCAACTCGGCCTGGAGCTGGCCTTGGTCTTGGGCGGCGGCGTACAGGCCCAGCACTTCCTGCACCAGGGCGTTGAGGTCCAGTGGCGCCAGCCGGGCCGCAGGCAGGCGGGCGTAGTCGCGGAACTCATTGACCAGTTGCTTCATCGCCTGGACCTGGGCGACGATGGTGGCGACCGAGCGGCTGAGCAAGGCGGCGTCGGCGGGGTCATGCAGCTTGGGCGCGAGCTTGTGCTCGATCCGCTCGGCCGACAACTGGATCGGCGTCAGTGGGTTCTTGATCTCGTGCGCCAGGCGCCGGGCGACTTCGGCCCAGGCGAGCTGGCGTTGCGCCGAGACCACCTCGGTGATGTCGTCAAACACCAGCAACTGGGCGCCGCCGGGCAGTTGCGCACCGCGCAGCAGCAGGTTGGCGGTCTCCTGGCTGGCGGCGCCGGGCGATGCGCCCTTGGCCGCCGGCAGCGGGTGCAGATGGGCGTCCTGCCAATGGTCGCGCTCGCCGTCCTCGGGGCTGCTGCGGTGCAGTTCGACCCGCTGCCAGACGGCGTGCGCCAGGTCGGCCAGGCCCGGCACCTCGGCCAGTTCGCGGCCCTGGTAGGCCGACAGCGGCAGGCGCAGGATGCGCGTCGCGCCGGGGTTGACGGTGTCGATGCGGCGCTGGGCGTCGAACACGATCACGCCGGCCGAGAGGCTGTCGAGGATGGTCTGCAATCGGGTGCGGGCGCCTTCGAGCTGGCCCACGCCGCGCTGCACCTGCGCGCGCGCGTCTGCGAGTTGGCCGGTCATCTGGGCGAACGAGCGGGTCAGGCCGCCCAACTCGTCGCGCGAGGCAAACACCGGCTTGGCGCTGAGGTCACCGCGCGCGACTTCGCGCACACCGTCGGCCAGCAGGAGCAGCGGGCGGGCGATCTGGTTGCCCAGCATCAGCGCCAGCAGCAGCGCGCCGAACACCGCCAGTACCAGCGACAGCGTCAGGGTGCCGATGTACATGCGGCGCAGGCCGTCGCGGCCGATCGCGCGCAACTGGTATTCACGGTAGGCCGCCTGCACCGCCAGGGCATTGGCGACGATGCCCTGCGGCACGCCGACCGAGACCATCAGGAAGCGGTCCTCGCTGGCGCCGAGGCTGATGTCGACGCTGGGCAGCAGGGCCAGCGCGCGCACCCGCACCCGCGGCCTGGCGCCGGGCTGCGGCTCGTCGTCCAGCCCTTCCAGCATGGCGGCGCTGCGCTCCTTGCGGGCCTGGCGCAGCAGGCTCGCGGCCGGCCGGTCAGCGGCGCTGACGCCGGCCAGGCTGCCCAGGTCAAGCACACCCGCAGCCCCCCCACCAGCCCCACCAGCCCCGCCAGCGCCGGCCGCACCGCTGGTGGCGCCGGCCAGCACCTGGCCGCTGCTGCCCACCAGGGCCGTGTCGTCGGCATTGAGTTGGTCGCGCAGCCGCTCCAGGACCAGTGGGCCGACCAGCACGCGGCCGTCGGACAGGCGCTCGGCTGCGTTGCGGGTCTTGACCGCCAGATCGGCGGCCATCGCGTCCAGCGTGCCGCGGCCCAGCGACAGGCCGGCCTCGAGCGCGGTCGCCACCTGCACGTCGAACCAACTGTCGATGCTGCGCGAGACGAACTGGTAGGACACGCCGTAGATCAGCAAGCCCGGCACCACCCCGACGAGGGCGAAGATGCCGGCCAGCCTGGCCAGCAGCCGGCTGCCGAACTTGCCCGCGCGCAGCCGCACCAGCAGCCGCAGCATCGCCAGCCCGACCACCAGCAGCAGCAGCGTGGCCACCGCCACATTGACCCAGAACAGCCAGACGAAATGGCGCTCGGCCAGCAGCCCCGAGGTCGACAGCGCCAACACGAAGGCCAGCACCAGGGCGGCGCCGACCATCGCCAGCGTGGCCACCACCAGGGTCCAGCGGCGCGCCTTGGTCATGGCCCGGGCACCGCCAGGCTGCGCGCGATGCCCAGCTTCCAGTCCGAGCCCAGGTCGATCTGCATCGGCTGCGGCAACTGGCTGTTGTCGAGCTGAAAGCTGAACTCGACATAGTGCAGCGCGGCCGGGTCGAGCCGCTCGAGTTCGGCCAGACGCCAGCCGGTGACGCGCGACAGCGGCGCCAGTGCCTCGCCCAGGCTTGGAAAGCTCTGCGCCAGGCCGCCCAGGCTGAGCCGCCAGGAGGCGCTCAGCGGCTGGTACGACAGGCGCCAACTGCGGTTGATCTGGGCGATCCGCTCGTCACGCCAATACCAGCGGCTGCGCCAGACCGTGGCCTGGGCGACGAAGTACATCGGCACGCCGCGCTTGAGCGCATCCTCGAGCGCGTGCGAGAGCTTCAGCCGGGCGCTGTACTCCAGCGTCAGCGCGGCGTCCTCGCGGCCAAGCTGCAGGCTGCTGAGCTCCACGCCCTGGGCCAGCGCCGGTGTCGCCACGGCGCTGCACAGGGCCAGCCACATGGGAAGCCACAGGGCAAGCCACAGCGCCAAGCCGCGCACGCTCTGAACCAGCAGGCGCGGCAGCGGCAGATGGGCATTCGCGCGGCGCATGGTTCGGGCTCGGGCGGGCAGTTCGGCCTTCAGGGTGGATGGCGGGGCTTGTGGATCAGCGCGTAGTAAAAGCCGTCACCCGAAGCCAGGTCGGCGTCGCCCGCCGGCATGGCGGTGGCGACCGACGGCAGATTGTCCGGTACGCCCAACAGGTGCCCGGGCGAGGCCGGGTCCAGGTGTGGGCCGTCGGCCGCATGGCGTTGCAAAAAAGCATCGATCTGCTGACTGCCCTCGGCCTTGAACACCGAGCAGGTGGCGTAAAGCAGCCGCCCGCCGGGCCTGAGCAGCGGCCAAAGCGCATCGAGCAAGCCGGCCTGGGCCTGCGCCAGCGTGGCGATGTCACCGGGGCGGCGCAACCAACGCACATCGGGGTGGCGGCGGGTGATGCCCGAGGCGCTGCAGGGCGCGTCGAGCAGGATCGCGTCGAACGGCCGGCCGTCCCACCAACTGTCGACCGCGCGGGCGTCGGCGGCCTGCAAACTGGCCGCGAGCTGCAACCGCGCCAGGCCGCTGCTTACCTGCGCCAATCGCTGCGCGTCGACGTCCAGCGCCAGCAGATCCAGCTCGGCCAACTCCAGCAGGTGCGCGGTCTTGCCGCCGGGCGCGGCGCAGGCGTCGAGCACCCGCGCACCTGCGGGCAGGCGGGCCGGCCCCTGGCCCAGCAGCAGCGCGGCGGCGCGCTGGGCCGACAAATCCTGGACCGAGACATCGCCGCTCTCGAAGCCCGGCAGGGCCTGAACCGGGCAGGCCTGGGCGAGCAGCACGGCCTGACCGAACTCGGGCCCGATCGGGCTTGCCGCCAGGCCGGCGTCGTGCAGCCGCTGCAGGTAGGACTGGACCGTGCCACGCCGCAGGTTGACGCGCAGAACCATCGGCGGGCGCTGGTTGGCCTGGGTCAGGATGGCTTGCCAGGCGTCGGGCCAGTCGCGCCGGACCTGCGCTATCCACCAGGCCGGGTGTTGCCACAGCGCCTCGGGCTGCTCGCGCGCCCTGGCCAGCAGGGCCTGGCGCTCGCGCAGGAAGCGGCGCAGCACGGCATTGGCGAACTTGGCCGCCGCCGGGCTGCGTTGCCGCGCCGCGTCCACCGCCTGGTCGACCAGGGTGTGCTCGGCATAGGGCGCGGGCTGGCCGGTCGGCCAGAGCAGCGCCAGCGCCAGCAGCAGCAGCGCATCGACCTCGGGCGGCGGGGTTTTGGGCACCAGCAACCGGCGCAGCGCCAGCGCCCCGGCCAGGCAGCGCAGGCCATGGAAGGCCAGCGCCTGGGTGCCGGCGCGCAGCCCGGCGGGGCATTGCGCCAGAACAGCCGTCAGCGACCGGCCGGCGCGCACCGCCATCAGCGCGTCTGCGGCCTGGCTCAACAACTGGGCCAGAGGCGGGCTGTTCATTGGCCCAGTCTAATGGGGCTGGGTCAGGCAGCGCCTGGCGGCGGCGCTGTTGGGGGCATTGCCCGCGCCGCCACAATTGCCGGCTCCTGACGCGCCCGTTGACCATGGCCAAAGCCCCTGCCCGCCCGAAGTCCGAACCCCCTGCCGGCAAAGCCTCCGAGCGCATCCGTGCCCGCTTGCGCAGCGCCGGGCAGCGCTTTCATGCCAACGACAACATCGCCGCCCACATCCGGCCGGGCGAACTCGACGAGCTCAAGGCCGAGGTCCAGGCCGGCATGCAGGCGGTCCTGCAGGCCCTGGTGATCGACACCGATGGCGACCACAACACCCAGGCCACGGCGCAGCGGGTGGCCCGGATGTACATCGACGAGGTCTTCAGCGGGCGCTATGTGGCCATGCCCGAGGTGACCGAATTTCCGAATGTCTCGCGCCTGAACGAGCTGATGATCGTCGGCCCGATCCGGGTGCGCAGCGCCTGCTCGCACCACCTCTGCCCGGTGATAGGCCGGGTCTGGGTCGGGATCCTGCCGAACCAGCACTCCAACCTGATCGGCCTGTCCAAGTACAACCGCATCTGCGACTGGGTGATGAGCCGGCCGCAGATCCAGGAAGAGGCGGTGCTGATGCTGGCCGACGCGCTGCACAGCCGGGTCCAACCCGACGGCCTGGCGATCGTCATGCAGGCCGACCATTTCTGCATGCACTGGCGCGGCGTGCGCGACCACGACACGGCGATGACCAACAGCGTGATGCGCGGCTCGTTCCTCAGCGACCCGACGCTGCGGCGTGAGTTCCTGTCGCTGCTGCCCAAGCACGGCCAGGGTTGAGCGGCCGCTCTGGCCGCTCTGGCCGCCCTGGCCGCCTTGCCCGGCTTAGTCGGCTTGGTAGACGGCCCTACCTCGCCGGCAGCAGGCTGGCCAGGTCGAAGCCCAGGTCAGCCGCCTGCGCGGGCGTGGCTGACACGCCCGCGTCCATCAGTTTGCGCGCCAGCAAGTGGTCCTTGGCGGCATTGACCGAATCGACCGCCACCAGCCTGCCGGCGCGGAAGTGGTAGACCGAGAAACTGGCCTCCAGCGCCATGCTGCCGCGCAAGGCCCAGGCATCGGCGCCGCCCGACAGGCCGGCCATCTGCAGCTTGCGGTCGTACTGGTCGGACCAGAACCAGGGCGTGGTGCTGAACGGCCGCTCCTGGCCTAGCAGCGCCGCCGCCGCGCTGCGGCCCTGCTCGCTGGCGTTGTTGACCGACTCCAGCCGCACCAGGCTGCCGTCGTCCAGGCGCCGGGCGGTGCAGTCGCCGGCGGCGACGATGAGCGGGTCGGCGGTGCGGCCGCAGGCGTCGACGATCACGCCGCGCTCGCAGGCCAGGCCAGCGGCCACCGCCAGGGCGTCGTTGGCCGCCACCCCCACGCCCAGCAGCACCAGGCCGCAGGGCAGGCGCCTGCCGTCGGCCAGCAGCACCGCGCAGGCCCGGCCGGCGGCGTCGGTGGCGATGCTGGCGATGCGCGCGTCCAGCACCAGCTCAACCCCATGGCTGCGGTGCAGACTGGCGTAGAAGTCAGACAAGGCCGGCGTCAGCACCCGGCCCAGCAGGCGCGGCGCGGCCTCAAGCACGGTTACGCCCAAGCCCTTCTTGCGCACCGTCGCGGCCACCTCCAGGCCGATGAAGCCGCCGCCTATGACCACCACCGGCGCCTGGCTGGCCAGACACTCGGCCAGGCCCTGGGCGATCGCGTCGGCATCGTCGCGGCTGCGCAGGGCCAGCAGGTTCGGCGCGGTAGCGCCGGGCAGGCTCAGGCGCCGCGCGCTGGCGCCGGTGGCCAGCACCAGCCCGCTGTAGGCCAGGGTCTGGCCGTCGCTGAGGTGCACCAGCCGGCCGGCACGGTCGATGGCGGTGGCGCTGACGCCGGTACGCAGCGCGATCTGCTTCTTGGCCAGCATTTCGGGCGCGCGCATCACCAACTGGGCCACCGCCATCTCACCGGCCAGCCAGGCCTTGGACAGCGGCGGGCGGTGGTAGGGGCCATGGGGCTCGTCGCCGAGCAAGGTGATGGGCGCGGTGCAGCCGCCGCTGCGCAGCGCCTCAGCGGCCATCACCCCGGCCTGGCCGGCGCCGATGATGACGATGGCCGTGTGGCCGCTGCCGTCGGCGGGGGTGGGGGCAGCGGAGATGAGGGTGGGGTTGTCCATGCAGTTGTCCGGTGGTCAGGGGCGGCGCTCAAAACCGGCCGGCCGGGTTGAAGCCGAACACCGGTCTGAGCAGCCGGGTCGGGAATTGGGCCAGGGCCAGGTCGTAGTGCTGGCCGGCGTCGTTGAATTGCTGGCGCGCAAAGTGGAGTTGCGGCGCCATCGCGTGCAGCGCCTGCAGCGGCGCGCCGACACTGCTGTCGGTGCGCAGCCCGGGCTGCTGCTCGGCCAGCGCCACCAGCCGCGCCAGGCGACCGGCCAGGACGCCGTCGGCCTCGGCCAGTGCGGCCACGGCCGCCGGGTCGGCCAGGCGCTGGCCAAGGCCGTCCAGCGCCTGCTGCAGCGCCGCCTGGGCCTGGTCGGCCGCCGCCAGGGCGGCCTCCTCGCCCTGCAGCCGGTCGGTCACCGCCGCCAGCAGCGCCAGCACCACCTGACTGCGGGTCTTGAGCAACTGGTCGACGCCGCCCCAGGCCGACAGGATCGCCGCACGCAGCGCCACCAACCGGTTGTAGGCGCCCAGCATCCAGAAGCCGAGCAGCGCCAGCATTGCCAGCCAGGGCCAGAGGTTGCGCCAAAGCGATGCGGCGTCGTCGGCCATCAGGCGAAGCCGCTGCCGGTCAAGGCGCTGCCGCCGCTGGCCCCGGCGTTGCCGCTGCCGGTCCAGTCGGCCCAGCCCCGGGCGCGCAGCACGCAGGCCGGGCATGCGCCGCAGCCATGGCCCCAGGGGTGGCGCTGACCGCGCTCGCCGAGGTAGCAGGTGTGGCTGTGCTCGACCAGCAGCGCCGTCAGCGCCTCACCGCCCAGGCGCTGGCCGAGCGCCCAGGTGTCGGCCTTGGTCAGCCACATCAGCGGGGTCTCGACGGTCATCGCGCAGTCCAGCCCCAAGGACAGCGCGAGTTGCATCGCCTTCAAGGTGTTGTCGCGGCAATCGGGGTAGCCGGAGTAGTCGGTCTCGCACATCCCGCCGACCAGCACGCTGGCGCCGCGCCGGTAGGCCAGTGCTGCGGCCAGCGTCAAGAACAACAGGTTGCGGCCGGGCACGAAGGTGTTGGGCAGGCCGCTGGCTTGGAATGCGATGGCCCGGTCACAGGTCAGGGCCGAATCGGACAACTGCGCCAGCAGGCCAACATCGAGCACATGGTCGGCGCCCAGGCGTGCGGCCCAGTCGGGAAACTGCGCGGCCAAGGCGCAGCGCAGCACCGGTCGGCAGGCCAGCTCGATCCGGTGCCGCTGGCCATAGTCGAAGCCGACCGTCTCTACCTTGGCATAGCGCGCCAGCGCCCAGGCCAGGCAGACGCTGGAATCTTGCCCGCCGGAGAACAGCACCAGCGCAGTGCGCGGGTCCAAGGCCAGCGCGGTGCGCGGGTCGGCTGACAGCGCGGCGCGCGGGGCCGGTGCCATGGCCCTCAGCCGCGGATCTCGCCCTGGCCCAGCACTACCCATTTCAGCGAGGTCAGGCCCTGCAGCCCGACCGGGCCGCGGGCGTGCAGCTTGTCGGTCGAGATGCCGATCTCGGCACCCAGGCCGTACTCGAAGCCGTCGGCGAAGCGGGTGCTGGTGTTGACCATCACGCTGGCCGAATCGACCTCGCGGACGAAGCGCATGGCGTTGGCGTGGTCGCGGGTCAGGATCGCGTCGGTGTGGTGCGAGCCATAGTGCCCGATGTGGGTGATGGCCTCGTCCAGGCTGGCGACGAGCTTGATGCTGATGACTGCGGCCAGATATTCCGCCGACCAATCGGCCTCGGTCGCAGCGACCAAATCGGCGCCAGGCACGGCGCGCAGCAACGCCAGGCTGGCCGGGCAGCAGCGCATTTGCACGCCCTTGGCCGCAAAGACCGCGCCGATCTGCGGCAGGAAGGCCGCCGCCACCTCGGCATGCACCAGCAGGCTCTCGGTGGCGTTGCAGGGGCTGTACTTCTGGGTCTTGGCGTTGTCGGTGACGCGCAGCGCCAGCGCCATGTCGACCGGCGCATCGACATAGGTGTGGCAGTTGCCGTCGAGGTGTTTGAGCACCGGCACGCGCGACTCGGCGCTGATGCGCTCGATCAGGCCCTTGCCGCCGCGCGGGATGATCAGGTCGACACAGTCGGCCATGGTGATCAAACGGCCGACGGCGGCGCGGTCGGTGGTCTGCACCAGTTGCACCGCATCGACCGGCAGGCCGGCATCGGCCAGCGCCGCCTGGACCAAGCGCCACAGCGCCAGGTTGGAGTTGAGCGCCTCCGAGCCGCCGCGCAGGATCGCGGCGTTGCCGCTCTTGATCGCCAGCGACGCGGCCTCGATGGTGACGTTGGGCCGGCTCTCGTAGACCATGCCGAAGACGCCCAGCGGCACCCGCATCTGGCCGACGTTGATGCCCGAGGGGCGGCGCTTGAGCTCGACGATCTCGCCGACCGGGTCGGGCATCGCGGCCAACTGCTCGCAGCCCTGGGCGACGGTGGCGATCGCCGCGGGCGTGAGCTTGAGCCGGTCGATCAGCGGCTCGGCCAGGCCGGCGGCCCTGGCCGCGCCGGTGTCGATGGCGTTGGCCGCCTGCAGATCGGCGCCGGCCCCGCGCAGGCGCTGCGCCAGGCTGCACAGGGCGGCGTTCTTGGCCGCGGTCGAGGCGCTGGCCATGCCGGCCGCAGCGGCGCGCGCGGCGACGCCGACGTGGGCCATGTAGGCGCTGATATCGGTGGCGTTCATAGGCTGGGGATTGTCGGCGATCAACCCAGCCACGCCAGCAAGGCCAGCCACAGCGGCCCGGTCAGCACGAAACCCAGGGTCGACAGCACGATCGCGGCGGTGGTCTGGGCCTCGTGCGCGGCGTAGCGCTGGGCGAAGATCAGCGCATTGCTGCCCGAAGGCAGGGCGGCCATCAACACCAGCACCGACAGCGGCGTGCCGACCAGGCCAAAGCCCCAGTGCGCCGCCACCAGCACCACCGCCGGCATCGCAACCAGCTTCAGGCCGCTGACCGCCAGCGCGGCCGGGATCGCCCCGGCCACCCGGGTGTAGGCCAGCGAAATGCCGATCAGCACCAGGCACAGCGGCGCCACCGCCGTGCCCAGCAGCGCCAGGGTCTCGTCCAGCGGACCGGGCAGGCTCAGGCCTGCGGCGTTCCACAGCAGGCCGGCCAGGACCGGCAGCACGACCGGGTGGACGACGGTGTTGCGCGCCGTCAAACCCAGCGTCGCCAGCAGGCCGGCGCCGGGCTGGTGGCGGGCCCGAACCCGGGCCAGGTCGAGTTCGACCAAGGCGGTGACCCAGGTCAGCAGGATCAGCGCGTGCAGGCTGACCAGGGTGATGTGGATGCCCAGCCCGGCCTCGTCAAACAGACCGGCCGCCAGCGGGATGCCAATCTGCACCGAGTTGCCAAAGGTCGCCGCGATCGCCCGTGCCGCCGGCAGCGCTGCCTGCCGCTGGCCCTGGTCGAGGTCGGGCGCCAAGCCGCCGCGCTGCCACCACCGACCCAGGCCGTACACCGCCAGCATCAGCGCCACCGTCGGCACAAAGAATGCGGCCACCGTGACCCAGGGCATGTGCTGCAAATCCAGCCTGGCGGTGGTGCGGAACAGCAAGGCCGGCACGAAGATGAAGAAGGCGGCATTGCCGAGCAGCCGCGCCGGGTCGCTGGCCGCACTGGCGTCGTCAGCCGCCGGCTCGCCCAGCCAGCGCATGCGGCCGGCGAACCAACCGATCAGCACCGCCGCGAAGATCGCCAGCAGCTTGTCGACGACCAGTGCAGTCACCCTCGGCGCCCGTCGCGTTCGGCCTGCCGCTCAGGCCGACACGGTCTTGCGCGCCGCGCCCTTCTTGGCCGCCGGCCTGGCGGCGCGCGGCTCGAACTCGAACCCGACCTTGCCCTCCTTGGCGTCCCAGACCAGGAAGGCCTTGAACTTGCGCTTGGTCCGGTTGGAGACAAAGCCGTCGAGCAAATCGGTGCGGCCCGAGGCCAGCAGCTTGACCATTTGCGGCTGCGCCAGCGGCTGGGTGAGGATGATCTTGCCGCTCTTGAAGTCGCAGGTCGCGGTACTGCCGACACTGTGCTCGCAGACCCAGTTGCTGCCATGCTCGAACACCCGGCCGCGGCACTTGGGGCAATGGCCCGCCGACTCGCGGTCGCTGAAGTCGACCGGTTCGCCGTCGGCCTGAGCCGCCTTGGCGTCGTCGCCAAAGTCGAATTCGAGCTTGTAGTTGCCGATTTCGGCGTCGAACACCAGTTTGAGTTCGGCGCTGAACGGCCAGCCACCCTTGGAGCGAAAGCCCTCCAGCGGGCCGATGGTTTTGTCGCGCAGGAAAGCCTCGACCTCGGGCAGCTCGAAGCTGCGGGCGCCGGGAATCTTGGTCATGGAGAAGCCGCAGCCTTGCGAATCCTGGCCCCCAGGTGCCGTCGTACCGGCCCCACCCCCCGAGGGGGTTCGGCCGGCTTGGGACGGCCCGGCGCCGGCCGACCCGTCCTTGCCCGAACAGGTGAAGCGGCGGTAGTTCTCCTTGACCACGCCGCCGCAGTGCGGGCAGGCTTGACTCAGGGTGGCGTAATCGCCGGGGATGGTGTCGCGGTCGTACTCCTTGGCCTTGCGCACGATCCGCTCGGCCATCGCCGCGATGTCGCGCATGAAGGCGCCGCGCGAGAGCCGGCCGTGCTCCATCTCGGCCAACTGGAACTCCCAGTTGCCGGTCAGCTCCGGCTTGGTCAGATCCTCGACCCCCAGGCCGCGCAGCAGGGTCATCAACTGGAAGGCCTTGGCCGTGGGCACCAGCTCGCGGCCCTCGCGCAGCAGGTATTTCTCGGCGATCAGGCCTTCGATCACCTGGGCCCGCGTGGCCGGCGTGCCCAGGCCTTTTTCGGCCATCGCCTGGCGCAACTCGTCGTCGTCGATCAGCTTGCCGGCACCCTCCATCGCCGACAGCAAGGTGGCCTCGTTGTAGCGCGCCGGCGGCCGGGTCTTGAGCGGGTTGACGCTGAGCTCGGTGTTGGCCACGACCTCCCCCGCCTGCACTGGCACCAGGTTGGCATCTTCGTCCTGCGCTTCTTTGCCGTACACCGCCAGCCAGCCGGGGTTGGTCAGCACCTTGCCGTTGGTCTGGAAGCTGTGCTCGGCGCCGCCCGCCTTGACCCGGGTGATGCGGGTCGTGAGCTGGTACTCGGCCGGCGGGTAGAAGACCGCGATGAAGCGCTTGACCACCAGGTCGTAGAGCTTGGCCTCTATCTCGGTCAGGCTCTTGGGCGCCTCCAGGGTCGGGATGATCGCGAAGTGGTCTGATACCTTGGTGTTGTCGAAGACCCGCTTGGTCGGCTTGACATAGCCCTCTTTGAGGCCCTTGCGGGCATGCGGCGCCAGCGCCTTGAGCGGCCCGGGCAGCTCGGCCTGGCCGATCATCTTGAAGGTCTCCTTGACCACGCTCAGGTAGTCCTCGGGCAGGGCCCGCGAGTCGGTCCGCGGGTAGGTCAGCACCTTGTGCTTCTCGTACAGCGCCTGGGCCAAAGCCAATGTGGTCTTGGCCGAAAAGCCGAAGCGGCCGTTGGCCTCGCGCTGCAGGGTGGTGAGGTCATAGAGCAGCGGGCTGGACTGGTTGCTGGGCTTGCTCTCCTCGCTGACCTGGCCGGGCTGGCCGCGTACCGCAGCGGCGATCCGCTGGGCGCTGGCCGCGTCCCAGAGCCGGTCGGCACGGCGGTCGGGGTCGTCGTCCTTCTTGAACGCCGGGTCGAACCACTTGGCTTCGTAGCCACCGGCTGCGGCGGCGAATTCGGCCTTGATTTCCCAGTAGTCGCGAAAGACATGCTTGCGGATCTTTTCCTCGCGCTCGACCATGATCGACAGGGTCGGCGTCTGCACCCGGCCGACGGTGGTCAAGAAAAAGCCGCCGTCGCGCGAGTTGAAGGCCGTCATCGCCCGCGTGCCGTTGATGCCGACCAGCCAGTCGGCCTCGCTGCGGCTGCGTGCGGCGTCGGCCAGGCCGAGCATCTGCTGGTCGCTGCGCAGGGCCGCAAAGCCGTCGCGGATCGCCTGCGGCGTCATGCTTTGCAGCCACAGCCGGCGGATCGGCTTGTTCAGCGGGGTCTTGAGGTTGTCGGCGTACTGCACGATCAGGCGAAAGATCAGCTCGCCCTCGCGGCCGGCGTCGCAGGCATTGACCAGCGCCGTCACGTCCTTGCGCTTGACCAGCTTGACCACCGCCGCCAGCCGGCTCTTGGCCTTGTCGATAGGCGCCAGATCAAAGTGCGGCGGCACCACCGGCAGGTGGGCAAAGCTCCACTTGCCGCGCTTGACGTCGTACTCCTCAGGCGCCTTGATCTCGACCAGGTGGCCGACCGCGCTGGTCACGACATGGCTGTCGTTCTCGAAATGGTCGGCATGCTTTTCGAACTTGCCCGCCAGTGGCGTCAGGGCGCGGACGATGTCCTGCGCCACGCTCGGCTTCTCGGCAATGATGAGTGTCTTGCTCATGGTCCCTTGGGTTGTCGGATCGGCGTCGCTGCGGCGGCCGCGGGCCAGGATGGGCTGAAATGCCCGTGCCTACAATGCGCCGCTCTCACGCGCGCCCACCTGCCTGTACGTGTACCTGCACATGTGCGCGCCCATGGAATCACTTTACCGAATGCCGTTGCCTGTGCACACCGCCGCCGAGAAGTTGCCCGCCGCCGGCCAGGCCAGCGCAGCGGCGCCGGGGGCCAAGCGCCGCCTGCAAATCCGCCGCAGTGGCGTGCACGGCAAGGGCGTGTTTGCGCTGCGGCCGATTGCTGCGGCCGAGCCTGTGATCGAGTACCTCGGCGAGGTCATCAGTTGGGACGAAGCGCTGCGCCGCCACCCCCACGACCCGGCACAGCCGGACCACACCTTTTACTTTCACGTCGACGATCAGCATGTCATCGACGGCAATGTCGGCGGCAATTCGGCGCGCTGGATCAACCATGCCTGCGCGCCCAACTGCATCGCCGACGACAGCAACGGCCGGGTCTGGCTGCTGGCGCTGCGCGACATCGCGCCGGGCGAAGAGCTGTTCTTCGACTACGGCCTGGTGCTGGACGAGCGCCACACCGCCCAGGTCAAGGCCCGCTACGCCTGTTGGTGCGGCGCCGACACCTGCCGCGGCAGCATGCTGGCGCCGAAACGGCGGCGGGTCGGGTGAGGCCCACCGCCGCAGCGCTGGATTGGCAGGCGCCGGCCCTGTCGCAGTCGCTGCAATCGATCCTCCCTGGGTTGGCGGTGGAGGTGCTGGCCGAGGCCGGTTCAACCAACAGCCTGCTGCTTGAGCGTGCGCGCCAGGGCGACACCCGGCCTTGCCTGCTGGTGGCCGAGCACCAGAGCGCCGGTCGCGGCCGCCTCGGCCGGCAATGGCAGTCCGCGCCGGGCGATTCGTTGACGTTTTCGCTCGGACTGCGGCTGGCGCCCGTTGATTGGTCGGGCCTGTCGCTGGCGGTGGGCCTGGCGCTGGCCGACGCGCTTGAGCCCAACCCTGGCGCCAGCCCGGTGGTGGCCCTGAAGTGGCCCAACGACCTGCTGCTGCGCGACGACCGCGGCCCGCGCAAGGCCTGCGGCATCCTGGTCGAGACCGTGGCCGCAGGCGCGGCGACGACCGCCCGCTACGCCGTGGTCGGGGTCGGCTTGAACATCCTGCCCCAGGCGCTGTCGCGCAGCGCCACAGCCGCCAGCCTGGGCAGCGGCTACGGCTGCGTGCACGAGTTGAACCCGGCCATAGACGCACCGACCGCCCTGGCCCAGGTCGCGGCGCCGCTGCTGCAGGCGCTGTTGCGCTTCGAGCGCCAGGGCTTTGCACCGCTGCGCCCGCGCTTTGCCGCCCGTGACCTGCTGCTGCACCAGGCCGTGCGCACCAGCCAGGCCGGGCTGATCGACGCCGGCATCGAGGGCATCGCCGATGGCGTGGACGAGCGTGGCGTGCTCTGGCTCAAAGCCGATGGCCGGCGGGTGGCGGTCAGCAGCGGCGAGGTCAGCGTTCGCACCACCGGCATGGCGCCGCATTCGCCCATGGCCGGCAGCGGCGCCTGATCGCTCGCCTGATCGCCCGCCCGGTCGCCCGAAATATGCGCCTGCTGGTCGTCCTGCTGCTGCTGGCCAATGCGCTGCTGCTGGCCTTCAACCTGGGGGCGCTTGACCCGCTGCTGGGCAAGGTGGCCGGCGCGCATGAACCCGAGCGCCTGGCCCGCCAAGTCAACCCGCAGTGGCTGGCGGTGCTGCCGCCGGCCGCAGCCAGCGCGGCGATGGCCGCAGCGGCGGTGGCACTGGCGGCTTCGGCCGCTGCTGCGGATCTGGCCTGCGTCGTCGCTGGCCCGTTTGCCGGCCCCGACGCCGACCTGGCCGAGCGTCAGTTTGCCGGCCTGGCGCTGCCGCCCGATGCCGGCCGGCTGGAACGCAGCGCGCGTGGCGGCAGCTACCTGCTCTACATGGGGCGCTATCCCGACGAAGCCGCTTTGCAGCGCAAGCTCGAAGAATTGAAGCGCCTGCGGGTCGACGCCGAGCCACTGCGCGGCTCGGCAGAACTGCAGCCCGGCCTGGCGCTGGGCCGGGCCCAGACCCTTGCCGATGCCAACGCCACGCTGGCCGAGTTGCACCAGCACGGCGTGCGCACCGCCCGGGTGCTGACACTGCGGGCGCAGACGCCGCTGCTGGTGCTGCGCCTGCCGGCCGCGGATGCGAGCCTGCGCCAGCGCCTGGGCAAACTGGCCTGGCCCAGTGGGCTGTCGTTCGCGCCGTGTGACGCCACGACCGCCGCGCCGGCCGAGGCCGGCTCAGCCTCGTCGCCGCGCTGAGCCCGAGCCGCGACCTGGCCACGCCAGGGCCAGGGTCGCCAGCGCCAGCCCGGCCAGCCAGGCGGCTGACATCGCGCCAGAGCCAGACCCGCCGCCGGGCGCAGCCGCGACCAGGCTCAAGGTGAACGTGCTGGTGCCGACCGCGCCGGCACTGTCGGTGACCTGCAATTGCACCGTCACCACGCCCGGCGCAGTCGCGTTCAGCGTGGCCACACTGGTGCTGGCGTTTTGCAGATTGGCCAGCGACGCCCCGCTGCTGATCGTCCACAGGTAGGCGCTGATGCTGCGCCCGCCATTGGCGCTGCCGCTGCCGCTCAGGCTCAGGGCGCTGCCAACGCTGACGCTGGTGGTGTCGGCACTGATCGCCGCAACCGGCGGCGCGATCGCCAGCACCTGGAGCGTGGCGAAGCTGCTGTCGCTGGCGCCGGCGCTGTCGGTCACGGTCAGTTGCACCGTCACCGTGCCCGGGCTGGTGCCGATGACCGTGGTGGCTGCGCCGTCGGTGGCGGCACTGAAGCTGGCGAGCGCGCCGCCCTGGGTGATGCGCCAGGCGTAGGCGACGATGCTGCGGCCGGCGCTGGCGCTGGAGCCGGTGGCGCTGAACGCCTGGCTGGCACCTTGGACCAGGCTGGCGCCGCCCGGGCTGACCACCGCCGTCGGCAGGCTCGCCAGGCCGGCCGCACGCGCCACCGCCGCTGCCGCGTCGAGCATGCCGGCGCCGCAGGTGCTGGCGCTGCAATAGCACTCCGACTGCGAGGCCCCGGTCGGCGCGACGCAGTTTGGCGTGCCGTCCGCGCCGCCGCTGCTGGGAAATGGCCGGGCCGCGTGTTGCAGCACCGCCAGGACTTGTGCCGTTGTCAGCGCCGGGTTGGCGGCCAGCATCAGCGCCACCGTGCCGGCCACGATAGGCGCCGAGAAGCTGGTGCCCAGCGATGGTTTGATGCTGTCGCTGTAGGTGTTGTTGCCGGGTGCCGAGACACCGTCGTTGGTGGTGGTGAGGATCGGGTACAGGCAGTCGCCGCTGGTGTTGACGCAGTTGCCGCCCGGCGCAGAGATCGCCACCTCGGGCCCCAGGCTGGAGAAGCCGACCTTGGTGCCGACATGCCGAATCGCCGCCACCGCAATCGCACCCGGGCAATTGGCCGGCGTGGCCACCTTGCCGCTGGTGTTGCCGGCCGAGACCACCACCGACACGCCAGCGGCGACCAAGTCGGCAACCACCGTCCCGTAGGCGGCATTGCAAGCGCCGCTGGAGCCCAGGCTCATGCTGACGACCTTGGCCGGGTGCGGATTGACGCTGGGATCGCCCGGCAAGACCGTCCACGGCTCGTCATTGCTGAGGTTGGCGGCGTAGTACATCGCCGCGATGATGTCGGAGTCGTCGCCGCGGCATTTGCCCAGCACCCGCAGTGGCAGGACCATGGTGTTGTAGCCGACCCCGGCCATGCCGATGCCGTTGTTGGTGGCCGCGCCGACCACGCCGGCGGTCTGGGTGCCATGCCAGGAACTGGGCGTGGTGGAGCGGCCGCTGGTGCAGGCGTCACCCAGATCGCTGGCGTCGCTGTCGCGGCCGTCGCCGTCGCTGCTGGTGCTGGTGCTGCTGATGAAGTCAAAGCCCGGGTAGAGCTTGCTCGAACCGTCGCTGTTCTGGAAGTCGGGGTGGTCGAAGCGCACACCGGTATCCAGCACCGCCACCGTGACGCTGCGCGAGCCGGTGCTGATGTCCCAGGCGCCGACGGCGTTGACCGCCGAGACGATGCTGCTGTCGGGCGCGCGCAGGTACCACTGGCCGACCAGCGGCGTGGTGGTGGTCTGGTGGTCGGCCAGCAGCGGGTCGTTCGGCAGGGCGTTGATGGTCTTGCGCCCGTCGACCACCGCCCATTCGACATCCGGATGCGCCGCCAGCCGCGCCACCAGGGCCTGCGAACTCAGGCCCGTGGCCCGCAGCGCCTGCATGCGCGAGCCCAGCGCCCGCCCGTCCTGCAGGCGCATGCTGAGGTGTCGGCCCAACGCCGCCGCATGCTGTGGCCGCATGCCGGGCGCCAAGCTCTTCATCAACGCCCCGCCCTGGCGATAGCGGACGATGACACGGGCCGAGGAATCAGCGGCCGAGGCCGCTGTCCCGGCCGGCAAGGCCTGGCTCTGGGCCAACCCGGGCAGCACCGCCATCGCGGGCAGGCAAAGCAGCAGGCCGGCGCAGAGCCGGCGCAGCAGTCGGTTCAAGGACGAGCGCATGGTCGACGGGCCGGCGCGCCGGCCAGCGTCAATGCAACCGCAGGATGCTATCGCGCGATCGGCTGCCGACGGCCCGCTCCGCTGCCGCGCCAAGGTGAAGTTTTATTTGGCGCTGCGGCGGACTCAGGCGGCGATCACCCGCACCATCTCCAGCACCTTGTTGGAGTAGCCCCATTCGTTGTCGTACCAGGACACGAGCTTGACGAAGGTCGAGTCCAGCGCAATCCCGGCATCGGCGTCGAACACGCTGGTGCAGGATTCGCCGCGGAAATCGCTGGCCACGACCTTGTCCTCGGTGTAGCCCATCACGCCCTTCATTGCGCCTTCGGAGGCGGCCTTCATCGCCGCGCAGATCTCGGCGTAGCTGGCCGGCCGTTCAAGCTCCACCGTCAGGTCGATCACCGACACGTCGGAGGTGGGCACGCGGAACGACATGCCGGTCAGCTTCTTGTTCAATTCGGGGATCACCACGCCCACCGCCTTGGCCGCGGCATCCTGGAGAACATCATCCCCAGCTCGACCGGCGCGGCCAAGGCGGTGGGCGTGGTGATCCCCGAGTTGAACAAGAAGCTGACCGGCATGTCGTTCCGCGTGCCCACCTCCGACGTGTCGGTGATCGACCT
>JANXYH010000050.1 GCA_025350145.1 Burkholderiales bacterium | reverse complement strand
ACTCACCGCGCTCGAAGCCCGCCGCGCCAAGACCCGCGCGCTCAAGCAGGGGATGATGCAAGCGCTGCTGACCGGCAGAACCCGCCTGGTATGAAGACCGAACACCAGCGCCTGGAGAGCAAGGAGAGTTGGCGCGACGAGCACCTGAAGTGGGTGTGCGCCTTTGCCAATTCCGATGGCGGCACGCTGGTGATCGGGCGCAACGACGAAGGCCGCGCGGTGGGCGTGCCCGGCGCACGCAAGCTGCTGGAGGACCTGCCCAACAAGGCGCGCGACCTGCTGGGCGTGGCCAATGCCTTCTTCCGCGCTGGTGAGATCGAGGCCTGGGGCCGTGGCATCGAGCGCCTGTTCAAGGCCTGTCGCCTGGGCGGTGCGCCGGAGCCGAACTTGGGCTTCGACGCGGGGGGCCTGTGGACGGAGTTTGTGTTTGACGACGCGTATTTGCGCATCCTGCGGGGCTCGACATCGGCGGGGGGCGACCCAGTCACCGACCTAGTCACCGACCCAGTCACCGACCCAGTCGATCAGGTCGTGCGTCAGTTGGCGGCGGGGCCGCTGCAGCCGGCCCAGTTGATGGCGGCGCTGGGCTTGAAGCACCGGCCCACCTTCCGAGCCAACTGCCTGCGCCCGGCCTTGCTGCGGCATTGGGTGGAGATGACCTTGCCCGACAAGCCCAACAGCCGCCTGCAACAGTACCGCCTGACGGACGCGGGCCGGGCACGCCTGCGCATACTGGTGCCACCGGAGCAAGCCCTGTGACCCCGCCGCTTCGCCCCGAGCGCATCACCCAGAACCGCGTGATCGACTGGATCACCGCCGCACCAGCGCAAGGTGGCCTGGGCTGGCGTTACCTGGGCGACTGGAGCCAGCGCGCAGGCAACCGCTGCGTGGAGCCCGAACTGCTGCGCGCCAACCTGGCGCAGCGCGGCCACAGCGATGCCCAGATCGCCCAGGCGCTGCACAAGCTGCTGGCGGCGGTGGACGCCACGGGCATCACGCCCTACCAGGCCAATCTGCGCACCTACCAGTTGCTGCGCTACGGCGTGCCGGTGCAGGTGGCGGCGGGTGCGCCGCACGACACCGTGCACCTGATCGACTGGGGCCACCCGGCGCGCAACGACTTGGCGCTGGCGCAAGAGGTAACCCTGAAAACGGCAGGCCCGGGCGGCCACGAGCGTCGGCCCGACATCGTGCTCTACGTCAACGGCATCGCCGTGGTGGTGATGGAGCTCAAGCGCAGCTCGGTGGACATTGCCAATGGCATCCGCCAACTCAACACCAACCAGGAGGCGATCTTCAACCAGGGCTTCTTCAGCACCGTGCAGTTGCTGCTGGCCGGCAGCGACAGCCAGGGCCTGCGTTACGGCACCACGGGTACGCCAGAAAAGTTCTTTGTGGAATGGAAGCACCACAAGACCGGTGGCGACGGCGCGATGGCTGCGGGTGCGCTGCTGGACCAGCCTTTGATGCAGATGCTGGACCCGCAGCGCCTGCTGGACCTGATGCGCAACTTCGTGATCTACGACGCCGGCTTCAAGAAAGTGCCGCGCCTGCACCAGTACGAAGGTGTGAAGGCGGCGCAGCAGCGCATCAGCAAGCACGAGGGCGGCGTGATCTGGCACACCCAGGGCAGCGGCAAGAGCATCCTGATGGTGCTGATCGCCAAGTGGCTTTTGGAGCATGACGCCGACGCCCGCATCCTGCTGGTGACCGACCGGGACGAGCTGGACAAGCAGATCGAAGGCGTGATGAAGAACGCCGGGGTGATCGGGGCCGAGGCACCGTCGCCGCGCATCCAGTCGCGCAGGGACTTGGTGGAGAAACTGGGCTCGGCCGCACCGCGCCTGATGTGCGCGCTGATACACAAGATCGACGCGACTGACTTGAAGGGCGCGCCGCCCCAGGTGGCCGGCCGCTTCTATGTGTTTGTGGACGAGTGCCACCGCACCCAGGGCGGCGACATGAACAAGCAGATGAAGCGCTGGCTGCCCAATGCCGTGTTCATCGGCTTCACCGGCACGCCGCTGCTGCGCCGCGACAAGCAGACCACGCGCGAGGTGTTCGGCACCTTCATCCACACCTACAAGTTCGACCAGGCGGTGGCCGACAAGGTGGTGCTGGACCTGAAGTACGAGGCGCGCGACGTGCCGCAGCGCCTGACTTCGCCAAAGGCCGTGGACGACTGGTTCGCGAAAGCCGCCAAGGGCTTGAACAACTTCCAGAAGTCGGTGCTGCGCAAGCGCTGGGCAACGATGGAAGAGCTGATGAGTTCAGGCGAACGCAAGCAGCGCATCATCGCCGACATCATTCACGACTTCGGCGTGCGCCCACGGCTGAGCAACGACCGCGGCACGGCCATCCTGGTGGCGGCTTCGATCTACGACGCCTGCCACTACTTCCGGCTGTTCCAGAACACGCCCTTCGGCAAGTACTGCGGCCTGATCACGTCGTACGAGCCGAACCAGAACGCGATCTCGCAGGAGCCCAAGGACAGCGACGAGCGCTACAAGTTCGACACCTACACCCAGCATGTGCTGGCCAAGGGCCGGGCCGCCTTTCAGACCACCACGCAGTACGAAACCGAGATGAAGCGCCGCTTCATCGAGGAGCCGGCGAACCTGAAGCTGCTGATCGTGGTGAGCAAGCTGTTGACGGGCTTCGACGCACCGAGCTGCAGCTACATCTACCTCGACAACGAGCTGCGCGACCACAACCTGTTCCAGGCCATCTGCCGCACCAACCGCCTGGACGGCGAAGACAAGGACTACGGGCACGTCGTCGATTTCAAAGAACTGTTCAGCAAGGTGCAGGACGCCATCGCTGTGTACACCTCGGACGAACTGGACACCGAGACCTGTGGCGACGATGGCAATGTCATCGTCAAGGACTGGCGCGAGGAAGGCAAGGCCAGGCTCGATGCCGCGCGGGAAGCGCTGATCTACCTGTGCGCACCGGTCAAGCAGCCACAGGGCATCGAACAGCACATCCACTACTTCTGCGGCGATGCCGCGAGCCCCACGGCGCTGAACGACACCGAGCCGCTGCGCATCTCCTTCTACAAGGCAGTGGCCGCTTACGTGCGGGCCTACTCCGAACTGGCAGCCCACCTGGAGGAGGCGGGCTACAGCGCGGCGCAGATCGCCGCCTTCGAGCAGGAGACACCGTTCTATGCCGAGGTCCGTGCGGCGATCAAGAACCACTCGGGCGAAGAGTTGGACATCAAGCCGTTCGAGGCCGACATGCGCCACCTCATCAACAGCTATGTGCTGGCCGACCCAGCCAAGCTCTTGGGCGACCTGAGTTCTCTGTCGCTGACCGAGCTGATCATCCAGACGGGCATCCACGATGCCATCGCGAAGAAGTTGAACGAGAAGGGCAAGCTGTCTCGCAACGCCATCGCCGAAGGCATCGTCAACAACCTCCGCAAGACCATCATCCGCGATCAGCTCACGGACCCGATGTTCTACGCCGAGATGTCGAAGTTGCTGGAGGACTTGATCCAGCAGAAGCACGACGACACCGACTCCTACGAGCAGTTCTTGAAGAAGGCCGAGGATCTGGCAAAGAAGCTGGGCACGGGAAAGGGCGACAACGACGTACCCGCAGCATTGCACGGCAACAAAGAGGCGACAGTGCTCTACCACAACCTGCCCGACGTGCTGGCGGCCTCTTTACCCGCGAACACGGCGGCTCAACCAGTGGCGGTGTTCGGCGACGCCTGCCTAGAACTGGCATTGAAGCTGGACAAGGCCATCCGGGAGCAAGCACCGGCAGGCTGGAAGGGTGACCCGGCACGCGAGGCCCAGGTCTTGAATGCCATCTACCCGATCATGACGAGGAACAAGGCAGCGACGCAGGCCATCTTCGAGATCATCAAGAACCAGCCGGGGTATTGACGGCTGTGACGATGCGCGAAGTGTTCGAGCTGGGCGAGATCACGATCCGCCTGACGCGCAAGAGCGTCAAGAACGTGCACCTCACCGTTCACCCGCCCAAGGGCCGGGTGACGCTGGTCGCGCCGACCAGCACCCGTACCGAGGTGGCTCGGGCCTACGCCATCTCCAAGCTGGGGTGGATTCGCCTGCAGCAGCAGGCCATGCGCGACCAGGCACGTGAGACTGCGCGACGCTACATCGAGCGCGAGAGCCATCCGCTGTGGGGGCGCAACCATTTGCTGACGGTGATCGAGGCCGATGCCAAGCCTGCCGTCAAGCTCGACCATCGGCGAATCACGCTCTCAGTGCGGCCGGGCAGTGACGCGGCCAAGCGCGCCGAAGTGATGCACGACTGGCACAAGCGCCTGCTGCACGTCGTCGTTCCCGACATGGTCGCGCGATGGCAGCCACGCTTGGGTGTGAAGGTTGAGGGCTACTTCCTGCAGCGCATGAAGACCAAGTGGGGCAGTTGCAACCCTGCGGCCGGCAACATCCGGCTGAATACCGAACTGGTCAAGAAGCCGAAGGACCTGGTCGAGTACGTCGTGGTGCATGAGATGCTGCATCTGCTGGTGCCGACGCACAGTGATCGCTTTGTTGCCCTGTTGACCCGGCACTGGCCGCATTGGCAGGAGTCGCGCAGAGAACTGAACGATCTGCCGTTGGCCACCGAAGAGTGGACCGAGTAGCCGGCGGGTCCATTTCCCGGGCGGCGCCGCCGAGAGCGGGTGTCTTGGCCGTGGCGAAAGTTCAGTCCTTCACCACGAGTTGTCGCCGGGTCGGAAACAGGCTCCAGCCGTGGCGTTGTTGCACCCAGCCCCACAGGCCCTGCTTGAAGCGCATCGTCACGCCGATCGCCAGCAGGCCCAGGCCGAGCAGGTACCAGGTGCCGTAGTCGCTGAAGAACTTGTTCAGCGCCCAGAAGATCAGCGCGCCGACGATCGGCCCCTCGACGCGGCCGATGCCGCCGATCACGACCATGAAGATCGCGAACGCCGTCCAGTTGACGCTGAAGGCCGCGTCCGGGCTGATGCGCAGGTTGCCGACGAAGTACAGGGCGCCGGCCAGGCCGCCACCGAAGGCGGCGACCACGTAGACCGCGAGCTTCATGCCGCGCACGTCGATGCCCTGCGATTCGGCCGCCACCTCGTTGTCGCGGATCGCCAGCAGCGCCAGGCCGCGTTTGCTGCGCAGGAACAGGTACACGAGGGCGATCGCCGCGACCACGCAGGCCAGCGCCATCCAGAACGTGGCCGTCTCACGGGTGGCCTTGTCGATGCCGCGCAGCGCGGTCAGGCTGGTGCCCGAGCCACCGCCGACAGCCGAGGCGTTGGCAAAACTCAGCCGGAACACCTCGGCGATGACCCAGGTGCCGATGGCGAAGTAGCCACCCTGCAAACGGAAGGCGACGAAGGACACGGGCACCGCGATCAGCCCCGCCGCGACCGCGCCTAGCGGCACCGCGACGAACGGGTTCACGCCCGCAAAGTTGCCCAGCATCAGCATCACGTAGCCGCCGAAACCGAAGAACGCCTGCTGCCCGATGCTGACCATGCCGCCGTAGCCGGCGAGCAGGTTCCACATCATCGCGAACGTGAAGTAGCAGGCGATCTCGACGAACTCGCGCATCCACGACGAGGCGCTGCCCTGGGGCGCCCAGAACGGCAGCGTGGCAGCCACAAGCAGCAGCACGCCGGACCCGACCAGCACGCTGCGGCTGTGGGCATGGCTGCGTTGAACGCTGACACCCATCGCATCAACCCCGCGTCTTCGGAAACAGGCCCTGTGGCCGAACGACCAGCACGGCCAGGAACACGATGTGGCCGAACCAGATGCCCCAGCCCGGGTCGATGCGAAAGCCGATCTGCTGGGTGATGCCGAGCAGCAGCGCCCCGACCAGGGTGCCCCAGAACGAGCCCATGCCGCCGATGATCACGGCCTCGAACGCGAACAGCAGCAGCAGCGGCCCGTCGGACGGCGACACCGTCGTGCGCATCGCCTGCAAGGCCCCCGCCAGCGCGATCAACACGAAGGCGACGGCGGTGGCGAGCGCGTACACGTGGTGGGCGTCGAGGCCCATCAGCTCGGCGATCTCCCGGTCGTCCGACACGGCGCGGAAGGCGCGGCCTAGCGGGGTGCGGTTGAACAGCCATTGCAGCGCAGCCGTGGCCGCGACCGCGAGTGCCAGGATCGCCAGCGGCAACATGCCGACGGAGATGCTGCCCGGCAGGGTGATGCTTTGGGTGTTGAAACCCCCAGTCTCGATCGAGCGCGGGTCGGCGGAGAACAACTCCAGCAGGAGGTTCTGGATCACGATCGAGAGACCGAAGGTCACCACCAGCGAGGGCAGCGGATCGCGCCCCAGCGTGCTGTTGAGCACCTGCCGCTGCAGGCCGTAGCCGAAGCCAAAGGCCAGCGGCAGCAGCATGGCCGCGATCAGCCAGGGGCTCAGCGCCACGGTGCCGAGCGAGGCGATCGCGGCGATCGCGGCGATCGCGGCATAGGCGCCGAGGATGATGAAGTCACCTTGCGCCGTGTTCGTCAGCCGCATCACGCCGAACATCAGCGACTGGCCGAGCGCGAACAGGCAATACAGGCCGCCGAGCAGCAGGCCCTGGACCAGCGTCTCAAGCACGGCTTGCCGCTTGTGGCCGGGCCCCGGCGTCCAGGCCGAAATAGGCCTGCGAGATCTGCTCGCGCGTCAACCCGTCCGAGCGGCCTTGCAAGGACACACGCCCCTCCTGAAAGCAGTAGATGCGCTGCGAGACCCGCTGCGCCATCGCCACGTCCTGCTCGACGATCACGACCGTCATGCCTTCGGCGCAGAGGGTCGGCAGCGCGTCGTAGATCTCCTTGATGACGATGGGCGCGAGGCCCAGGCTCAATTCGTCGCACAGCAGCAGCGTCGGGTTGCTCATCAGCGCGCGACCGATCGCCACCATCTGCTGCTGCCCACCGGAGAGCGAGGTGGCCGGCTGGGCACGCTTCTCGGCCAGGATCGGGAAGAGCTTGAACAGGCGCTCGATGCTCCACGGCCCGGGGCGCCTGGAGAAGCTCCCCACAGCCAAATTCTCTTCGACACTCAGGCTCGGAAACAGGCGCCGGCCTTCCGGCACGAGCGCGATGCCGCGTTTGACGATCTCGCCGGGCCGCAGGCCGCCGATCGGCTCGCCCTGGAAGCGGATGGCGTCGGCCGGCGTCTTCACGAGGCCGGTGACGGCCTTCATGAAGGTGCTCTTGCCCGCGCCGTTGGCACCGATCACGGCCACCGTCTCGCCGGCGGCAAGCCCGAAGTCGATGCCGAACAGCGCCTGCGCGTCGCCGTAGAAGGCGGTGAGATCGCGGACCTCCAGCAGCAGGCTCATGCCTCCATGCCCATGTAGACCCGCCGCACCTGCGCATCGGCCATCACCGCCCCGGGCTCGCCTTCGGCGAGTGCCTGCCCGAAGTTGATGACGAACAGCCGGTCGGCGATCGACAACAAGGCATGCACCACGTGTTCGATCCAGATCATCGTCACGCCTTGCGACTTGATGCGCCGCAGTTCGTCGACGAGTTGCTTCGCTTCGTGTTCGGTCAGCCCCCCGGCGATTTCGTCGAGCAGCAGCAGCTTTGGCCGTGTCGCCAGCGCACGCGCCAGTTCGAGCCGCTTGCGGTCGAGCAGCCTCAAGCCGCCGGCCGGCTTGTTGGCGTGCGGCAGCAGCCCGGTCTGTTGCAGCACCTGATGCGCCGTCTCCCACGCCGCCTCTTCGACCTGCCCAGCGCCGAAGCAGGCGGCGGTGACGAGGTTCTCGAACACGGTCATGTTGCCGAACGGCTGCGGCACCTGGTAGCTGCGGCCGATGCCGGCGCGGCAGCGCTGGTGCGGCTTCAGATGCGTGATGTCCCGGCCGTCGTACACCACACGCCCCGCGTCGCAGCGCACATCGCCCGAGATCAGGTTGAACAGCGTCGTCTTGCCCGCGCCGTTGGGGCCGAGGATGCCGAGCGTCTGCCCCGGATCGACTGCCAGCGAGATGCCGTCGATGACCTTGAGTGCGCCGTAGGACTTGGCGACGCCATGCAACGCGAGCAAGGGCATCGCGCGGGGTTCAGATCGCCTTCAGCGATGCACCGGTCGGGATGTTCTTCGCGGTCTCGTTGTTGACGATCACGAGCTCGACCTTGTTCTTCGAACCGGCCGGCGCCTTCACCCACTGGCCCAGCACCAGCGGCGTCTTGCTGACGTTCTTGAACGGCCCGCCACCGCCCCATTTGACCGGACCGACGACGGTGTTGAGGTTGCTCTTGGCCACCGCATCGCGCACATCGGCCGGCTTGAGCGACTTGGCACGCTTGAGCGCGTCGGCCGCCACTTCGAACAGCGCATGGGCAAAGCCGATCGGCTGCGTCCACTGCCTCTTCGTCCCCGCTTCGTAAGCCTCGGCCAGGGCCTTCGCGCTCTGCTTCGTCAGCGACGAGGCGAACGGGTGCGACGGGCTCCACCACACCTCGCTGCTGAGGCCGTAGCCCAGGTCACCGAGCGCCTCGATCGCGCCCGGGAACAGCAGCGCCTTGCCGAGCGTAACGACCTTGGGCTTGAAGCCCTGCTGCCGCGCTTGCGTCAGGAAGGTCTTCGCGTCCGGCGGGATCACGACGCCGGTGACGACCTCGACACCGTCCTTCTTGAACGCAGCGATCTGCGCGCTGAAGTCTTGTGTGCCGTTCTGGAAGCGGCCCGGATCGGTGAGCGCGTAACCCTGCGCGGCGAGCGGCTTGGGGAAGCCGAGCTCCTTGTCACCCCAGGCGTTGCCGTCGCCGTCGTTCGGGAACAGCCCGCCGACCTTCTTGTTCGTGCTGACGCTGTTCCAGCCGTTGGTGAAATTGGCGATCACGTCTTCGAGGCCCCAGAACACGTGGTACGTCCAGGCGAATCCTTTGGCCGGATCGCCCTTGCGGCCGAAGAACCAGGGCTGCCACGGCACCACCGAGCTGATGCAGGGCACCTCATTCAGTTCGCAGGCATCGCAGACCGGGTTGGCGGTCTCAGGCGTTCCCGCCGTCAGCATCAGCGCGACCTTGTCCTTCAGGATCAGGTCGTTGGCGACCTCGCCGGCCCGGTTGGGGCTGGACTGGCTGTCCTTCAGCAGGATTTCGACCGCGTACTTCGTCCCGCCGACGCTGATGCCGTCTTTGAAGGCGGCCTTCATCTGCTCGATCACCCACTTATCGGCCTCGCCGAAGGGCGCGAGCGGCCCGGTCTGCGGCGACACATAGCCGATCTTCAGTGTGTCGGCGGCGCGGATCGACGGGGCAGCGACTGCGGCCGCGGCGGCGGCGGCGCCTTGCAAGAGGTGGCGACGGTTGAAGCTCATGGTGTTGTCTCGGTTGTGGGTGTTTGAAACTCAGCTCTGTGGCTTGGCGCCATCGAACGCACGCTGCAAGAGCGCACGCAGCGCGGCACGTTCGAGCGGCCGCGGGTTCGGGTAAGGCGTGGTCGCGGCGAGGTCGGCGGCACGGTCCAGGCCGCCCTCCGGCATGCCGATAGCGCGCAGCGAAGTCGGCGCGCCGTGCGCGGCGGCGAGGTCGAAGACCGCCTGCGCCGCGTCGTGTGCGCCGAGCGCCCGCGCGATGCGCGCCATGGCCTCGGGCGCGTGCGAGGCGTTGTAGGCCAGCGCATGCGGCAGGATCACCGTGTGCACCTCGGCGTGCGGCAGGCCGAAACTGCCGCCGAGCGTGTGGCAGAGCTTGTGGTGCAGGCCCATCGCCACCGCCCCGAGCACGCTGCCGCAGAGCCACGCGCCATACAGGGCCTGGCTTCGGGCGTCGAGGTCGCGTGCATCACTGGCCAGGCGGGGCAGCGCGGCGGCCAGCGCACGGATGCCCTCTTGCGCCATCAGCGCCGTGATCGGGTTGCCGTCGTGCGCGTACAGGCCTTCGGCGGCGTGTGCGATCGCGTTTAGGGCGCTCGTCACGCTCATGCCCAGCGGCAGCGTGAGGCTGAGTTCAGGGTCGTAGATGACGGTGCGCGGCAGCACCCGCGCATCGCGACCGGTTTTCTTGAGGCCGCCTTCGGTGAGGCCGTAGATCGGCGTCATCTCGCTGCCAGCGTAGGTGGTCGGGATCGCCAGGATCGGCAGCCCCGAGTCGAGCGCTATCGCCTTGCCGAGGCCGGTGGTCGAGCCGCCGCCAATGGCCACGGCGCAATCGGCGCCCAGGCGCTGGGCTTCGGCTCGCGCCTGGCGCGCCGTCTCGATCGGCACATGCATCGCGGCGCGCGGGAAGATGCCCGCGGCGCGCTCGCCGAGCAGCATGGCCACGCGCTGCGCCGCATCAATCTGCTCCGGCGTGCACAGCACCAGCGCGCGCCGGGCGCCGAGCGCGTCAATCTCGCGGGCCAGGTGCTGCAAGGTGCCCGCGCCGAACACCACCCGGGTCGGGTTGGCCGTGTAGGTGAAGCCGTCCATGCTCGTTCGCTGCCCGTCTCAGCGCGGATACCGCAGCGCGATCTCGGTCTGACCTGCGCCGCGTCAGAACGACACGGGCACTTCGGGCGCCTCACCCTTCTGGATCTCATAGACCAGGGTCGGGCTGCCGTTCTCCCACACCAGCAGCATCGAGCGCTTCGGGCTGTACCCCTGGTGGCGGCAGTAGGCCGGCATGGCCGCCATGTCGCCGGCCTTCATGATCACGCGGGCGAGCGGCCTGCCGGTGGTCTTGTCGGCGCAGTCCCAGTGGATTTCGTCGCACATCTGGAAGAACCACTCCACGCGGTCGTTGGCGTGGATGATCGGCAGGATGTGCTCTTCGGTCGTCGGGCACATGAAGCTGTGTTTCACGACACTGGTGAAGCTGGGGTTCCACGTCACCTGGCTGCGCGACAGGAAGGCGAACAGGTTGAAGGCGTGTACCTCGTTCTCGAAGCCGGGCTCGGGGTGCAGTTCGGGTTCGTCCTGCGGCACATCGGCAAAGGCGCGGTTGACCGGCGCGCCGCGGGCATCGCTGCGCAGCGAGAGGTCGCCTTTGAGGCCGACACAGCGTGTGGCCAGTTCACGCGCCCGAGTGATCTTGGCGGTGTTGCTGCCGTTCTTGCGGCCATAGGCGGAGCCAGTTTCCTGCGGCGCGGCAAAGGGGTCGAACGTGGCGTTGGTCCAGTCGTCGAGCATTGCGGCGAAGGTGGCGGCGATCTGCTCGGTCGGGAAGTTCTCCAGCAGGTCCACCTCGGCGGCCTTCATCGTCGCGTTGTACCTGCCGGCGTACATGTCGACCGTCGTGTAGTGGTTGGTGGTACCGAACACGTGGTCGAAATTGACGCCGCCGTAAAAGAAGCCCCAGGCCACGTCGCGCATCAACGCGCGCAGGTAGTTGCCCACGTCGAGGGTGTGCGAGAGTGGCCGGCCGTCGCGTGTGGTCCAGGTGATGTGCGCGAAGTATTCGTCGCGACGGAAGTTGAAGCTGCCGAGCGCGAAGCCCTTGTAGCCCATGGTGGGATCGGGTGCCGTGGCAAGAACCTCGGCGATGTCGGCGGGTGCGTTCATGGTGGGCGTCTCCTCGGGGCTCAAGCGGTCTGGCAGATGTCGGCCCAGCGTTCGACGCTGAGCTTGCCCTTGCAGGTCTGCAAGACCACGACCCCCGGCTTCGCGCTGCGGAACTGGTAAGCGGCATTCTTCGGCAGCAAGGCCTGGTGGCCCCGGCGCAACTTCAGCCAGCCCATCTTCGGGCCCATCGGTTCGCCCTTCACCAGCACGGCGCCGTTGTGCTCGGTGTCGGGCACGGTCTGCTCGGCATCGAGCTTGACGAGGTGGATCTCCACCTCACCGTCCATGCACAACGCGAACTCGTCGTGGGCACAGGTGAACCACGCCGAGGTGCCTTCTGCGCGCAGCGCCTCGAGCACGTAGATCTGGTTCTGACCGAACACCACCTTCTCATACGGCTTGGCCTTCGAGGCGACCTCGAAGCAGTTCGAGAAGGCGTAGTTCTTGACGTTGTCGTCGATGATCTGGACGCCGCCCTTTTCAAAGCGCTCCAACGAGCCGAACTTCGTTTCGTACTTCGTGTCGACCTGCGATGCAGTCATCTCGGACTCCTTGTTCCAGGCCGGTGATGGCCCAGTGTAAGGGCCGACGGCGGGTCCGACCGATCCGCTAAGGCCACTGGATTGTTCTGGAAATCAGAACAATATTCGGGTTACCCCGCATACTCGACCCTCCGGCGGCGATCATTCGATGATTTCGGCGGACAACGCGCCGCGATCGATCAAAGCCGCATCCCAGGACGGGACGCCCGTGAAACTCTGGTCGAGCACGTCGAGGAAGAGCTTCAACTTGCGCGCGCTGCGTACCGTCGGCGGGTAGAACACCGACAGCCAGAACGCGCTGAGCGGGTACTCGGGCAACACCATCTGGAGGCGCCCGGCGAGGATGGCATCCGACGCTACGAGCGTCGGCAAACAGACGATGCCGGCGTGCTCGAGCGCGTACTCGCGCAGCAGGTGAACGCTGTTGGTGAGCAGCACGGGTTTGAGTTCGATCGACACGATTTCCGTGGCGCCATGAAACGCCAGGCGCTCGCGCGTCGGGTAACCCGAGTACCAGCCGATGCGGTGACCGAGCAGGTCGCGGGGGTGGCGCGGCGCGCCGAACCGGCTGACGTAGTCGGGCGTTGCACAGAACACCCGCCGCACCGGGAACAGTTTGCGAGCCACCAGTTCCTCGGAGCGCGGCGGAAAGATCTGCAGCACGCAGTCGAAGCCTTCGGTCACCGGGTCGACCGCGGCATCGTTGACGATCATGTCGAGCACGATCTGCGGGTAGCTCGCCTGGAACCGCTGCAGCACCTGAGCCATGTGGCCAAGCACGAAACCCGGCAGCGCGTGGATGCGCAGCCGCCCGGCCGGCGAGGTGGTGACCTCGCGCATCTGGTCGACGACTTCGTTGGTCCTTCCGACCAGATCGACACAGTCCTGCAGGAAGGTCTGGCCCAACTCCGACAGCCGTACGCTGCGCGTGTTTCGGTGGAACAGTGGCGCACCGACAAAGGTTTCGAGCTGCTGGACGCGTGTCGTGATGACGGAGCGGGAACAACGCATCTGGCGCGCCGCCTGCGCGAAGCTCTGCGTTTCGGCGACTCGCACGAAGGCGTCAATGGCAAGGAAGCGGTCCATGGCCGGTCAGTCTAGGTTGAGCATCGATGAAGTTTGCGACCTGTTCAGCATGCTGTTGCTCCAAAATTATCTCCCCGCCTCAATTAGGCCGGGGCACGTGGCCCCGGAAAACAATGACACGGGGGATTAATCCCCGAATAATCCCCCCGCTTCAATTAGGCCGGGGCAAGTGGCCCCGGAAAACTCGGTGGTTGGTAGGCGTCGGTCAGAACCGGCCGAGCTTCAATTAGGCCGGGGCACGTGGCCCCGGAAAACCACCACCTGGCGCGGCAATGCACCGAACTTAAGCCGTACCCGCCCTGTAGGCAAGGCGTGCATGAGGCTTGGCTCGGTCGGGGTCACGAGGCGCGCTGTGCCCTGGGGTGATGCGATGAATGGTGCGGGCGAGGTTGTCCAAGGTGTCTGCGATAAGGCCCAGGACGTCGCCGACGGCCAACAGAATGCGGGGCAGGATCGCGCGCACGGCGCCGTCGGCATGAGTTCGCTGACAGCGCCGGTTCGGTGGGAGATTGGCAGCGGTCTGGGCGGCTTGGCACATCAGAGCGGTGATGTTGTCGGCCAGCACCTTGGCGGCCACGTCCACCAGCAGCGTGTGCTGGCTCAAGCCTGAGACAGCCTCCAGGTGCAGACGATGCTTCAAACGCTTGAACGCCTCCTCGATGCGCCAGCGCTGGTGGTAGAGGTCGCCGAAGGCGGCGACCGGCACCTGATCGGCCGGCAGGTTGGTCATCAACACGCGCAGCCGCGCGCCAGTGGAGGTGTTGCGCACCAGCCGTACCGTGGGCGCCAGGGCCGAGCAGCCCCAGTCGGTGGTGTCCTGCAGCTTGGGCGCCGACAACTGCACCACGGCCTCGGCCTGATCGCCGCACATGAACACGCGCAGCGCTGTCCAACTGCCTCTGCCGGTGGTATCGCAACGCATGACGAAGCGGATGCCGCGGTCGTTGAGCAGATTGATCAACCATGCGGCCGGGTAGCCGCGGTCGAGCAACAGCACATCGTCGGAGCCGAGCTTGTCCAGCGCCTCGACCAGCATCGCACGCTCGGAGGTACTGCTGCTGTGCACGGCCGCGTGCGGCGTGAGTTCTGCCGCCGGCAGGTACATCGCAAACAGGCGCTGATCGGCAGCAGCGGCGCTGCGCGAGACATGGCAGCGCCGCACGGCGGGCATCAGCACCGAGGCATCGGCGGCCACCCCAGGCGCAAGCCTTGCCAGCGCGGCACCAGTGCGGCTGCGTCGACTGCGGCCAGCAGGTGCCTGACGACGCAGGCGTCCACATCTCCGGGCTCAGCACGCCGATAGGTGAGGTTCATCAGGTCTGCCATGGATGGCTGTCAGACAGCATCGAAAAACTTCCCGGAGTGATTCAAATAAAGCGCTTCAAACCCGGCCC
>JANXYH010000043.1 GCA_025350145.1 Burkholderiales bacterium | reverse complement strand
GGTGCGCAAGCGCATTGGCCTTGCCCCAGAATGGCCAACGCCATCGCTGATGATGAAATCACCGCGATGGCGCACCAGAGTTGGGCAAGCCAGACGACGGGTGAAGGCCTCGCACTGGGTCGCGATGCGCAGCCGCCTGTGACCCCGCATGTCCAAGCGGCTTGATGTCGAACAAGGGCCGAACTGCGCATGCGCCTGCTCCAGTACAAAGATCTGAATCTGCGCCGCGTCAAGGCCGCGTTCGACAAGGTCAAGGCCGCCATTGAGGCCGGAGATTTCCGCTCGGCCGACGTCAAGAAGCTCAGTGCCGGGCCTTTCTACCGCGCCAAGCTCGATTACGCCAACCGGTTGTTGCTGCAGTTCGCGCGGATTGACCGGCCGATCACCGGGGATGGGGCCGAGGGTGGCAGCGAGACCGTCTGCCTGGCGCTGGAGGTGATCGAGGGCCACGCCTACGAACGCTCGCGCTTCCTGCGCGGCGCAGTCGTGGACGAGTCGCGGATCGAGCGTGAACCGGTGGCCGAGGCCAAGGCGCCTGCACTGGGCGCCGAGGCCACACCGCTGCGCTGGCTGGGCGCGGGCTGCACCCAGTTCGAGCTGCTGGACAAACCCATCGTCTTCGACGCGGCGCAGGACGAGGCCTATCGCCACCCGGCGCCGCTGGTCGTGATTGGCTCGGCCGGTTCGGGCAAGACTGCGGTCACGCTGGCGCGGCTGCGCGAGGCCGAGGGCCGGGTGCTGTACGTCACGCTGTCGGCCTACCTTGCGCAAAGCGCACGCGCCCTGCACGCCGCGCAGGGCTTCGAGAACCCGAAACAGGAGGTCGATTTCCTCAGCTACCGCGAGTTGCTGGAGACGCTGCGCGTGCCGCCCGGCCGCGAGGTCACGCTGCCGATGTTCGCGCCCTGGTGCGAGCGTCACCAACAGACCGTGCGCCTGCTGGGCGACTTGGATGCGCAGGCATTGTTCGAGGAGTTCCGTGGCGTCATCGGTGCGCAGCCGACGGGCCCGCTGTCGCTGGCCGATTACCTGGCCCTGGGCACGCGGCAAAGCCTTTTGAACACCGCACAACGGGCGCTGGCGCACGGCCTGTTCCAGCGCTACCTTGCCTGGCTGGCCGAGGCCGGGCTGCACGACAGCAACCTGGTGGCATACGAATGGCGCAGACAGATTGCCGAGCAGCAGCCGCGGGTCTATGACTTCATCGTCGTCGACGAGGTGCAGGACCTCACGCCGGTGCAACTCGCGCTGGTGCTGGCACTGCTGAAGGCGCCGGGCCAGTTCATCCTGTGCGGCGACAGCCACCAGATCGTGCACCCCAACTTTTTCAGTTGGGCGGCGCTGAAGAGCCTGTTCTGGCAGGGACTGGCCGGCGACGCGGCGCAGCGGCAACCCTTGAAGCTGTTGCAGGCCAACTTTCGCAACACCCGCGCCGTCACCGCGCTGGCCAACCGGCTGCTGAAGATCAAGCAGGCGCGCTTTGGCTCGGTAGACCGCGAGAGCAACTTTCTGGTGCGCAGCACCTCGGCCGAGGGCGGCGAGGTGCGGCTGCTCGACGCCAAGGACAAGACACTGGCGCAGTTGGACGCCGCCACCCGGCATTCGGCCAAGCATGCGGTGATCGTGCTGCGCGACGAGGACAAGCCCGCCGCGCGTATGGCCTTCCACACGCCGCTGACCTTCAGCGTGCACGAGGCCAAGGGTCTGGAGTACCCGCATGTGCTGCTGTTCGGGCTGGTGTCGAGTCAACGCCAGGCCTATGCCGAGGTCTGCGAGGGCGTGACCGAGGCCGATTTGCAAGGCGACGCGCTCGAGTTCCGCCGCGCACGCGACAAGGCCGACAAGTCGCTGGAGCTGTACAAGTTCCAGGTGAACGCGCTGTACGTGGCGATGACGCGTGCGGTGCAGACGCTCACGCTGGTCGAGCAGGACACCGGCCATCCGCTGCTGGCGCTGCTCGGTCTGCAGGCCGGCCAGGCGTCGGCGCAGCCGGTCGCGAAATCGACACAGGACGAATGGGCGCAGGAAGCCCGCCGTCTCGAACTGCAAGGCAAGGCCGAGCAGGCGCAGGCGATCCGCGATGCGTTCCTGCAGCACAAGCCCGTGCCCTGGACGGCGTGGAGCCAGAGCTTGATCGAGGCGATGGCGCCCAAGGCCCTGGACCCGAAGAACCCGAGCGGCAAACCGCGGCAGGCGGTGTTCGACTACGCCTTGTGGCATGGCCAGCAGGAGTGGGTGCAGCAACTCGGCCAGACCGGGTTTGCGCCCGCCTGCGGCCTGATGGACGATCGCGAGTTCGTCGGTGCCGGCAGCTCACAGCCCCCGCGCTACGCCTTCGAGGGCCAATATCTGGTGAAGAAGGCGTTGCTGCGCAAGACCGTGGCGGCCATCCAGCAGCGCCACCTGCAGCCGTACCAGGCAAAGAACTTCAAGGACATCCTGCGCGCCGTCGACACCCATGGCCCCGACCACGCCACGCCGGTCGGCGCCACGCCGTTGATGCTGGCGGCGATGGCCGGCAACGCGCCCATCGTGCAGGCGCTGCTGGCCAAGGGCGCCGACCCAGCCTGGCGCGACGAGTTCGGCCACACGGCCTGGGACCATGCCGTCGGCCGCGCGATGCGCGAGGCGGGGTTCGCGGGCAGCGGGCTGGCGGCGCTGTTCGAGCTGCTGGCACCGTCGGCACTGGACGTGCAGACCGACAGCCGCCTGGTTCGTCTGGAACGCCACCAGGGCGAGTACTGGCTGCTGACGCTGATGCTGGCCGGGCTCAAGACCCAGTGGTCGCAATGCGTGGTGCGCAAGGTGGCACCGAACCGCTACCTGTCCGGCTTCTTCGCCGACCAACTGCACGACGTGCTGCAGGAGCTGCCGGCCTGGCTGTGGCCCGAGCCGCGCCGCAAGCGCAGCTATGTCAACCAGGTGCTGGCCCGTGCCGAGGTACACAGCAACTACCTGCCCGCCCGGCGCCTGTGGGTGCGCACGAGGAACGGCCACTACTTCCTGAACCCAGAAATGCAGTTGCGTGCGGGTCAGGGCTGGCAGCCGGTCTACGAGCGGCTGGCGTTGGCCTGGATCGACCGCGGCTGCGGCCGCGAGATCGATTACCGGCCGCGGCCGGCAGAGTCGATCCAGTGGGCGCGCGAGGCGCTGGCGCGAAGCTCGGCGGCCAAAGCGCTGGCGCGAAGCTCGGCGGCCGAGCCGCCGTCGGCCGAAGCGCTGGCGCGAAGCTCGGCGGCCGAGCCGCCGTCGGCCGAAGCGCTGGCGCGAAGCTCG
>JANXYH010000002.1 GCA_025350145.1 Burkholderiales bacterium | reverse complement strand
GCGCGCCGCCGTAGATCAGGCCGTACTTCGCCACATCGACCGGCCGCGACATGATGCTCGACGACATGTCGGCCACCAGCGGCACATCGCCGACCTCGGGGCTGAAGTGGTCCTCGACCCCGCCAATGGTCTCGTTGCTGCAGATGTGCACATAAGCCGCTTCGCGGTCACGCTTCCAGTCGCCCGGCGCCGGGATGCTGGTGTAACCGGTGTCGGCGGCGCTGGCGGCGACGTTGACGCGGCCGTACTTTCGCGCCTCCTTGATCGACTTTTTCGACCATTCGCCGGTGTCGATGTAATCGGCGCTGGCCTTGCCGCGCAGCAGGTTCATCGGCACGATCGCGTTCTCGCCGATGGCGCCGCCCTGCATGAACAGCACCTTGTAGTTGGCCGGAATCGCCAGCAATTCGCGCAGCAGGCTTTCGCACTCGGCATGGATGGCGATGAATTCCTTGCCGCGGTGGCTCATCTCCATCACCGACATGCCGCTGCCGTGCCAGTCAAGCATTTCTTCGGCCGCCTGGCGCAACACCGACTCGGGAAGGGCGGCAGGGCCGGCACTGAAATTGAACACACGGGTCATGGCGGGCAAGATCTTTCGAAGGTGGGCAAGCCGGGGTTGCGGCTATGGCGGCGGATCAGCGTCTGGAGCCAAAGCGAGGCGCTGCATGCCGGCCGCGCAAAGCCTGTGAGCATAACTGCCGCGTTGACTGTGGCCAGGCCCTGGACGGTCAAGCGACCAGTGCCGCCGCCGCCGATGGCGCCGCTCAGAATTCGACGACCTGGGCCTTCAGGCCTTTGCCGGCCAGCGCGACCCGGGCACGCTCGGCGTCGGCGCGCGAGCCGAACGGCCAGAGCGCGGCCTGCCACAGGCCCCGCGCCGAGATCAGGTCGCTGTGCGCTGACTTCAGAGCGGCGTCGCGGCCACCGAGGTCGCGGGCGCGCGTCAGCAGCAGCAACGAGTCGTCGCGCAACCGGGTCGGCGGCGTGACCAGTGCGTACACCGGGCCGGTGGCCGCGGTGGCGTTCTGGCCACGCAGGCGCAGGCCGCTTTCGCGCGCGGCCTCACGCTCCTCTTGGCTCAGTTGAGGTCGCAGTGCCAGCCTGAGTCGGCCTGCGGCGCTGGCTGCGGGCGGTGGCGGTTTTGCGGTCGCTGGCGCCGGCCCCGGCGTCGGTGCCGAGGCGGCCGCAGCGGCGCTCGCGTGGGCCGGCGCCTGGTCCGCGTGCCCGGTGTCGGCCGGGTGGGCGGGCGGGGAGTCGTCGCCCGCATGCCCATCGGCCGTCGCCGGCGCTGCCTGCGCCGTCGTCGCCGGTTCCGGGGCTGGAGTGGACTTCTCTGCGGCCGATGCGACCGACGGCAGCGCATGCGGCGCAGGTTCGTCATGCGCCGGCGCAGCCAAGCCGTGCGGCGCGGGCTCGGGCAGGGCCGCTGCGGCACTGGTCGCAACTTGGGCTGCAGGATGGCGCGGCGGCCATGCTGATTGCAGCGCGTCGAGGCTAGGCAAATGCAGCGCGCCGCTGCCGAACAGCGCCGCCAGGGCCAGGCTGGCCAAGGTCGAGCCCAAGCCGGTCAGCCGCGCTGGGCTGTAGGCGCGCGGCCCGACGATGCCGTCCCGGGCATCGAGCAGCAGCCGGATCCTGCGGTCGCCGACCCCGATCGCGGCGCTGAGCAGATGCAACTCCAGCGCCACGCCCAGGCCGCGGGCTTCTAGCCTGTGGGCCAGCAGGCCATCGGTCGCCACCACCCGGCGTGGCCAATCGTCCGGTGCAATCGCCGACCTGGCGGCTCGCCGTTCGGCCCAGCGCGCGACCGCCGCCGGCGCCATCGGCCAGATGAACTTCTCGCTGAACGCTGGCGCCATCCTCGGGCCACGCAGGCGCGGGCGGGGCAATCCGCGCCAGGCTGCGCGCAGCGCCAGTCCCAGCCGTGCCAGGGCCATTGGTGCGGCTGGCAGTGCTGCTGCGGGTGTGGCCGCCCAGGCCGGAGGCGGCGGGTGTTGCAGATCGCCGGTCTCGGCCGCTGCGCCCACAGACGACGCCTCAGTTGCCTGGCCAGCGTCATGGTGGTCGGCGCCGTCGGCGCGGTCGGCGCCTTCAACCGGGGCTGGCGGCGACGCGTCCTGACCTGGCCAGGGCAGGCGCGAACGGAAGGGCAGCACCACCTCGCCGATGCTGTGCACCTGGTCGGGGCTGATTCGCCGCGCCAGCGGATGGCGGTTGTGCCAGGCCACGACCCGCAGCACCACATCGTTCAAACGCAAGGCGTCCATGCTGCGCCGAATTCTTCCGCAGCCGCAGCCGCGCGGTGCCGGCTAAAGGCGCGCAGAACGGGCGCAGTTCAGGCGATGGTGGGCTGGCCCGGCCCGGCCGAAAGACTCACATCCCGGCGTAGTTCGGCCCGCCGCCGCCCTCGGGCGTGACCCAGACGATGTTCTGGCTCGGGTCCTTGATGTCGCAGGTCTTGCAGTGGACGCAGTTCTGGGCGTTGATCTGCAACCGGTCCTGGCCGTCGTCGGTCTTGACGAACTCATAGACGCCGGCCGGGCAGTAGCGCGACTCGGGCCCGGCGTAGGTGGCCAGGTTCAGCGCCACCGGCACGGCCGCGTCCTTGAGCGTGAGGTGCGCCGGCTGGTTCTCCTCGTGGTTGGTGCTGCTGATGAAGACCGAGCTGAGCTTGTCGAAACTGACCACGCCGTCGGGTTTGGGGTAGGCGATAGGTCGGCAATCTGCCGCCGGCTTGAGGCTGAGGTTGTCCGCCTTGCCGCCAGCCAGCGTCCAGGGCGGGGCGTTGACGCCCAGCTTGGGCAGCAGCCATTGCTCGACGCCGGTCATCAGGTTGCCGATCAACTTGCCATGCTTGTACCAGCGCTTGAAGTTCTTGCTGCGCTGCAACTCGGTGTACAGCCAACTCGCCTCGAAAGCGGCGGGGTAGGCGCTGAGTTCGTCGTGCTGGCGCCCGGCGGCCAGGGCGGCGGCGGCGGCCTCTGCTGCCAGCATGCCGGTCTTGATTGCGGCGTGGCTGCCCTTGATCCGGCTGGCGTTGAGGAAACCGGCGTCGCAGCCGACCAGGGCGCCGCCCGGGAACACCAGTTTGGGCAGCGCCCCCAGGCCGCCGTTGTTGATCGCGCGGGCACCGTAGGCGATGCGTTTGCCGCCGGCAATGTGCTGGCGGATCGCGGGGTGGGTCTTCCAGCGCTGGAACTCGTCGAACGGGCTCATCCAGGGGTTCTGGTAGTCCAGCCCCAGGACAAAGCCCAGGGTGACCTGGTTGTCGGCCAGGTGGTACAAAAAGCCGCCGCCGAAGCTGTCGTCCTCGATCGGCCAGCCGGCGGTGTGCACCACCTCGCCGGGCCGGGCTTGGGCCGCAGGCACCTCCCACAGCTCCTTCAGGCCAATCGCAAAACTGAGCGCGTCGCGCCCGTGGTCGAGGCCGAACTTGGCGATCAGCGCCTTGCCCAGATGGCCGCGGGCGCCCTCGGCAAAGACCGTGTACTTGGCCGTCAGCTCCATGCCGAGCTGGAAGTTGCCGGTTGGCTCGCCATCCTTGCCCAGACCGACGTGGCCGGTGGCCACGCCGCGCACGCCGCCCTGCGCGTCATAGAGCACGCTGGCTGCGGCAAAGCCGGGAAAGACCTCGACGCCCAGGCTCTCGGCCTGCTCGCCCAGCCACTTGACCACCGCGCCCAGCGCGACCACGTAATTGCCGTGGTTTTGCATGCATTCGGGCACCAGCCAGTCGGGTGTGGTGGCGGTGCCGCCGTCGCCCGCCAGGAAAAGCACCTGGTCGGCGGTGACCGGCTGGCGCAGTGGCGCGCCGCGCTCGGCCCAGTCGGGGAACAACTCGCTGATGGCGCGCGGATCCATCACCGCGCCCGAGAGGATATGGGCGCCCGGCTCGGCGCCCTTTTCCAGCACCACCACCGAAATTTCCTTGCCCGTGCTCGCCGCCAACTGCTTGAGGCGGATTGCACAGGCCATGCCCGAAGGGCCACCACCGACGATCACCACGTCGTAGTCCATGGCCTCGCGCGGGCCGAATTTTTCGAGCAGGGCGTCGGGCGTCTTCATGGGCCGTCCAGTTTGGAGATTTCTACAGGGAAGGGCAGGGCGCTGGCGCCCCGTCAAAGGCGGCGATTCTAGCGGCGGACAGTCAAAAATAGCACGACCGTGCTTTTTTGCGCCGCCGGCTGTTTTGGCGGGCCAGGGGCCGGCTCCAGGAGGCTTTGGCCGCTGGCACGCCATGCTATGGTGACCGCCGCACTGTCGCAGCACACCACTACCACCATGGCCTATCAGATCGATCTTTCCGGCCGCGTCGCCTTCGTCACCGGTGCCTCCGGCGGCCTGGGCGCGCAGTTCGCCCGTACCCTGGCCCGGGCCGGCGCTGGCGTGGTGCTGGCGGCGCGGCGGGTCGAGCAACTCAAGGCGCTGCGCGCCGAAATCGAGTCCGAGGGCGGCGACGCCCATGTCGTGCGCCTGGATGTCAATGACCATGACAGCATCAAGTCGGCCGTGGCCCATGCCGAGACCGAGATGGGCACGATCGACATCCTGGTCAACAACTCCGGCGTCAGCACCAACCAGAAGCTGGTCGACGTGATGCCCCAGGACTTCGACCATGTCTTCAGCACCAACACCCGGGGCGCCTTCTTCGTCGCCCAGGAGGTCGGCAAGCGCATGATCGCCCGCTCGCGCGGCGCTGCGCCGGGCACCTTCACCGGCGGGCGCATCGTCAACATCGCCTCGATGGCCGGGCTGCGGGTGTTCAGCCAGATCGGCGTCTACGCGATGAGCAAGGCGGCGGTGGTGCACATGACCCGGGCGATGGCGCTGGAGTGGGGCCGCTTCGGCATCAATGTCAACGCCCTCTGCCCGGGCTACATCGATACCCCGCTGAACCACCTGCACTGGCAATCCGAGTCCGGCCAGCGGCTGGTGCAGATGATGCCGCGCAAGCGCGTCGGCAAGCCGGCCGACCTGGACGCGGCGCTGATGCTGCTGTGCAGCAACGAAAGCAGCTTCGTCAACGGTGCGGTGCTGTCCGCCGACGACGGCTTTGGGCTCTGAACCTGGCCGGCCCCAGGCGCCGCCATGGTCCGCCCGCTGACCCCGCTAGAAGCCCGGGTGCTGGGCGTGCTGGTCGAGAAGCACGCCACCGTGCCCGACGCCTACCCACTGAGCCTGAACACGCTGGTGCTGGGCTGCAACCAGAAGACCGCCCGCGACCCGGTCACCAACGCCAGCGACGCCGAGGTGCAGGCGGCAATCGACGGCCTCAAGCGCCTGAGCCTGGTGTTCGAGGGCAGCAGCAGCCGCGTCACCCGCTATGAACACAATGCCGCTCGCGGCCTGAACGTGCCCGACTCGGCGGTGGCCCTGCTCGCCACGCTGATGCTGCGCGGCCCGCAGACCAGTGCCGAGCTGCGTGCCAACGCCGAGCGCCTGCACCGCTTTGCCGACATCGCTGCGGTCGAGGCCGCGCTGACCGAATTGGCCGAGCGCTATCCGCCACGCACGGTCTTGCTGCCTCGCCCCCCGGGCGCACGCGAGCCGCGCTGGGCGCACCTGCTGTGCGGCGAGGTGCAACTGGGCGCGGCGCGCGAGCCGACCGGCGCCAGCGACGCCGATCCGGTCAGCGTCGGCGAACTGGTCGCGCTCAAGGCCGCCCTGGCGCAGCAGGCGGCCGAGCTGGCGCGGCTGCGCGCCCTGGTCGAGCGCATCGCGGCTGATCTGGACATCGGCCTGGAGCCGCCGGCCTGACCGCGCGGCAG